>NZ_JBBEYH010000083.1:0-503 GCF_050172695.1 Shinella sp. G-2 | reverse complement strand
GGCACGGCGCTTGGCTTCGGCCGCGCCGATCTCGTCGATACGTCGGTAACGGGCGGCGCCGATGACGCGGTGACGCGCACGATGAGCCTGAAGATCACCGCCGTGGACGGCGCGACGAGCCTGTCTTCGACGGCGGGCGGCGCGATCACGCTTGTCATGGGTGCCAATGGCATCGTGAAGGGCGTGGATGCCTCGGGTGCGCTGGTGTTCGCACTGCATATCGACAGCGACGGCCGCGTGTCGGTCGCGCAGTACCAGGCGATCGAGCATCCCAACACCGGCGATCACAATGATTTTGTCGACCTGACGGGTCTCGTGGACGCTGTCGTGACCGTCAAGGACTATGACGGCGACGTCGACAGCAAGAGTGTCGCCATCGGTGGCGCGATCCGCTTCTATGACGACGGTCCGGTTGCGGGCGGTGCTGCCGTTCTGCGGACGGCCGCGGAGAGCGATATCCTGAACCTGCGCTCGCAGGGCTCCGGTCTGCACCCCGAGGCCGA
>NZ_JBBEYH010000082.1:0-505 GCF_050172695.1 Shinella sp. G-2 | reverse complement strand
ACCATGGCGCAGCCGGCGGCGAAGGCCGGGCCGGCCTTGCGGGTGATCATGGCATTGGGGAAGTTCCAGGGCGTGATGGCCGCGACGACGCCGATCGGCTGCTTCATCACGAGGATGCGCTTGTCCTTCTGGTGTCCGGGCACGATGTCGCCATAGAGGCGTCGGGCTTCTTCGGCGAACCATTCGACGAAGCTGGCGCCATAGACGATCTCGCCAGTGGCTTCCGCCAGGGGCTTGCCCTGTTCCATCGTCAGGATGCGGCCGAGATCGTCCTTGTTCTCGATCATCAGCTCGAACCACTTGCGCAGCACGGCCGAGCGTTCCTTGGCGGTGCGGGCGGCCCAGCCCTTCTGGGCTTCGGCGGCCGCGTCGATCGCTTCCTTCGTTTCCTTCGCGCCGAGCTTCGGCACGTAGCCGACCAGTTCGCCCGTCGCCGGGTTCTTCACCGCTATGCCGCTGCCATCCGCTTCAATCCAGCGCTGGCCGACAAGGGCTGCCTGGCGAA
>NZ_JBBEYH010000081.1:0-550 GCF_050172695.1 Shinella sp. G-2 | reverse complement strand
ATTTTCCGCGTGTCGATGATCCGTCGAGCCGCCCCTCCCAGAAGGAGGCGGAAGACGCCGTCCGCGTTCTCCTGCGCTGGGCCGGCGACGACCCGGAGCGCGAAGGCCTGCTCGATACACCCAAGCGCGTGGCGAAAGCCTATCGCGAACTCTTCTCCGGCTACGATCTTGCCGCCGAGGACGTGCTCGGCCGCACCTTCGAGGAGGTTGCCGGCTACGACGACATGGTGCTGGTGAAGGACATTCCCTTCTTCTCGCACTGCGAACACCACATGGTGCCGATCATCGGCAAGGCGCATGTCGCCTATCTGCCGAACGGCCGGGTGCTGGGCCTGTCCAAGATCGCCCGCGTGGTGGAGATATTCGGCCGCCGCCTGCAGACGCAGGAGACGATGACGGCGCAGATCGCCAGGTCCATCGACGAAACGCTGAACCCGCGCGGCGTTGCCGTGATGATCGAGGCCGAGCATATGTGCATGGCCATGCGCGGCATCCAGAAACAGGGCTCGACAACGCTCACCACCACCTTTACCGGTGCCTTCAAGACCGA
>NZ_JBBEYH010000080.1:0-636 GCF_050172695.1 Shinella sp. G-2 | reverse complement strand
GACCCGGAAGGCCTCTTCCCGGCCATCCTCGGCCATGAGGGCGCGGGCATTGTCGTCGATGTCGGCCCGGGCGTTACCTCCGTCAGGAAGGGCGACCATGTCATCCCGCTCTACACGCCCGAATGCCGTGAGTGCTACTCGTGCCTGTCGCGCAAGACCAACCTGTGCACCGCCATCCGCGCCACCCAGGGCCAGGGCCTGATGCCCGACGGCACCTCCCGCTTTTCCATCGGCAAGGACAAGATCCACCACTATATGGGCTGCTCCACCTTCGCCAACTACACGGTCCTGCCCGAGATCGCGCTCGCCAAGGTCAATCCGGACGCCCCCTTCGACAAGATCTGCTACATCGGCTGCGGCGTGACGACCGGCATCGGCGCCGTCATCAACACGGCCAAGGTCGAGATCGGCTCGACGGCCATCGTCTTCGGTCTCGGCGGCATCGGCCTCAACGTGCTGCAGGGCCTGCGCCTTGCCGGCGCGGACATGATCATCGGCGTCGACATCAATCCCGACCGCAAGGCCTGGGGCGAGAAGTTCGGCATGACCCACTTCGTCAACCCGAAGGAGGTTGGCGACGACATCGTGCCCTATCTCGTCAACATGACGAAGCGGAACGGCGACCTGATCGGCGGG
>NZ_JBBEYH010000079.1:0-652 GCF_050172695.1 Shinella sp. G-2 | reverse complement strand
GTCTGGAAGGCGATCTCGTCGATGACGCCGATGATGTTGGAGATCTGGCCCGAGGAAGCCTCGATGCGCTGCATGGCGGCGACGGCGTCGGAGACGACCTTGACCGAATGATGCGCGGAGGAATTGGCCTCGGAGGCCTTGTTGCGGGCTTCCTCGGCGCGCTTGGTGGACTGCGAGACGTTGGCGGTGATCTCGTCGAGGGCGGCGGCGGTCTCCTCGAGGGCTGCGGCCTGCTGCTCGGTGCGGCGGGACAGGTCGTTGGCGGCCTGGCTCAGCTCGCGCGAGCCGCTGTCGATGGAGCCGGTGGCTTCGGAGACCGACTGCAGCGTGGTGCGCAGCTGGGAGACGGCGGCGTTGAAGTCCTGGCGCAGGCTCTCGAACTCGGGAGAGAAGGACTGCGTGAGTTCGCAGGCGAGATCGCCGCCGGCCATGCGCTTGAGGCCTTCGGCAAGACCGCCGGTGGCCTGGGCCATGGCGGCGGCGCGCACGCGGTCGACTTCGAGGGTGCGTTCGCGCTCGGCTTCGGCTGCGGAGCGTTCGGCCTGGGAGGAGGCTTCGAGGGAGCGGGTGCGCAGGCCGTTGTCCTTGAAGACCTGGACGGCGCGGGCCATGCCGCCGACTTCGTCGCGGCGTTCGGTTTCGGCGACGGTGA
>NZ_JBBEYH010000078.1:0-678 GCF_050172695.1 Shinella sp. G-2 | reverse complement strand
TTCCGAGCCCTTTTCCAGCACGACGACCGTCAGGTCAGGATTGACCTGCTTCAGCCGGATCGCGGCCGAAAGGCCGGCCGGTCCCGCGCCGACGATCACCACGTCGAATTCCATGCTCTCGCGTTCGGGGAGTTCCGCCATGTCGCTCAGAGCGCCCTCTGCAAGTCCGGCAGGATCTCGAAGAGATCGCCGACGAGGCCGTAGTCTGCGACCTGGAAGATCGGGGCTTCCTCGTCCTTGTTGATGGCGACGATGACCTTCGAGTCCTTCATGCCGGCAAGATGCTGGATCGCGCCCGAGATGCCGCAGGCGATGTAGAGTTGCGGTGCGACCACCTTGCCCGTCTGCCCCACCTGCCAGTCGTTCGGCGCATAGCCCGCATCGACGGCGGCGCGGCTTGCACCGACGGCAGCACCCAGCTTGTCGGCGACCGGGAGGATGACCTCCTGGAACTTCTCCGACGAGCCGAGCGCCCGCCCGCCCGAGATGATGATCTTCGCAGACGTCAGTTCCGGACGGTCGGACGAGGAGAGTGCGTCCTTGACGTGGCTGGAAAGGCCGGGGTTCGCTGCGGCCGGGATGGTCTCGACCGCGGCGCTGCCGCCGTCGCCCGCTGCGGCGAAGGACGCCGTGCGCACGGTGATCACCTTCTTCGCATCGGTCGACTGAACCGTCTGG
>NZ_JBBEYH010000077.1:0-683 GCF_050172695.1 Shinella sp. G-2 | reverse complement strand
GCCGCCACGCCTGCCGGCCTGGCTCGCCTGATCAGTCCCGTCCGAAGACGTCGCGCGTATAGATCTTCTCCGCGACGTCATCGAGCTCCTGCGAACGCCGGTTGGCGATGATGACGTCGGCGCGGCGCTTGAACTCCGCGAGATCGCGCACGATTTCCGAGCGGAAGACCGTGTCCTCCGCAAGGTCCGGCTCGTAGACGATTACCGGAATTCCTCGCGCCGTGATGCGCTGCAGGATGCCCTGGATGGAGGATTCGCGGATATTGTCCGAACCCTTCTTCACGGCGAGACGGTAGACGCCGACGACCTCGGGATCGCGCCCGGCAATATCGGCGGCGAGGAAATCCTTGCGCGTCGTATTGGCATCGACGATGGCGCGGATGAGGTTCTGCGGCACGTCGCTGAAATTGGACAGAAGCTGTCGCGTATCCTTCGGCAGGCAGTAGCCGCCATAGCCGAAGGAGGGATTGTTGTAGTGCTGGCCGATGCGCGGATCGAGCCCGACACCCTCGATGACCTGCCGGGTGTCGATGCCATGCGTCATGGCGTAGGAATCGAGCTCGTTGAAATAGGCGACGCGCATGGCGAGATAGGTGTTGGCAAAGAGCTTGATCGCCTCCGCCTCGCCCGAGCCGGTGAAGAGCACCGGTACGTCGTCCTTCACCGCACCCTGTTGAAGCAGC
>NZ_JBBEYH010000076.1:0-703 GCF_050172695.1 Shinella sp. G-2 | reverse complement strand
AGGACAACCATTTCCCGGTATCTTTCAACAGTCGAGGTTCAGCGTCCCACGCTGTCATGTTCTTGATATGGTCGGGTGTCAGCGCAGTCTTTTTTACGTCGCCATAAGCAAGCAGTTGCTGGCAGGCATATCGAACCCGACCCCAGCCGCCGTCGTGACGGGCAAGATCCAGATCAAGAAGAGTGACGAAGGGGATTTCGAGCCCGTGCAGCAGGCGCCAGAAATGGTTGACATGCCGTCCGCCAAGCGGCACGACCGAGATGGAGGCATCATCGATCCTGGTGCCCATGGCGCTGATCACGCGCGGTAGAACCACCTCCTCGCTGTCGCCCTCGCCAAGGACGACATAGCGGGAAAAATAAAGTTCGGGGAACGCCTGTACGGCTTCGCGCACGAACTTGAACGCATCGGCATCCTTTTCGCTGTCGGGGAGCTGGATGGTCCTAACCCGTGTGGTGCGATCGGCGGCAAGCCGAAGATACCGAACGAGCTTCGGATCGATGCGGCGCATGATCGATGCCGAGTGGGTTGCCAGAACCGCCTGGGTATCCTGTCCCTTGGAGAATGCGGACAGACTGGCGACCACACGTCCAAGGTAATGCGGTGAGAGGCTGTTTTCCGGTTCCTCGACAGCGATCAGCGTGAAGACCGCCGGGCGCAGCTTGTCGATATCGAACTCGGTCTTGAGTTCGCCTCGCAAAAC
>NZ_JBBEYH010000075.1:0-726 GCF_050172695.1 Shinella sp. G-2 | reverse complement strand
TTATGAGTGATTTGTTTTTGCTGAGCGAACAGCAGATGGCGCGGATCGCGCCGTATTTTCCTTTGGCGCATGGTGTTCCCCGCGTCGATGATCGCAGGGTGATCAGCGGCATCGTCTACGTCATCAAGCATGGCCTGCAATGGAAAGATGCGCCTAAGGACTACGGACCGCACAAGACGCTCTATAACCGCTTCATCCGCTGGAGCCGGCTGGGCGTGTTCGACCGTATCTTCGTGGCCCTGTCCGGTGACGGTCCGAAGCCCGAACGCATCATGATCGACGCGACGCACCTGAAAGCCCATCGAACCGCGGCGAGCCTGCTTAAAAAGGGGATGTTCCCCGTCGTATCGGGCGAACCAAAGGCGGGTTGAACTCCAAGCTTCACACCGTCTGCGATGGCGAAGGACGCCCGATCCTCATGCTGCTCAGCGAAGGCCAGATGAGCGACCACAGGGGCGCTCGCCTCGTCCTGGATAGCTTGCCGCCGGCCAAGACGCTGATTGCCGACCGAGGCTATGACAGCAAGACCTTCCGGGAAGCCTTGCAGGCAAAGGGCATCGAACCCTGTATTCCATCCAGCCGCAGCAGGAAGGCACCATATCCATACGACAAGGCGCTTTATCGTCAGCGCCACAAGGTGGAGAACCTCTTCGCAAAGCTCAAGGACTGGCGGCGCATCGCAACCCGCTACGACCGTTGCGCGCATACCTTCTTCTCGGCAATCTG
>NZ_JBBEYH010000074.1:0-737 GCF_050172695.1 Shinella sp. G-2 | reverse complement strand
TGCAGGATCTGGCTGAGGAAGAGCCTGGTGCGCTCGTGCTGCGGATTGTCGAAGAACTCGGCCGGCGAGTTCTGTTCGACGATCTGGCCCTGGTCCATGAAGATGACGCGGTTGGCGACCTGGCGCGCAAAGCCCATTTCATGCGTCACGCACAGCATGGTCATGCCTTCCTCGGCCAGCGACACCATGGTGTCGAGAACTTCCTTGACCATTTCCGGGTCGAGCGCCGAGGTCGGCTCGTCGAACAGCATGATCTTCGGCTTCATGCACAGCGAGCGGGCGATCGCCACGCGCTGCTGCTGGCCGCCCGAGAGCTGGCCCGGATATTTGTGCGCCTGCTCGGGGATCTTGACGCGCTTGAGATAGTGCATCGCCACTTCCTCGGCGTCCTTCTTCGGCATCTTGCGCACCCAGATCGGCGCGAGCGTGCAGTTTTCCAGGATCGTCAGATGCGGGAAGAGGTTGAAGTGCTGGAACACCATGCCGACTTCGCGGCGCACTTCGTCGATCTTCTTCAGGTCGTTGGTCAGCTCGATGCCGTCGACGACGATCTGGCCCTTCTGGTGCTCCTCGAGGCGGTTGATGCAGCGGATCATCGTCGACTTGCCGGAGCCCGAAGGACCGGCGATGACGATGCGCTCGCCCTTCATGACCTTCAGATTGACGTCGCGCAGCACGTGGAATTCGCCGTACCACTTGTTCATGTTGACGATCTCGACGGCGACATCCGTCGCGGA
>NZ_JBBEYH010000073.1:0-757 GCF_050172695.1 Shinella sp. G-2 | reverse complement strand
TCGACGGAAATCGGCGCCGAGCTCTACAAGCAGTGCGCGCCGACCATCAAGAAGCTGGGCCTGGAACTCGGCGGCAACGCGCCCTTCATCGTCTTCGACGATGCCGATCTCGATGCGGCCGTCGAGGGCGCGCTGATCGCCAAGTTCCGCAACAACGGCCAGACCTGCGTGTGCGCCAACCGGCTCTACGTCCAGGACGCCGTCTATGACGCCTTCTCCGACAAGATCGCCGCCGCCGTCGGCAAGCTGAAGACCGGCAATGGTTTCGACGAGGGCGTGGTGCTCGGTCCGCTGATCGACAGCGCCGCGCTGGAAAAGGTGGAGGAGCATGTCTCCGACGCCGTGAAGAAGGGCGGCCGCGTGGTTCAGGGCGGCAAGCGCCATGCACTTGGCGGCACCTTCTACGAGGCGACCGTGATCGCGGACGTGACGCCGGACATGGCCGTGGCGAAGGAAGAGACCTTCGGCCCCGTCGCTCCGCTCTTCCGCTTCACGGACGAGAATGACGTCATCGCCCAGGCCAACGACACGGAATTCGGCCTTGCGTCCTATTTCTACGCCAAGGACCTGTCGCGCGTGTTCCGCGTGGCGGAGGCGCTGGAATACGGCATGGTCGGTGTCAACACTGGCCTGATCTCGACGGCGGAAGCGCCCTTCGGCGGCGTGAAGCTCTCCGGCCTCGGCCGCGAGGGCTCCAGGTACGGCATCGAGGAGTTCACCGAGATCAAGTATGTCTGCCTCGGCGGCATCGCCTGAG
>NZ_JBBEYH010000072.1:0-855 GCF_050172695.1 Shinella sp. G-2 | reverse complement strand
TAGGTCGGATCGACATTCAAGATTCCCAAATCGGCTGATTGCTGATTCATAGGTTACCGTGTTGAACACGGAGAAGCTGGATGGCTGCAAAGCGTTATGAGTTGAACGATGGGCAGTGGGCAAGGATTGCATCGCTGCTGCCGGGCAAGTCTGGCGATCCGGGTCGGACCGGCTCGGACAACCGCGTGTTTATCAATGGCTGTCTTTGGGTTCTGCGCTCTGGTGCGCATTGGCGCGATCTGCCGGAGCGCTATGGCAAGTGGAAGAGTGTGCATAAGCGCTTCAGCCGCTGGTGCCATGCTGGCATATGGGAGCAGGTCTTCGAGACGCTGACGGCCGACCGTGACAATCAATATCTGATGATCGACAGCACGATCGTTCGTGCCCATCAGCAGGCAGCGTCTGGAAAAGGGGGGCCAAGGATCAGGCGCTGGGGCGCTCCCGAGGCGGACTGACCACCAAAATCCACATGCTGGCCGATGCGTTGGGTCGGCCGCTGCGATTCATCGTAACCGCAGGCCAAGTCGGCGATATCACCCAGGCGCCGGCTCTTCTGGAAGGTCAGATCGGCGAGGCTGTTCTGGCAGACAAGGCTTATGACAGCAATGCCTTACGGGAGGTCATCGCCGCCATGGGTGCCGAGGCCGTCATCCCGTCAAACCGATCGCGCAAGATCATCCTTGCGCATGACGAACGCGCCTATAAACATCGCAACCGCATCGAGCGCTGCTTCGGTCGAATGAAGCACTTTCGCCGCTTCGCAACCCGCTACGAACGCAGGGCGGTCCATTTCTCGGGCTTCATTCACCTCATCGCAGCGATGATATGGATGCAGTGAATGTCGATCCGTCCTAG
>NZ_JBBEYH010000071.1:0-930 GCF_050172695.1 Shinella sp. G-2 | reverse complement strand
CCCGCCGATCAGGTCGCCGTTCCGCTTCGTCATGTTGACGAGATAGGGCACGATGTCGTCGCCGACCTCCTTCGGATTGACGAAGTGGGTCATGCCGAACTTCTCGCCCCAGGCCTTGCGGTCAGGATTGATGTCGACGCCGATGATCATGTCCGCACCGGCAAGGCGCAGGCCCTGCAGCACGTTGAGACCGATGCCGCCGAGGCCGAAGACGATGGCCGTCGAGCCGATCTCGACCTTGGCCGTGTTGATGACGGCGCCGATGCCGGTCGTCACGCCGCAGCCGATGTAGCAGATCTTGTCGAAGGGGGCGTCGGGATTGACCTTGGCGAGCGCGATCTCGGGCAGGACCGTGTAGTTGGCGAAGGTCGAGCAGCCCATATAGTGGTGGATCTTGTCCTTGCCGATGGAGAAGCGGGAGGTGCCGTCGGGCATCAGGCCCTGGCCCTGCGTGGCGCGGATGGCGGTGCACAGGTTGGTCTTGCGCGACAGGCACGAATAACACTCACGGCATTCGGGCGTGTAGAGCGGGATGACATGGTCGCCCTTCTTGACGGAGGTGACGCCGGGGCCGACATCGACGACCACGCCCGCGCCCTCATGGCCGAGGATGGCCGGGAAGAGGCCTTCCGGGTCCGCGCCCGACAGCGTGAAGTCGTCCGTGTGGCAGATGCCGGTCGCCTTGACTTCGACCAGCACCTCGCCGGCGCGCGGGCCTTCGAGCTGCACGGTCATGATTTCAAGCGGCTTTCCGGCCTGAACGGCTACGGCGGCGCGTACGTCCATGATTGACCCCTTATTTCTTTTGAGACCTAGAATGCCTTTTCGAGCTCCGGCAGGATCTCGAAGAGATCGCCGACGAGGCCGTAGTCTGCGACCTGGAAGATCGGCGCTTCCTCGTCCTTGTTGATGGCGACGATGACCTTCGAG
>NZ_JBBEYH010000070.1:0-963 GCF_050172695.1 Shinella sp. G-2 | reverse complement strand
ATGACCAGCAATTCGTACGAGACCGGACGTTTGAACCTGCCGTTTGTCGGCATCTGCACCTTCGGCAAATATCCCTACCAGCCGAACTGGGACGCCATCGACGCGGATGTCGCGATCCTTGGCGCGCCCTTCGACTGCGGCACCCAGTGGCGCGCCGGCACCCGCTTCGGACCGCGCTCCATCCGCGAAGCCTCCACCCTGTTCTCCTTCGGCCATGGCGGCGCCTACGACCATGAGGACGACGTCACCTACCTGCCGAGCGGCGACGTCTCCATCGTCGATATCGGCGATGCCGACATCGTGCATACCGACACGATGAAGAGCCATGCCAATATCGAGTTCGGCGTGCGCAAGATCCTGGAAGCCGGCGCACTGCCGGTGGTGCTGGGCGGCGACCATTCGGTCAACATCCCCTGCATCAACGCCTTTGCCGAGGACTGCGAGAAGAACGGCCCGATCCATATCGTGCAGATCGACGCCCATCTCGACTTCGTCGACGAGCGCCACGGCGTGCGCTACGGCCATGGCAATCCGATGCGCCGCGCGGCGGAAAAGTCCTATGTCAGCGGCCTGTCGCAGCTTGGCATCCGTAACGTCTCCTCGACGGCCAAGGAAGGTTACGAGGATGCCCGCAGGATGGGCTCCGACATCCTGTCGGTTCGGCAGATCCGGGCGCTGGGCACGGACGGGGTTGTCGACCGTATCCCGGCCGGTGCGCGCTACTATGTGACGATCGACATCGACGGCTTCGATCCGTCGATTGCGCCGGGCACGGGCACGCCCTCGCATGGCGGCTTCATCTATTACGAAGTGCTGGAGATCCTGGCGGCACTGGCCAAGCGCGGCGACATCGTCGGCATCGACCTGGTCGAGGTCGCGCCCGACTACGACCATACCGGCGGAACCGCCATCCTGGCCGCCCAGGTTCTCATGAACCTCATCGGCCGCATCATGCATGCGAAG
>NZ_JBBEYH010000069.1:0-991 GCF_050172695.1 Shinella sp. G-2 | reverse complement strand
ACCGTCTGGATGGCATTGCCCGCATAGATCGGACGCTTGAACGTGTCGGCAGAGACGATCTCGACGATTTCCGAGACCTGCGCGACATCGAGCAGGGCAGCAACACGCGGCAGCACGTTCTTGCCGACCGAGGTCGCAGCCGAGACGATGGCGTCATAGGAGCCGGCAAGCGACACGATGAGCGCTGCCAGCGGTTCGGCGAGGTTGTTGCCGAGGCTTGCATCGTCGGCGAGCAGGACCTTCGTCACGCCCGAGAGCTTTGCAGCCGCATCGGCCGCAGCCTTGGCACCAGAGCCGGCGACGAGCACATGCACGTCGGAACCGATCTTCGATGCTGCCGTCAGCGCCTTGGCGGTCTGGTCGGAAAGGGTTGCGGTGTCGTGATCTGCCAGAAGAAGAATGGCCATGGTTGTGTTCTCCCTTGATTCCTTCGGTTCATGCCCTTGTCCGAAAACCGGTTCCCACTTTTCGGGGCATGAACGCCTTAGAGCACGCCGGCTTCGGTCTTGAGCTTTTCGACCAGCTCGGCGACCGACTTAACCTTGACGCCTGCCTTGCGGCCCGACGGCTCCTCGGTCTTCAGCACCTTCAAGCGCGGGGCGGTATCGACGCCGAAATCGGCCGGCGACTTCTTGTCGAGCGGCTTCTTCTTCGCCTTCATGATGTTCGGCAGCGAAGCATAACGCGGCTCGTTGAGGCGCAGGTCCGTGGTGACGACGGCCGGAAGCTTGACCGCGATGGTCTGCAGACCACCGTCGACTTCGCGCGTCACCTCGGCCGAACCGTTGCCGATCTCAACCTTCGAGGCAAACGTCGCCTGTGGCCAGCCGAGCAGCGCCGACAGCATCTGACCGGTCTGGTTCGAATCGTCGTCGATCGCCTGCTTTCCGACGATGATCAGGCCGGGCTGTTCGGCCTCCGCCACACCCTTGAGGATCTTGGCGACCGCCAGCGGCTCGACGGCATCGTCCGTCTCGACCAGCACGGCGCG
>NZ_JBBEYH010000068.1:0-1040 GCF_050172695.1 Shinella sp. G-2 | reverse complement strand
CCTAGGTGTGTGGTCCCGGAGTGTAACGGTGCATCATTGATCCTTGGTCGTCAGGAGGAGGATGCATTGTGGGAAGTTTTCTTCACGGCAGCGCCCGCACGACGCCACGTCTTCGAACCGAGCTCCAAGCGTCGAAAGAAAGTACCCGGTCCCTTGCCGCCCGCTACAGCCTGAACCCTAAGACAGTGGCCAAGTGGTGCGGGCGGACCACGACGGCCGATGCCCCCATGGGCCCCAAGTCTCCCAAGAGCACGGTTCTGACAGCGGCTGAGGAAGCCGTCGTCGTGGCGTTCCGGCAGAAGACGTTGCTGCCCCTGGATGATGTGTTGGGCTGCTTGCGCGATACCATTCCCAACCTCAGTCGCAGCGCGCTGCACCGCTGCCTCCAGTGTCACGGCATATCCCGACTGCCGGTCGAGGAAGTCGAGGAGCGGCGCAAGCGGTTCAAAAGCGATGAGATCGGTTACGTCCATATCGACAGTTGCGAGTTACGCCATGCCGACGATAAGCTCATCATGTTCCTCGCCATCGACCGGGTCTCCAAGTTCACCCATGTCGAATTCCACGACTGCACTGGAAAGATGGAGGGCGCAGCCTTCCTCCGCAACGTGATCGAGGTCTTTCCCTGCCAGATACACACCGTGCTGACCAATAACGGCATGGCCTTCGCCGACCTGCCCAAGAACCGTACCGGATCCAGCCGTCGCTTCCTCGGTCCGCATATCTTCGACCGCGTCTGTATCGCAAACGGTATCGAACACCGGCTGACCAAGCCTTACCATCCTTGGACGAATGGCCAGGCTGAGCGGATGAACCGCACCATCAAGGACGCCACCATCAAGGACGCTTTATCAATATGACGATCTGGAAAGTCTCAAGGCCCATGTGCTGGCCTTCGTCACGGCTTACAACTTCGCCAAACACCTCAAGGCGCTGCGATGGCGAACGCCCTATCAGGCCATCTGCGACGCCTGGACAAAAGACCCGTCAATCTTCAAAGTTAATCCGCACCATCTCATTCCAGGACCACACACCTCGGC
>NZ_JBBEYH010000067.1:0-1094 GCF_050172695.1 Shinella sp. G-2 | reverse complement strand
AGCGCGGCGAGATGCTTGACCAGCTTGCCGACATTCTGGCTGTCCTCCAGCCGTCCGACATAGACCGCATCCTCGCTGGCGATGACCGCGACATTGTCGAGGCCCTGCACGGCGACATGGATGTCATGCGAGATGACCAGCGAGTTGCGCGTGTCGAGCACCGTGGCGCTGCCCTCGGCGACATTGCCTGCGTCGTCCTGCCGGCCGGTCTTCCAGACGGAATCCCAGCTGCCGAGATCGGACCAGGCGATGGGGGACGGCACGACGGCGGCGACCGGCGTCTTCTCGAAGATGGCATAGTCGACGGAGATGTCCGGCGCCCGTGCGAAGGCCGTCTCGTCGAGCCGCTCGAAGTCGAGGTCGTGCTGGGCCTTGGCCACCGCCTCGCTCGCCGCCTCCAGCACCTCGGGGGCGTATTGGCGAAGCTCGCGCAGGAAGAGGCCGACCGGCAGCATGAACATGCCGGAGTTCCACAGATAGCCGCCCGTCGCCAGCATGGCTTCGGCGCGCTCGCGATCCGGCTTCTCGACGAAGCGGCGCACGGCATGGGCGCCGTTGCCGAGATCTTCGCCGGTCTCGATATAGCCGTAGCCGGTGGCGGGCTCGGTGGGGGTGATGCCGAAGGTGACGAGGCGGCCGGCCCGTGCGGCGGCGGCGGCCTTGTCGATGCAGGCGCGATAGGTATCGTCGGCCTCGATCTCGTGGTCGGAGGCGAGCACCTGTAGGATGGCGTCCTCGCCGTGGAGGCGGGCGACGAGGCTTGCGGCGGCGGCAAGCGCCGGGGCGGTGTTGCGGGCGACGGGTTCGAGCAGGATGGCGGTCAGCGCGACGCCGGCGGCGCGGGCCTGTTCGGCGACGAGGAAGCGGAAGTCGGCATTGGTGACGATGACGGGCGGGGCGTAGAGCGCGGCATCGGCGACGCGGGCGAGCGACTTCTGGAACAGCGTGGTCTCGCCGAGGAAGCCGAGGAACTGCTTGGGGGCCGAGGCGCGCGACAGCGGCCAAAGGCGCGTGCCCTTGCCTCCGGCCATGATGACGGGGACGATCTTGCTGCTCATGATTTCCATCCTGGTCTCAAAGCCCGCCGTCATGGC
>NZ_JBBEYH010000066.1:0-1110 GCF_050172695.1 Shinella sp. G-2 | reverse complement strand
CGCGACGCGCCCAAGCTGTGGCTGGCCGACATGGTCGCGGCGATGAAGCCGGGCTCCGTCGTCGTCGACCTTGCCGCCGAACGTGGCGGCAACTGCGACCTGACGGTCGCCGAC
Organism: Shinella sp. G-2; assembly: GCF_050172695.1. Classification (NCBI taxonomy): domain Bacteria; kingdom Pseudomonadati; phylum Pseudomonadota; class Alphaproteobacteria; order Hyphomicrobiales; family Rhizobiaceae; genus Shinella; species Shinella sp. G-2. The sequence continues at coordinate 996 of NZ_JBBEYH010000066.1, read as the reverse complement.
CAGAAGATCGTTTCGCCGAACGGCGTCACCGTCATCGGCTATACGGACTTCCCGAGCCGCATGGCCGCGCAGTCCTCGGCGCTCTATTCCACGAACATCCGCCACATGATGGCCGACCTGACGCCCGGCAAGGACGGCACGGTCGTGCACAATATGGAGGATGACGTCATCCGCGGTGCGACCGTCGCCTTCGACGGCGCGATCACCTTCCCGCCGCCGCCGCCGAAGATCGCGGCCATCGCCGCGCAGAAGCCGAAGGAAAAGGTGAAGGAGCCGACGCCGGAGGAAAGGCGCGCCGCGGAAGCGGCAGCCTTCAAGGCGCAGACCAAGAGCCAGCTGGTGCTGCTCGCCGTCGGAACGGCGCTGCTGCTCATCGTCGGCGCCTATGCGCCGTCCGCCTTCATGAGCCACTTCATCGTCTTCGTGCTTGCCTGCTTCGTCGGCTTCCAGGTCATCTGGAACGTCTCGCACTCGCTGCACACGCCGCTGATGGCCGTCACCAACGCCGTCTCCGGCATCGTCATCCTCGGCGCGCTCCTGCAGATCGGCTCGGGTAGCTGGCTGGTGGTGGTGCTGGCGGCGCTTTCGGTGCTGATCTCCACGATCAACATCGTCGGCGGCTTCCTCGTCACCCGGCGCATGCTCGCCATGTTCCAGAAGTCGTGAGCGGGAGGAAACTGTCATGACCATCGGTATCGTTTCGGCCGCCTACATCGCGGCAGCAGTTCTCTTCATCCTCTCGCTCGGCGGCCTTTCGGGCCAGGAAAGCGCCAAGCGCGCCGTCTGGTACGGTATCGTCGGCATGGCGCTTGCCGTCATTGCCACGGTCTTCGGGCCTGACGTCGGCAACTGGTTCATCGTCGTGCTGATGATTGCCGGCGGCGCGGTGCTCGGCGCCTATGTCGCCGCCCGCGTGCAGATGACGGAGATGCCGCAGCTCGTCGCGGCGCTCCATTCCTTCGTCGGCCTTGCCGCCGTCTTCATCGGCTTCAACGC
>NZ_JBBEYH010000065.1:0-1142 GCF_050172695.1 Shinella sp. G-2 | reverse complement strand
GCCCGCGGCATGGCGCTGCTCGGCAAATACACGCTGATCGGCGAGGGCGTGCGCGGCTCGCTCGCCAAGCAGCTGATTTCGAAGTTCGATCTGTCGAAAGACCGCGACGTCCAGAAGTTCGGCATCGGCCTGAAAGAGCTCTGGCAGGTTAAGCCCGAGAACCACCGTCCGGGCCTGGTGCAGCACTCGTTCGGCTGGCCGCTCGGCATGAAGACCGGTGGTGGTTCGTTCCTGTACCATCTGGAAGACAACCTCGTCGCGGTCGGCTTCGTCGTGCACCTGAACTATAAGAACCCATACCTCTTCCCGTTCGAGGAGTTCCAGCGGTTCAAGACCCATCCGGCCATCCGCGGCACCTTTGAAGGCGGCAAGCGGCTGTCCTATGGCGCTCGCGCCATCACCGAGGGTGGCTACCAGTCGGTGCCGAAGCTGTCGTTCCCAGGCGGTGCGCTGATCGGCTGTTCGGCCGGTCTCGTCAACGTGCCGCGCATCAAGGGCAGCCACAATGCGGTGCTGTCTGGCATGCTGGCGGCTGACAAACTGGCAGAAGCGATCGCGTCGGGCAGGGCCAATGACGAGCCGGTCGAGATCGAGAACGAATGGCGCCAGACCGATATCGGCAAGGACCTGAAGCGGGTCAGGAACGTCAAGCCGCTGTGGTCGAAATTCGGCACGGCGATCGGCGTGGCACTCGGCGGTCTCGACATGTGGACCAACCAGTTGTTCGGTCTGTCGCTGTTCGGCACGCTGAAGCACGGCAAGAGCGATGCGCAGAGCCTCGAGCCGGCAGCAAAGCACACGAAGATCGATTACCCGAAACCCGATGGCGTGTTGACCTTCGATCGTCTGTCCTCGGTGTTCCTGTCGAACACCAACCACGAGGAGGATCAGCCGGTGCATCTGCAGGTCAAGGACATGAGCCTGCAGAAGCGCTCCGAGCACGACATCTATGCCGGCCCGTCGACGCGCTACTGTCCGGCTGGCGTCTACGAGTGGGTGGAGAAGGACGGCAAGCCGGTCTTCGTCATCAACGCGCAGAACTGCGTGCACTGCAAGACCTGCGACATCAAGGACCCGAACCAGAACATCAACTGGGTGCCGCCGCAGGGCGGCGAAGGCCCGGTCTATCCGAACATGTGAAT
>NZ_JBBEYH010000064.1:0-1181 GCF_050172695.1 Shinella sp. G-2 | reverse complement strand
GCGGCGAAGGACGCCGTGCGCACGGTGATCACCTTCTTCGCATCGGTCGACTGAACCGTCTGGATGGCATTGCCCGCATAGATCGGACGCTTGAACGTATCGGCCGAAACGACTTCGATGATCTCCGAGACCTGCGCGACGTCGAGCAGCGCGGCAACGCGCGGCAGAACGTTCTTGCCCACCGAGGTCGCAGCCGAGACGATGGCGTCATAGGAACCGGCGAGCGACACGATGAGCGCGGCAAGCGGTTCTGCGAGGTTGTTGCCGAGGCTCGCATCGTCGGCGAGCAGGACCTTCGTCACGCCCGAGAGCTTGGCAGCCGCATCGGCCGCGGCCTTCGCATTGCTGCCGGCGACGAGCACATGCACGTCGGAGCCGATCTGCTTGGCTGCCGTCAGCGCCTTGGCGGTCTGGTCGGAAAGGGTGGCGTTGTCGTGGTCTGCCAGAAGAAGAATGGCCATGTTCGTAATCTCCTCAAATCTTCCGGATCAAAGCACGCCGGCTTCGGTCTTGAGCTTTTCGACCAGCTCGGCGACCGTCTTGACCTTGACGCCCGCCTTGCGGCCCGACGGCTCCTCGGTCTTCAGCACCTTCAGGCGCGCGGCGGTATCGACGCCGAAATCAGCCGGCGCCTTCTTGTCGAGCGGCTTCTTCTTCGCCTTCATGATGTTCGGCAGCGACGCATAGCGCGGCTCGTTGAGGCGAAGGTCGGTCGTGACGACTGCCGGAAGCTTCACCGCGATGGTCTGAAGACCGCCGTCGACTTCGCGCGTCACCTCGGCCGAACCGGAACCGATCTCGACCTTCGAGGCGAACGTCGCCTGCGGCCAGCCGAGCAGGGCCGACAGCATCTGGCCGGTCTGGTTCGAATCGTCGTCGATCGCCTGCTTGCCGACGATGACGAGGCCCGGCTGTTCGGCTTCGGCCACACCCTTGAGGATCTTGGCGACGGCGAGCGGCTCGACGGCATCGTCCGTCTCGACCAGAACGGCGCGGTCGGCGCCCATGGCCAGCGCCGTGCGCAGCGTCTCTTCAGCCTTCGCAGGACCGATCGACACCACGACCACTTCCTCCGCCTTGCCCGCTTCCTTCAGGCGCAGCGCCTCTTCCACGGAGATTTCGTCGAACGGGTTCATCGACATCTTCACGTTCGCAAGCTCGACACCCGAGCCATCCGCCTT
>NZ_JBBEYH010000063.1:0-1260 GCF_050172695.1 Shinella sp. G-2 | reverse complement strand
GGTGATCGTCGCGATCAACAAGGACGAGGAAGCGCCGATCTTCCAGGTCGCCGATTACGGTCTTGTGGCAGATATCTTCGATGCCCTACCGGAACTGCAGAAGGCGCTTTGACTGATTTAACATCGCCTCCCAAGCGACGGATGGCGTGGCTTTCAGGCTGCGTCATCCTTTTGATTTCTTTTGCTCCAGAAGATCTTTGGATGAAAAATCTACGTCCTGACAGCATCGTGCAGTCGATCCACCGCATCGTGGCCGCGATCACCGGCTACCTCGCCAAATCGCGAGGTTACATCTCGGACAGGTCGCAGTTCGATGATCGCACCGATCGCAAGTGTCATGGGTGCGAAATCGCCCCTGATGTCTTCTTCGGACATGCATCCCTGCGACGGGAACGTCGGGCGGATTTGCCAGCTTCGGCCGGCCGGCGCCGATTGGATAGAGCTTGGTGCCACGGCAATAGACGTGGTGTTCAATCCCGCTCTGACACCCCAGACAGGGGCACGTTCTGCCTCGTCGGCGACGTCGCCTTCCGGCGAGTGCGCGAAGGTCTGGAGTGTCATCACGCCCGTCCCCGCGGCATCGGCCCCATGACCACCCTCCGCTGATGGCGAGTACGGCGATCATCCCTATCGCAAACTCGACGCAGGCCGCCAAAGTTCTGAGAGACTGACATGAGCGAAGAAATGGAACTCCCCGCACGCGAAAGCATGGAATTCGACGTTGTGATCGTTGGTGCGGGACCTGCGGGGCTTTCGGCGGCGATCCGGCTGAAGCAGATCAATCCCGAGCTTTCCGTGGTGGTTCTGGAAAAGGGCGCCGAAGTCGGCGCGCATATCCTGTCGGGCGCCGTCGTCGATCCGATCGGCATCGACCGGCTATTGCCGGGCTGGCGCGACGAGGCGGATCATCCGTTCAAGACTGAAGTCAAGGACGACCATTTCCTGCTGCTCGGCCCGGCCGGCTCGATCCGGCTGCCGAACTTCGCCATGCCGCCGCTGATGAACAATCACGGCAACTACATCGTCTCGCTTGGAAACGTCTGTCGCTGGCTTGCCGGTCACGCCGAAGCGCTCGGTGTCGAGATCTATCCGGGCTTTGCCGCAACCGAAGTGCTCTATAACGACGACGGCGCCGTCATCGGTGTCGCCACCGGCGACATGGGCATCGAGAGGAATGGCGAGCCTGGCCCGAACTTTGCCCGCGGCATGGCGCTGCTCGGCAAATACACGCTGATCGGCGAGGGCGTGCGCGGCTCGCTC
>NZ_JBBEYH010000062.1:0-1301 GCF_050172695.1 Shinella sp. G-2 | reverse complement strand
AGGAACACCGAGGACAGACGATCGAAGGTCAGAACGCCATCGGGCTTGGGATAGTCGATCCGCTGGTGTTTTGCCGCAGGCTCAAGGCTCTGCGCATCCGTCTTGCCGTGCTTCAGCGTGCCGAAGAAGGAGAAGCCGAACAGCGTGTTCGTCCACATGTCGAGACCGCCGAGCGCCACGCCGATAGCCGTGCCGAACTTCGACCACAGCGGCTTGACGTTGCGCACCTTCTTCAGGTCCGAACCGATGGCGCTGTCGCGCCAGCCCTGTTCGATCTCGATCGGCTCGTCATTGGCCCGGCCATTGGCGATGGCGTCCGCCAGCTTTTCCGCGGCGAGCATGCCCGAGAGCACCGCATTGTGGCTGCCCTTGATGCGGGGAACGTTGACGAAGCCGGCCGAGCAGCCGATCAGCGCGCCGCCCGGGAACGACAGCCTCGGCACCGACTGGTAGCCGCCCTCGGTGATGGCGCGTGCGCCATAGGACAGGCGCTTGCCGCCCTCGAAGGTGCCCCTGATCGCCGGATGCGTCTTGAAGCGCTGGAACTCCTCGAAGGGGAAGAGATAGGGGTTCTTGTAGTTGAGATGCACCACGAAGCCGACGGCGACGAGGTTGTCTTCGAGGTGATAGAGGAACGAACCGCCGCCGGTCTTCATGCCGAGCGGCCAGCCGAAGGAGTGCTGCACGAGACCGGGCTTGTGGTGTTCCGGCTTGACCTGCCAGAGTTCCTTGAGGCCGATGCCGAATTTTTGGGGCTCGCGGTCCTTCTGGAGATCGAACTTCGCGATGAGCTGCTTGGCCAGCGAACCGCGCACGCCCTCGGAGATCAGCGTATATTTGCCGAGCAGCGCCATGCCGCGGGTATAGTTCGGGCCGGGCTCGCCATTGCGCTCGATACCCATGTCGCCGGTCGCAACGCCGATGACGGCGCCTTCGTCGTTGTAGAGCACTTCGGAGGCGGCAAAGCCGGGATAGATCTCGACGCCGAGTTCTTCCGCCTTGGTGGCCAGCCACCGACAGACATTGCCGAGCGAGACGATGTAGTTGCCGTGGTTGTTCATCAGCGGCGGCATGAAGACGTTGGGCAGGCGGATGGAGCCGGCCGGGCCGAGGAACAGGAAGTGATCGTCCTTGACCTCGGTCTTGAAGGGATGGCTGTCGTCCTCGCGCCAGTCGGGCAGGAGGCGGTCGATGCCGATGGGATCGACGACGGCGCCGGAGAGGATATGCGCGCCGACTTCCGAGCCCTTTTCCAGCACGACGACCGTCAGGTCAGGATTGACCTGCTTCAGCCGGATCGC
>NZ_JBBEYH010000061.1:0-1460 GCF_050172695.1 Shinella sp. G-2 | reverse complement strand
ATTGTCGATTGTGCAGCGTCTCAGAACTCTTCCCAGTCGTCCTGGGCAAGCGCGGTGTTGCCGGAGACCTGCGGGATAGCGCGGGCCGTCGTGCGCGGAGCCTGATAGACAGCGCGCTGCGGCTGGGCCTGCGGACGGCCCGTCTGCTGTGCCGTCTGCTGCACCGGCTGCTGGGCGGCCATGGCAGCCGCACCGGCCCGGAAGCGCGCGACCAGCGACTTCAGCGTCTGCGCCTCGTCGTTCAGCGCCATCGACGCGGCCGTCGTTTCCTCCACCATCGCCGCGTTCTGCTGCGTCACCTGGTCCATCTGGTTGACCGCCGCATTGATCTCCTTGAGGCCGACGGCCTGCTCGGAGGCCGACGAGGAGATCTGGCGGATCAGGCCGTTGATCTGGATGACCTGCTCGGCAATGTTCTCCAGCGCGCTGCCGGCCTTGCCGACGAGATCGACGCCTTCGCGCACCTGCACTTCCGAGGTGTTGATCAGCGTCTTGATCTCCTTGGCCGCATTGGCCGAACGCTGGGCGAGTTCACGCACCTCCTGCGCCACGACCGCAAAGCCCTTGCCGGCTTCGCCCGCACGCGCCGCTTCCACGCCCGCATTGAGGGCGAGCAGGTTGGTCTGGAAGGCGATGTCGTCGATGACGCCGATGATGTTGGAGATCTCGTGCGAGGAGTGTTCGATGCCATGCATGGCGGCGATCGCCTTCTGCACCACTTCGCCGGACTTGCTGGCGTCGTTGCTGGCCGTGTCCACCGACTTGGCGGCGACGCGGGCGTTCTCCGCGCTGGAATTGACCTGCGAAGTGAGCTGGTCGAGGGCCGCGGCCGTCTCTTCGAGGCTTGCCGCCTGCTGCTCGGTGCGGTGCGACAGATCGGCCGCGCCCTTGGAGATCTCACCGGTGCCGCCGCCGATATTGCCGACCGAGGCGTTGACCGTCTGGATCGTCTCCTCGAGGCTGGCGATGGCCGAGTTGAAGTCGGTCTTCAGCTTGCCGTAGTCGCCGGGGAAGTCGCCGGAGAGGCGGAAGGTGAGATTGCCGGAGGAGAGCTGGGCAAGGCCGTCGCCGAGACGGGCGACGATATCGCGCTGGAGAGTGCTCGCCTCGGTGCGCTCGGCTTCGGAGCGGTTGCGTTCGGCTTCGGTCAGCTGGCGCTGGTTGGTCGCTTCGGCTTCGAGGCGCTTGGTGTCGGCGAGCTGATGGCGGAAGCCTTCGAGCGCCTTGGCGACGGAGCCGGTTTCGTCCGAACGGTCCTGGCCGGCGATGGGCTGGGTATAGACGCCCTTGCCGAGCGTCGCGACGTCGGCGACGAGGCCGGCGAGCGGCTTCTGCACGAAGGTGCGAACGGCGAAGTAGAGACCGGCCAGCACCGTCGCCAGAACGATCAGGCCGCCGATGATCATCATCGTGGTCTGGTCCTGCACCGGCGCGTTGATCGCGGTGCGCGGCACGTCGAC
>NZ_JBBEYH010000060.1:0-1625 GCF_050172695.1 Shinella sp. G-2 | reverse complement strand
GCCAGCGGCGAGCCGGCCTTGATTTCGATCACGGTTGGGACGGAACGGGTTGCGGATGCGGTCAGTTCGCTTTCGAGTTCGGCAAGCGAGGCGGGACGCGAGGCCTCGCAGTCGAGCGCTCTGGCAAGACCCACGAAGTCCGGCGTGAAGATGTCGACGCCGATCCGCGGAATGTCCCGCTCGGCCATGAACGCCTTGATCTCGCCGTAGCTCGTGTTGTTCCAGATGATCACCGCCGTCGCGATGCCAGCTTCCACGGCGCTTGCCAGTTCCTGTACGGAGAATTGCAGTCCGCCGTCACCAATCAGGCAGACCGACGGACGGGCGGGCGCGCCGAGTTTCGCGCCGAAGGCCGCCGGCAGGCCGTAGCCGAGCGTGCCGTAGCCGGTCGAGGAGTTGAAGAACGACCGCACCTGCGGCGCCTGATAGATCTGGTTGACCGCATAGACCGGCTCGGTCTGGTCGCCCGCCACCGTCGCATCGGGCAGCGCCCGCGTGACGATCTCCATCAGCCTGCCATGGGTGCGACAGGCCGGCCAGAGACCGGCCGCCACCTTCTCGCGCACCGTTCTGGCACGCGCGGCTCCATCGCCGACTTTCCGGGCCCCGCCGAGGGCGGCGTTGAGGCTCGTTGTCGCAAGCTTTGCATCGGCGGCGATCGGCACGTCGCAGCGAAGGCCGGTGACGATCTGCGCCGGGTCGATGTCGATGCGGATCAGCGGGCCGCCGAAGGCAAGCGGTTTGGGTTCGGGATACATCTCCGTCTCGCCGAACTCCGTGCCGATGGCAAGGATGGCGTCGCTGGCGGCAAGTTCGTCGAGCAGCGGCGGCATGGCGAGATTGCCCGTCATGGTCAGGGCATGGCCGGGCTTGAGGATGCCGCGGCCGTTGATGGTCATGAAGACCGGGGCATCGAGCTTTTCGGCGATGGCCGTAATCTCGGCGGCGGCATCGGCGGCACCGCCACCGGCGACGATCATCGGACGCTTCGCCCCCTTGAGGATGGCGGCAGCCTTCGCGATGGCGGCGGGATCAGCCGCGGCGCGGCCGGGCAACGGCCAGGCCTGGGCGGAAAGATGTCCGGCCTCGGCGACGATGACGTCGAGCGGGATTTCGATATGGACGGGACGCGGACGGGCCGAGTTGAACACGGTGAAGGCGCGGGCCATCACCTCGGGCAGTTGCGCGGGATCGAGCAGGGTGTGGCTGAAGGCGGCGACGCCCGCCACGAGATTGCGCTGGGAGGGCAGTTCATGCAGCCGTCCCTGCCCCATGGCGAGCTGATCGCGGGCATTGACCGCGGAGATGACCAGCATCGGCACGGAATCGGCATAGGCCTGGCCCATGGCGGTGGCGATGTTGGTCATGCCGGGGCCGGTGACGATGAAGCAGACACCCGGCTTTCCGCTGACGCGCGCATAGCCATCGGCCATGAAGCCGGCGCCCTGTTCGTGGCGCGGCGTGACGTGGCGGATCTTCGTGGCCGGAAGGCCGCGATAGAGCTCGACCGTGTGGACGCCGGGGATGCCGAAGATCAATTCGACGCCGTAGGATTCCAGAAGTCGGACGAGATATTCGCCGGTCGTAAGACGGGTGTCTGCCATGTTTTATCGCCTTTGTACGCC
>NZ_JBBEYH010000059.1:0-1645 GCF_050172695.1 Shinella sp. G-2 | reverse complement strand
CCTCGACGGTCAGGCGCTGGCAGCCGGGCGCAGTGGACGTGTCAATGTCGGCGAGCGTGGCCTTGAGGGTAAGGCTTGGCGCCTCGGCAGGGGATGCTGCGACGGGGACCGGCAGCACCGGCAGTTCGGGCGTGCGCGGCGGGGGCTGGCGATAGGAACCGGTGCGCTCGAAGGCGCAGGCATGGGCGAGCAGCGCCGTGTCGTCCCAGGCCCGGCCGGCAAAGGTCAGGCCCGCCGGCATGGCGATGTCGGCAAGCATGCCCATCGGCACGGTGACGGTCGGAATGCCGAGATGGCGGATGGCAAGGTTGCCATTGGCAACCCAGGTGCCGTTGCGCCAGGCAAGGGCGGCCGAGGCGGGGTTCACGTCGGCATCGGCCGGGCCGATGTCGGCGACCGCCGGGAAGATCACCGCGTCGAGCCCGAGCCCGTCCATCCATGCCTCGAAATCGACGCGCCGGGTCTCCTCCAGACCCTTGAAGCCCTCGGCAAGACCCGGAATGTCCGTGAAGGCGGCTATGGGATGACGGCGCAGATGGTCGGGATAGTTGGCGATGCTGTCGTCGAAGCCGGCATAGCGGTCCGGCAGGCTGCCTTTGGGGGCAGGGAAGATGCGCGCACCGTCGACATCGGCAAGCCGCCGCAGGGCGGGATCCGCATTGGCATCGAGGAAGTCGTCCCAGGCCCAGGCGGAGAGATCGACGATCTCGCGGTGCAGGTAATCGGGGCTGACGAGACCGCGCGTCGCGATGGTCGGTGCGCCGGGCCGATCGCCCTCGTAATTGCTGACGACGGGAAAGTCGGTGACCACGACCTCGGCGCCGGCCGCTTCCAGGGCGGCCCTGGCGGCCATGCAGAGCGCCACCATGGAGGCGCGCGTCTCGATGCGCTGGCCGGTCGATCCGCCGATGCCGACGCTCTCGCCGGTGCCGGCGTGCGGATCGGCATTGATATACATCGCCGGCAGGCCGAAGCGCTTGCCGGCAAGGCTCGCCGTGTCGGCGATGGCGGGATAGGAGGCGGGACGGACCGTGGAGGCCTTGGGGATGGGGACGAAGGTCTGGCGGCGCCAGAGATCGCCGCGGGTCTCGGGATCGTCGGCGACGATGATGTCGAGCATTTCCAGCATGTCGGCCATGGAGCGGCTGTGCGGCACGACGACATCCATGGTGGGCACGAGGGGCCAGTTGCCGCGCACCGAGATGACGCCGCGGCTTGGCGTATAGGCGCACAGCCCGTTGTTGGCGGCCGGTGCGCGTCCGCTCGACCAGGTCTCCTCGCCAAGGCCGAAGGCGGCGAAGCTTGCGGCGGTGGCGGTGCCCGAGCCGTTGGAGGAGCCGGAGGCGAAGGCGGCGGTGAGCCAGTCGGCGTTGTAGGGGGATTCGGCGCGGCCATAGACGCCGCGCTGCATGCCGCCATTGGCCATGGGGGGCATGTTGGTGAGGCCGATGAGGACGGCGCCGGCGGCGCGCAGGCGGGCGATGGCGAAGGCGTCCTCGGTGGCGATGAGGTCGGCGAAGGCGGGCGAGCCGGAGGCGACGGTGAGGCCCTTGACCTTGTAGCTGTCCTTTGCGGTGTAGGGGATGCCGTCGAGGGGGCCGAGGCATTCGCCGCGGGCGCGCCGGAGATCGGAAGCATGGGCTTC
>NZ_JBBEYH010000058.1:0-2093 GCF_050172695.1 Shinella sp. G-2 | reverse complement strand
CTCGGTGAGTCTCATGGCGCGGTCGATCAGTATGAGGCGGCGCAACAGACCTATTTCGGTCCTTACCACAAGCGCTTCAAGGTGGGCAGCAAGCCGGTCTGGCATATCCGCGCAATGGCCGAACTTGATGACGCAGCGCTTGTTGCGTCGCTCCCCGGGTCGCTGAAACGATTGACGGAATATGCGTTGGCCGCTTTGAAAGCGATACCGGAATGATTCCCGTCGAACGGTGGAAGCCGGCAGACGGCCTCATCCTCGAACCGAACGCCCTTCTGGCGGCCCGAACCACCGCCGGGCATCTGGCAATCACTGCGGGGCCGGGTGCGGGCAAGACCGAGGTTCTGGCGCAACGCGCCGACTTCCTGCTTCGCACCGCGACCTGCCACTATCCAAGCCGGATCCTTGCAATCTCGTTCAAGGTCGACGCCAGCCAGAACCTGAAGGATCGGGTTCGTCTGCGATGCGGAAACGATCTGGCAAGCCGGTTTGACAGCTACACGTTTCATGCCTTTGCAAAGCGAATTATCGACCGTTTCCGGACGGCTTTGACCGGCGCTGATCAGCTCGACGACGACTATAGTGTCGGCCCGCGCCGCGTCGAACGGCAGTCGATTACATTCAAGGACATGGTACCGCTTGCCACTACCATCGTTCAGACCAACGCGATCGCTCGCAATGCCATACGCTACACCTATAGCGACGTCTTCCTCGATGAGTTTCAAGATTGCACGAGCGAGCAGTACCAGCTGATATCCGACTGCTTTCTGGCCTCACCGGCAAGACTGACCGCCGTTGGCGACACCCGCCAGAGGATCATGGGATGGGCAGGAGCCCTGGAGGGCATTTTCAAGGTTTTTGCGACGGATTTCGCCGCCGTGCCCCTCAGTCTCTATCAGAACTTTCGAGCCAAACCGCGGTTGCGCAGGATGCAGAATGCAATGGTCCGCACCATGGACCCGGCGGGCGCGGTCGATGATGCCGAGCTTGCGGGCGACGAGGGCGTGATCGAGATCCTTGAAGCGACAGATGCGGTCGACGAGGCGGAACGGCTGGCCGTCGCGATCAGGGACAGGATCGACAATGATGGGGTAGCGCCGTCGCAAATCGCGGTTCTCGTCAGCCGCGACCAGCAGTTCGTCTGCCAGCGGCTGCGTGAAGCATTTCAGGCGCACGGGATCCCGTTCCGGGAGGAAGACGGTACGCAAGATTTTGCCTCCGAACCTGTCGTCAAACTCATCACCGATCTGCTTCTGGTGGCGGGGACCGTTGCGAATGCCGACGCACATCGCAGACTTCTGAGCGCGATCATCTATACCCAAAGCATGGACGAGGAGCAGGAATATCGCGCTAGGCATCGATGGGCGCGGTTTGTCGAAGAGATCCGGTCTGCGATTGCCGCCGGCACGATCGCCAAGGGCGACCGCGCAGGACTTCAAACGATCGTCGATAAGCTCTTTGCACTGGTCGGCCGGGACGCTGTGGTCGCAATGTCGTCGGATTACGGGCAGGCCAACCGTTTGGACGAACTGGTTCAGTCAGCAATTGACCGCCTGCATGTTGTTCTTTCAAACGAGCCGGACATCGGGCTTGCGCTCTCGGCCTTTTCAGCGGACCGGGCGGTCCGCGTCATGTCGATCCACAAAAGCAAGGGACTGGAATTCGACACGGTCATCGTAATGGGTGTCGAGGCACAAACCTTCTGGTCGAACCCTGTGGATGAGCGATCCGCCTATTTCGTTGCGATATCTCGGGCGAAGGAGCGTCTCATCCTCTCGGTGGTGGCCCATCGCGAGCGGCCCGAAGGATGGCCGTCCCACCGTCTCTGGGGTAGTGCCCGACAGCCTCATGCCGAGTTCCTGAAATATGCCGAGACCTATCGTTGAAAATCGGTCGGGAAAGAGCACACCCCAATCAGGACACCTAGGCGAGGGAGAACAAGAGTAAGCGCGTGCGAAGAAGATCACAGTGGTCATCAAAGCGAGGGCGAGCGTGAACGACCGGGTTCACACGTCGCCGGAAGCCAGCGACGGACGTTGGCGCCACCATTATACTACGCCCCACGCCCGAAACCTCCCCCTCCCCGTCATCTCGCG
>NZ_JBBEYH010000057.1:0-2108 GCF_050172695.1 Shinella sp. G-2 | reverse complement strand
AGGCCACGCTCGCCGACATTGACACGTCCACTGCGCCCGGCTGCCAGCGCCTGACCGTCGAGGCCCGCTGCCCTGCTGCGCTCGTCTGGCTGACGGTGAATGGCGAGCCGGTCGCATTCCAGCAGGACGGCGGGATCGCGACCGCCAGCCTCGACATCGCTGGAAACACCCATATCCACAGCGAATGGCTGGAGCCCTATGCTCCCGTCGTCATCGCCTGTGCCAGCGATGGATCCGCTCAGTTCGCTATCGCTGAAAGTGGCTGAGAGGCAGTCCCCGGCTTATGCAAGCCGGCGGCGCAGGTTGTGGATGTGCGATGCGCCGACCCCGCAGCAGCCGCCGATCATGCTCGCGCCGCTTTCCGCCCAGTCGCAGGCAAAGCCCGCATAGCGGTCGGCCGAGAGGTCGTCGCGGATGGCGTGCAACGCTTCGTTTGCCGCGCCCTCCTCGTCCGATGTGAAGGCATTGGCGTAGACACCGATTTCGATGGGGCGCCCCGCGGCCCTGAGGATCGGGGCCGCCACGTCCACGGCCTGCCGCATGACCTCGGGACGGCTGCAATTGAACAGCAGGGCGGAGGCCGTGGAGCCGACGATCCACCGCGCCGCGTCCGCGACGCTTTCGCCGGACCGCAGCGCCGGGAGCCGGTTTTCCGCGCCCGGTTCGTCCTCCAGCGTGAAGGAAATCCAGAAGGGTTTTCCGCTGGCCGCCACGGCCTTTTCCACTGCTTCTGCCTCCGCAACGAGGCTCAGCGTTTCGCCGAGGAAGACATCGACAAAGGGCGTGAGCGCCTCGACCAGCACGCCGAGATAGTCCTGCACGCGATCCGGCTGGAACAGGTGCGGCTCGTAGGAGCCGAAGATCGGCGGCAGCGAACCGGCAACGCGAATGGAACGCCCCTCTGCCGCATCCGCAGCCTCGCGCGCCAGCCGTCCTGCAAGCGCGATCAGCCGCTGCCCGTCGGCGCGGAACCGCGCTTCGCCGATATGGAACGGCACCAGCGCATAGCTGTTCGTCGTCACGACATCCGTCCCTGCGGCGATGAATTCGTCATGCACGCGCCGGACGATATCAGGGCTTTCCATCAGGGCCAGCGCCGACCACTCCGGCTGGCGGAGTTCGGCCCCGAGGCGCACCAGTTCGCGGCTCATGCCGCCGTCGAGGATCGTCATGGATGTCATCGGTCCTGTCTCCCGCTCCGGTCGATATGCTACATTCTGCATGCAGAAAAAGAATCTACCTACGATTAAAATTGCATACAACTATTCGTAAAATTTAATCGATCCATAACCAGCCGTCTGTATACGAAAGGCAGTTCCACCCCGATAGGCGGCTATCCATGCGCAACATCCCGATCATCAGCAAGTTCCTCGTCATCCTTCTGGCCTTCGGCCTCTTCGTGGCCGGTGTCATCGCATACAGCAGTTCGAGACTTTCCTTCGTCAACACCAACTATATGGCGATGCTGCAGCAGGAATCCACGGCCACGCTGACGCTCGCGCGCACCAGCCGCAGCCTTGTCTCGGCCCGCGCCGGCATTGCCGATCTGCTGCTTGCCCGCACACCGGAAGCCAAGAAGGTCGCGCTCGCCGATATCGAGATGAGCAAGGGCTTCGTCATCCAGCAGCTGGATCTGTCGATGGCCGCTCTTCCCGGGCATGCCGCCTTTGCCGGGCTCAAGGCCGACAGCCTGAATTCGCTCGACACCGTTTGCGGCCCGCTGATCGCCGCCGCCGCGGCCACCACCAGCGATGCGGATATCGACCGCATGCAGGGTGAATTCCCGAAGAGCTGCCAGCCGGCCCTGAACGCCTCCATCGAGAAGGTGACGAACGAGATCACCGTCATGATGGACATGGCCGCAGCCCGCACGGCCGAGCTCGATGAAATCTCCGGTTCCACCATCGTCATGACGGTCGTCGGCGCCGCCATCGGCCTCGTCGTCATCCTCATCGCCGGCTTCTTCGCGGTCCGCGCCTGGATCGCCCGTCCGCTCAACACGCTGGCCGGCACCATGACCACGCTCGCCAACGGCAATCTCGACGTCACCGTCGCCGAAACCGAACGCCGCGACGAAGTCGGCGGCATGGCCCGCGCCGTCCAGGTCT
>NZ_JBBEYH010000056.1:0-2433 GCF_050172695.1 Shinella sp. G-2 | reverse complement strand
AGAACCTTGGCGAGTTTTTGGGCTGCGCTGTCCCATGTGAAGGTTTCGGCGCGGCGTTTGCCGGCGCGGCGCATGCGGGCGGCAAGATCGGCATCGTCGGCAAGGGCGCGGATCTGGGCGACCCAGGCACCGGCATCGTGCGGGTCCGCGGTGAGGGCGGCATCGGCGCACACTTCCGGCAGCGCGCCGCAGGGCGCGACGATGGCCGGGCAGCCGAGCATCATCGCTTCCAGCGGGGGAAGGCCAAAACCTTCCGTCGTCGAGGGACAGGCGAAGGCGGCCGCATGCACCATCAGGCCGGCGAGCGCCGCATCGTCGATGCGGCCGGTGAAGTGAACATTGGCCGGCACGCTCGCACCGAGCCGCTCGAAGTCGGCGCGGGTCGCCGCGCCGAACAGCACCAGCGCCAGGTCGGCAAGACGCGGATCGGCGAAGGCCCTCAGCAGCAGCGGAATGTTCTTGTGTGCCTGGGTGTTGGCGAGGGCCAGCACGTAGCGGCCCGGGGCAAGACCATGCGCGGCCGGCGCGCCATGGTCGGGCGGGGTGGCAAGAATATGGTCGCAGCCATTGTGAATGACGGTGATCCGCTCGGCCTTGGCCACGCCATGGCGCACGAGCTGTTCCTTGGAATAGTGCGAGACGGCGAGAATCTGCCGGTTGGCGCGCCCGAGCAGCGGCTGCAGGAAACGGTACCAGAGACGGAAGCCACGCGAATAGGACTGCGGCGTCAGATGGACCTGGGCATCGTGGATCATGGTGATGGCATGGGGATGCAGCACCGGGCCGAGATTGCACAGGCTCACCAGCACGCCCTTGCGCGCCGCCCAGGGCAGGCTGAGCTGTTCCCAGAGGATGTCGCGGGCGATGCCGCTGAGGAAGCGGGTGCGTCGCAGCGGCGTGACGGCAAGCGGCAGCGTGCGCGTCGCCTCGGCCGGGGCAAGCACCAGCGCGGCGGGAGCATCCACAGTGCCTACGGTGCCGGCGTCAGGTCCGTTGGCGGCCAGCAGACGATCCATCGCCAGGATGAGTTCCTCGGCGACGCGATGGACGCCTGTCGGCGCGGCGGTCAGGAATTTTCCGTTGAACATGATCGGCTTCATGCCGGTGGCCTTTCATGCGGTCAGGCGCACGGTCTCGGCCGTCATGGCCGGACCGGACAGGGGAGCGAGCCCAGGCAGGGCGGCAAGATAGCGGCGCAACTCGCGCTCGAAGCGGCGGGTGTCGAACTTGAGGGCATGGGCGCGGATCTCGGCCGGCACGAACTGGCCGACCTCCTTCTCGAAGCGGGTGAGCGCGCCAACCAGCGCCTCGACGCTCTGCTCATGGAAGAACAGACCGGTCTTGCCCTCCACCACGGTCTCCAGCGCGCCGCCGCGGCCGAAGGCGACGACCGGCCGGCCGCTCGCCATCACCTCGAGCGGCACGATGCCGAAGTCCTCGACGCCGGGATAGAGCAGCGCCTTGCAGGCGGCAAAGTGGGTTTCCATCTCGCTGTCGGAGACGGCACCGAGGAAGCGAACGGTCGGGCCGGCCGACTGCTTCAGTTTGGCGGTTGCGCCATCGCCGATGACGACGAGGGGCAGGGAAAGCTGAGTGCAGGCGGCGACCGCCAGCTCGATCTTCTTGTAAGGCGTGATCTGGCCGGCGCAGAGATAGTAGTCCTTCGGCCCATCGGTGATCTTGAAGCGGGAGACCTCGACGGGCGGATGGATGACGGAGGCCTCGCGGCGGTAGAATTTCTCGATGCGCCGGGCGACATAGCCGGAATTGGCGATGAAGTGGTCGACGCGGTGCGATGTGGTGACGTCCCACTGGCGCAGCTTCGGGGCGGTGAGGGCCAGGATGGCGCGCGTGAGGAAGCCGGCCTCGGCCATGTACTGGGGATAGAGGTCCCAGATATAGCGCATGGGCGAATGGCAATAGCAGACATGCACGGCGTCGGGGCGGGTGATGACGCCCTTGGCGGGCCCGGCCTCGCTGGAGATGACGAGATCGTAGGCCGTCAGGTCCAGTGCCTCCAGGGCATAGGGCATCAGCGGCAGCATCTTCTGGTAATGCCGGCGTCCGCCGATCTTCTGGAGGAAGGAGGTGGTGAGCCTGTGACGGCGGATCTTCGGGGACAGCTTGTCGGGATCGGCGACGAGGGTGAAGATGTCGGCGTCGGGGAACAGGTCGCAGAAGGTCTCCAGGACCTTTTCGCCTCCGCGCATACCCACGAGCCAATAATGTACCAGAGCAACCTTCACCGACCTGTCTCCATGGCGCCGGGCTTCATGTCCAGCCTGACGCAACGGATAGAGCAACACTGTCGAGAAAGCGTGAAGCCATTGCCGAGACTTCGATTAAAACTGTCGCCATCACCCCCTTTTTGATCGATTTCGGGAAAACAACACCCCAATCGATACAACAGGCTTAATGAAACAATAACAAAAT
>NZ_JBBEYH010000055.1:0-2766 GCF_050172695.1 Shinella sp. G-2 | reverse complement strand
GGGCCGGTCTATCCGAGCATGCGATGACAAGGGGGCTTGCCGGAGGGCAGGCCCTTTTGGTTTTGGGGGGCAGGGAATAGGGAATAGGGAGTAGCGTGCACGTTGCGCGGGCTGCCGTCCGCCGATGCCATGAAACAAGTGCGGCCCAAGCACACCGCGACCTGGCACGTCGCCATTTTCCCGCCACCGACCTTAACGCCGCCTGCAACCCTCGCGCGCTCTTTAACCCTCGATTAACCATAAATGCATAATTTCCGGCCTTGAGAACGAGATATTCAAGGGGCTTTAACCATGTCGATTTCCCGCCGCGGATTCCTGCTCGGCGCGTCTGCATTGCTCGCAGGCTGCGCCACCAACGGCACCAGCGACCGCGCCAACTATGGCGACCGACTGGACGAGGCGCATCCGCTGAAGGCCATGCCCCTCGACAAGATCAAGCCGGAGCTGCGCCGCCAGGAAGTCGCCTATGAGACGGTCCATGCGGCAGGCACCGTCGTCGTCGACACGCCGGCGCGCCGGCTCTACTACGTGCTCGGCAACGGCCGGGCGATGCGCTACGGCATCGGCGTCGGCCGGCAGGGCTATTCGCTGGCCGGCAGCGCCTATATCGGCCGCAAGGCGGAATGGCCGAGCTGGACGCCAACGCCCAACATGATCCGCCGCGACCCCAAGAAGAACCTGAAATATGCCGGCGGCCTGCCGGGCGGTCTTCACAATCCGCTGGGCGCGCGCGCCATCTATCTCTACCAGAACGGCAACGACACCATGTTCCGCATTCACGGCACGAACCAGCCGTGGTCCATCGGCGAGGCCATGTCGAGCGGCTGCGTGCGCATGCTCAACCACGACGTCATCGACCTTTACGAACGCGTGAAGGTCGGCGGGCGCGTGCATGTCATCCAGGGACGCCGCACGGCCTGAAAAGACCCGATGTCGCAATGATGAAAGGCCGGCTCACGCCGGCCTTTTCGTTTTGCGGTTTGAAAAAGATGAATTGTATCATACCATTGCCAGCGCGATCCCCGGCTTGGACAAAGTCGGGACTGTCGTGCGCTTTTGTCTGTCCATGACGCATTGAGGTCAATGGCAGACGCATTCGTACCGGCATGCACCCCCGTAGCTGCAAAAGTCGAGGGTGCGGTATCGCGGACCATCAGGGCCTCCTCAAGGCCTGTCCGAGAACGGTCCGCGCAGGATCACGGGCCCGGCGGCGACGGTGCAGCGGGGCTCGAACGAGCACAATGACACCGTCGAAAATGAGGGAACGGATATGAAACATCTTCTTGCTTCCACCTGCCTCGTCGCCGGCCTCCTGGCCATGACGGGCGCGGCGCGCGCCGAATGCGGCGACGTGACGATCGCCAGCATGAACTGGCAGAGCGCCGAGGTTCTCGCCGCGCTCGACAAGTTCATCCTGACCGAAGGCTACGGCTGCAACGCCGAAGTCATCGTCGGCGACACGGTTCCGACCATCACCTCGATGATCGAGAAGGGCGAGCCGGACCTCGCGCCGGAAGGCTGGGTCGACCTTCTGCCCGACGTCGTCAACCGTGGCATCGAGGAAGGCAAGCTGATCGGCGCGGCCGTCGCGCTGTCCGACGCCGCCGTCCAGGGCTGGTGGATCCCGAAATACATCGCCGACGCCAACCCCGACATCAAGACGATCGACGACGCGCTGAAGCACCCGGAACTCTTCCCGGACCCGGAAGACAAGAGCAAGGGCGCCGTGCACAACGGCCCGCAGGGCTGGGGCGGCACGGTCGTGACCGGCCAGCTCTACAAGGCTTACGGCGGCGAAGCGGCCAACTTCACGCTGGTCGACACGGGTTCGGCCGCCGGCCTCGACGGCTCGATCGCCAAGGCCTATGAGCGCAAGGAAGGCTGGGTCGGCTATTACTGGGCCCCGACCGCGCTTCTCGGCAAGTACGAGATGGTCAAGCTCGAGCACGGCGTTCCCTATGACGCCGCCGAGTGGAAGCGCTGCAACACCGTTGCCGACTGCGCAGACCCGAAGAAGAACGACTGGCCGAAGGACAAGGTCCAGACGCTGGTGACCAAGGGCTTCTCCGAACGCGCCGGTGAAGACGTCATGGGCTACCTCAACAAGCGCGCCTGGTCGAACGACACGGTCAACAAGCTGATGGCCTGGATGACCGACAACCAGGCGAGCGGCGACGATGGCGCCAAGCACTTCCTGGAAGAGAACGAAGCGCTCTGGAAGGACTGGGTCTCGCCGGAAGCCGCCGAGAAGATCAAGGCTGCTCTCTGATCGCTGAATCGGGCGGCGCGCCATGGCGCGCCGCCCTCCGCCTTCGTTTTGGCGCTTGCCTTTGACGCAAATCGCCACGCATGCCGCCGCGGCATGCTTCAGGGTTCGACCAGAAGAGCCGGCGCAAGACCGGACAGGGTCGGAAGGGGATCGATATGGAATGGTTCACGAAATTTCCCACGATGGACGCGGACACGCTTCGCGACCTCAAGAAGACGATCGACGAGGGGTTCCGCGGCTTCACCCGCGCCTATGGTGACGGCATCGAATCGATTTTCGAGCCGCTCCAGCACTTCCTCATCTGGTCCGAGCGCTTCATGACGAAGACGCCCTGGCCGATCGTGCTTGTTCTCATCGCGCTCGTCGCGTGGTTCGCCAGCCGCAACTGGAAGATCGTCGCCGGTACGATCGTGACGCTTCTGCTCATCGGCTATTTCGACATGTGGGACGATACGATGAAGACGGTCTCGATGATCTTCGTCTGTACCGTGCTCTCC
>NZ_JBBEYH010000054.1:0-3053 GCF_050172695.1 Shinella sp. G-2 | reverse complement strand
CGAGATCGTCTCTGCCGACACGTTCAAGCGTCCGATCTATGCGGGCAATGCCATCCAGACGGTAAAGTCGTCCGATGCGAAGAAGGTAATCACGGTTCGCACCGCCTCGTTCTCCCAGGCCTCCCAAAGCCCATCTGCTGCCGTTGAGGAAATCTCAACGGCAGCTCTTTCTTCAGGACTTTCATCCTTTGTTGCTGATGCGCTGTCGGCTTCAGATCGCCCGGAACTTACCTCAGCGAAGACTGTAATCTCTGGCGGTCGCGCTCTTGGCTCTGCCGACAAATTTGACGAGGTAATCGTACCAGTTGCCGATAAGCTCGGCGCTGCCATCGGTGCCTCCCGTGCTGCTGTCGATGCCGGTTATGCGCCGAACGACTGGCAGATCGGCCAGACCGGCAAGGTTGTTGCCCCCGACCTCTACATCGCCTGCGGCATTTCTGGCGCCATCCAGCATCTGGCCGGCATGAAGGATTCGAAGGTGATCGTCGCGATCAACAAGGACGAGGAAGCGCCGATCTTCCAGGTCGCCGATTACGGTCTCGTTGGCGATCTGTTCGATGTCCTGCCCGAACTTGAAAAAGCCCTTTAACCGCAATTTCACATGAGACGGCGAGGTCACCTCCAGGCGGCCCAGTGTCTGCTGATGTTAGATGGAGTAGCCTGTGACTATGGAAAATCTGGTTCTTACGGTGTCATGCAAGTCCACAAGGGGAATCGTTGCGGCGATCTCCGGCTATCTGACTGACAAGGGTTGTAATATCCTTGATAGCTCGCAGTTCGATGATCTTGAGACCGGCCGGTTCTTCATGAGAATTGGCTTCAAGTCGGAAACCGGTATCCCGGAGCGTGATATCCGCGAAGGCTTTGATGAGGTCGCAAAGCGACTTTCAATGTCCTACGAGTTTCATCAAGGAGATAAGAGGACAAAAGTCCTTCTTATGGTCTCGCGCTTCGGTCACTGCTTGAACGATCTCCTTTATCGCTGGAGGATTGGCGCGCTTCCGATCGACATCGTTGGTGTCGTCTCCAACCACTTCGACTATCAGAAGGTGGTCGTGAACCATGACATTCCGTTCCACCACATCAAGGTAACCAAGGCGAACAAGCCCCAGGCGGAAGCGCGTATGCTCGAAATTGTTGATCAAACGGGTACCGAGCTGGTTGTGCTCGCCCGCTACATGCAGATTTTGTCCGACCAGCTCTGCGCCAAGATGTCGGGCAGGATCATCAACATTCACCATTCCTTCCTGCCCAGCTTCAAGGGCGCAAATCCCTACAAGCAAGCGTACGAGCGCGGTGTGAAGCTGATTGGCGCGACTGCCCACTATGTGACGGCAGACCTCGATGAAGGCCCGATCATCGAGCAGGATACCGTTCGTATCACGCATGCCCAAAGCCCTGACGACTACGTGTCGCTGGGGCGCGATGTCGAAAGTCAGGTTCTGGCTCGTGCGATCCACGCGCACATCCATCATCGCACCTTTGTTAATGGCAATAGGACTGTCGTGTTCCCGGCCAGCCCCGGAAGCTACGCGTCCGAACGGATGGGGTAACCACCGATGACCGCAATCATTGATGGGAAACAGATCGCCGCCGCCATCGTAGCGCAGGTGAAGAGCGCAGGCGAAGCATTACATTCAAACACAGGCGTGCAGGCAGGTATCGCAGTTGTAATCGTTGGTAATGACCCTGCTAGCCATGCCTATGTCTCCTCGAAGGCTAAAATGGCCCACGAGTGCGGCTTCCTGTCAATTAAGCACGAACTGTCGGAGGATACGAGCCAAGAAGAGTTGGCGACGCTCATCGAGTCACTCAACGATGACCCGCTCGTACACGGTATTCTCGTTCAGTTGCCTCTTCCAGGTCATTTGCGGTCAGACACGATCATTCGCGCCATTGCCCCGGCGAAGGATGTAGACGGTCTACATTTCGCGAACGCTGGCAGAATCGTAACAGGCGATCTCGATGGCGGGCTGGTTTCCTGTACACCGGCAGGTGCCATGGTATTCGTTCGCGATGTCCATGGCGACGACCTTACAGGGCTGCACGCTGTTGTGATCGGCAAGTCGAACTTATTCGGAAAGCCGATGTCAGCGCTGCTGCTGGAGGCCAATGCGACGGTTACCACGGTGCATAAGGGTACGCGCGATGTTCCCGGTCTTTGCAGAAACGCCGATATTGTTGTCGTTGCAGCGGGTCACCCTGGCCTTGTCAAAGCTGACTGGGTGCAGCCAGGTGCAACGGTTATCGATGTCGGGATTAACCGGATTGCCGCTCCCGAGAAAGGCGAAGGGAAGACGAAACTCGTCGGCGATGTTGCGTTCGAGGAAGTGGCGCGTGTCGCAGGTGCCATTACGCCGGTCCCCGGCGGCGTAGGTCCGATGACGATTGCTATGCTAATGGCAAACACTGTGATTGCTGCGTACCGGTTCGCCGGTTTGACCCCACCCAAGTTTGCAAGTCAGTGAAAACGCATGAGTGAGATTCCCGCACGCGAAAGCATGGAATTCGACGTTGTGATCGTTGGTGCGGGACCTGCGGGGCTTTCGGCGGCGATCCGGCTGAAGCAGGTCAATCCGGAGCTCTCGGTCGTCGTGCTCGAAAAGGGCGCCGAAGTCGGCGCGCATATCCTGTCGGGCGCCGTCGTCGATCCCATCGGCATCGACCGGCTGCTGCCGGACTGGCGCAAGGACGCCGACCGTCCGTTCAAGACCGAAGTGAAGGACGACCACTTCCTGTTCTTGGGCCCGGCCGGCTCGATCCGCCTGCCGAACTTTTTGATGCCGCCGCTGATGAACAATCACGGCAATTACATCGTCTCTCTCGGCAACGTCTGTCGCTGGCTGGCGACAAAGGCGGAAGAACTCGGCGTCGAAATCTATCCGGGCTTTGCCGCAACCGAAGTGCTCTACAACGACGAGGGTGCCGTCATCGGCGTTGCCACCGGCGACATGGGTATCGAGAGGAACGGCGAGCCGGGACCGAACTTCGCCCGCGGCATGGCGCTGCTCGGCAAATACACGCTGATCGGCGAGGGCGTGCGCGGCTCGCTC
>NZ_JBBEYH010000053.1:0-5405 GCF_050172695.1 Shinella sp. G-2 | reverse complement strand
AACACGGTAACCTATGAATCAGCAATCAGCCGATTTGGGAATCTTGAATGTCGATCCGACCTAGAGTTTGTCAGGGAAAAGTGGGAACCGGTTTTCCCGAAAAGACAAACGAAAACAAAAGAATTTAGAGCATGTCCAGCCGAAGCGGAATCGCTTCGGCGTCGGACAATGCGGTAAAACGAAAAGCTGGAGCCTTGTCCGCAATCCGATCGGGAAAGCGCCCTCACCCGGCCTGCCGGATGAGGGCGGCGCTACCCCTTAAACGGCGCGTGCCGCGGCAAGCCCGCGTTCGATATCCGCCCTGATGTCCTTCACATCCTCAAGACCGATCTGCAGGCGTAGCAGCGGCCCTTCCGTCGGCCCCTTGGCGACGCGGCGGTCGGACAGGTTCACATGCACCGCAAGGCACTCGAAGCCGCCCCAGGAATAGCCGAGGCCGAAAATGCCGAGCGCATCGAGGAAGGCGTGGGCCTTCGCCTTGTGCCGATCCGGCGAACCGCCGTCGAGAACGATGGAGAAGATGCCGCTCGCGCCCTTGAAGTCGCGCTTCCAGAGGTCGTGGCCCGGGAAGCTCGGCAGTGCCGGATGCAGCACGCGCGCCACATCGTCGACACCCTCCAGCCAGCGCGCCAGGTCCAGCGCGCTTTCCTGATGCCGTTCCAGCCGCACGCCCATGGTGCGCAGGCCGCGCAGCACCTGATAGGCGTCGTCGGGCGACGCGCAGGTGCCGAGCGTGATCTGTGCGTCGTGCAACTGTTCCCAATGCGCCGCATTGGCCGAGACGGTGCCGAACAGCACGTCCGAATGGCCCGCCGGATATTTCGTCGCCGCATGGATGGAAACGTCGACGCCGAAATCGAGCGGACGGAAATAGAGCGGCGTCGCCCAGGTATTGTCCATGGTCACCACCGCGCCATGCTTGTGCGCCGCGGCGGCAATGGCCGGAATGTCCTGCATCTCGAACGTGTTGGAACCCGGCGCTTCCGTGTGCACCAGCTTCGTGTTCGGCTTGATCAGCGCTTCGATACCCGCGCCGATGGCCGGATCGTAATATTCGACCGTCACGCCGAGACGCTTCAGCATCGTGTCGCAGAAAAGACGCGTCGGATGATAGACCGAATCGACGATCAGCGCGTGATCGCCGGCAGAGAGATAGGCGAGGAACGGTACGGTGACGGCGGCGAGCCCCGAAGGCACGAGAATGGTGCCGGCAGAGCCTTCCAGTTCGTCGATGGCGGCGCAGAGCGCGTCGGTGGTCGGCGTGCCGCGCGTGCCGTAGGTGTATTTCTGCGCCCGGTTCTCCATTGTCGCGGCATTGGGGAAGAGCACCGTGGACGCATGAACGACGGGCGGATTGACGAAACCGTGATACTCCGCCGGGTCGTTACCGGCATGGGCAAGGCGGGTGTTCACGCCGGCGCCGGCGAGGATTTCGTCTCTGTTTTTCATGGGTTCGGTCCGGGAAAATGCGAGGGATGGATGGCGCGGACTTTTCGCCAGCCGGCCGGTGAGGTCAACCCCATGTGAAAGGATAACGCGGCTTCCAAAGCGCTTAAAGTGTTAAACAGGTCGAATTTTGCGCGGTTTACTGCACAAATCCCCGGTTTTTCGCCCAAAAATTCGTCAAATGCCAACATTTTTGGGGCGTCCGCCGGAAAATGGCCGGCCCGACTTGACCCTGCGGAATTTTGAGCATGAGATAAGCATCCTCGCGCCGGGAGGGTGGCGAGTTCCATAGGCGCGCCCGAAAGGGTGCGGGGCCTGCGGACAAAACAAAGACAACAGAAAAAGGTTGTGAAAAAATGGCAAAAAAAATCGTGACGGCGCTCGTCGGCGCTGCCGTACTGGGGCTTGGCGCAACGGCAGCACAGGCGGACACGCTCTCTGACGTGAAGGCCAAGGGCTTCGTGCAGTGCGGCGTGAACGGCTCGAACCTCGCCGGTTTCGGCGCACAGGATTCGGCGGGCAACTGGGCCGGTCTCGACGTTGATCTCTGCAAGGCCGTGGCCGCCGCCGTCTTCGGCGATGCGACCAAGGTGAAGTACACGCCGCTCTCGGCCAAGGACCGCTTCCCGGCCCTGCAGTCCGGCGAAATCGATATTCTCGCCCGCAACACCACCTGGAGCGTCAGCCGCGATTCGCAGCTCGGCTTCGATTTCCGCGCCGTGAATTACTATGACGGCCAGGGCTTCATGGTGAAGAAGGAACTCGGCGTGAAGTCCGCGCTGGAACTGTCCGGCGCATCGGTCTGCGTGCAGTCCGGCACGACCACCGAACTGAACCTTGCCGACTACTTCCGCTCCAACAACATGGACTTCAAGCCGGTCGTCTTCGAAGCGCAGGACGAAGCCGACGCCGCCTACAATGCCGGCCGTTGCGACGCCTACACGACCGACGCCTCGGGCCTCTACTCGATCCGCCTGAAGATGGCCAACCCGGACGACCACATGGTTCTGCCGGAAATCATCTCCAAGGAGCCGCTCGGCCCGGCCGTCCGCCAGAACGACTCCAAGTGGTTCGACATCGTGACCTGGTCGCACTACGCCATGGTGGCCGCCGAGGAATTCGGCATCACGACGGCGAATGTCGAAGAGATGAAGAAGTCCGCCAACCCGGACATCAAGCGCTTCCTCGGCGAAGAAGCTGACTCGACCATCGGCGCCGACCTCGGCCTGCCGAAGGACTGGGCCGTGCAGATCATCAAGGCTGTCGGCAACTATGGCGAATCCTTCGAGCGCAATGTCGGCGAAGGTTCCCCGCTCAAGATCGCCCGCGGCCTGAACGCGCTGTGGACGAAGGGCGGCCTGCAGTACGCTCCGCCGATCCGCTAAGTCCGGATACGACCTCGGGAGGGCGGCTATCCGCCGCCCTCCTCTTTAAATGAACGCCCGGAAAACAGGGCGAAAACAACGTCAGGGGAAATGCATGGCTCTTGCGGATGCCCGAACAGGGTCCGGCGAACCGCCGAAGGTATCGCTTCTCTACAATCCGGCGCTCAGAAGCACCGCCTATCAGGTCATCACGCTCGTCGTGATCATCGGGGCGGTCTGGTACGCCTGGAACAACGTCGTCCAGAACCTTGCGCGCGCGAACATGACGGCCGGCTTCGGCTTCCTGAACAGCCGCGCCGGCTTCGACCTTGCGCAGACGCTGATCGCCTATTCGAGCGACTCGACCTATTTCCGCGCGCTGCAGGTCGGCCTTCTCAACACGCTGGTCGTGGCCGCTGCCGGCATCGTCACCGCCACCGTGGTCGGCCTTCTGGTCGGCATCGGGCGCCTGTCGCACAACTGGCTGGTCGCGCGGCTGTGCACGGTCTATGTGGAAATCTTCCGCAATATCCCGCCGCTGCTCGTCATCTTCTTCTGGTATCTCGGCGTTCTCGCCCTGTTGCCGTCGATCCGCACCATCTTCCAGCACCTGAAGGAAGACCCCGACGCGGTCTTCTTCATCTCGAACCGCGGCATCTACATGCCCGCGCCGGTCTTCGGCGAAGGGTTCGGCGTGGTGCTGGGCGCCATCGCGCTCGGCATCGTCGCCGCCATCGCCTTCACGATCTGGGCCAATGCCCGCCAGCGCGCCACGGGTCAGCGCCCGCCGGTGCTGTGGGTCAATCTCGCGCTCATCGTGCTCTTCCCCCTCGCCGTCTTCCTGGTGATGGGCAGCCCGCTGACGCTCGACTATCCCGTGCCCGGCTCCTTCAACATGAAGGGCGGCATGGTCATCGGACCGGAATTCCTGGCGCTCTACCTGGCGCTCTCGCTCTACACGGCCTCGTTCATCGCCGAGATCGTGCGCGCCGGTATCCGCGGCGTGTCCAAGGGTCAGTCGGAAGCCTCCTATGCGCTCGGCCTTCGGCCCGGCCAGGCGACGCGCCTCGTGGTGCTGCCGCAGGCGCTGCGCATCATCATTCCGCCGCTCACCTCGCAGTATCTCAACCTCATCAAGAACTCCTCGCTCGCGGTGGCCGTCGGTTATGCCGACCTCGTCGCGGTCGGCGGCACCATCCTCAACCAGTCCGGCAAGTCGATCGAGATCATTTCGATCTGGATGCTGATCTATGTCTCGATCAGCCTCATCACCTCGCTGTTGATGAACTGGTTCAATGCCAAGATGGCCCTGGTGGAGCGCTGAGATGACCGAGAGCATTACCTACGTCCGCGAACGGTTCCTCGAGGCGGAAAAGCCACCGGCCTCCGAAAAGTCGGCCTTCGCCTGGATCCGCAACAACCTCTTCGCCTCGTGGAAGGACATTCTCCTGTCCATCCTCGCCATTACGGCGATCCTCTATTACCTGCCGAAGGCCCTCAACTGGCTGTTCGTCTCGGCGGTGTGGACCGGCGCCGATCGCACGGCCTGCCTCACCACCGAACAGGGCGGCCAATTGCCGGCCGGCTGGAGCGGTGCCTGCTGGGCCTATGTGAACGACCGCTTCGTGCAGTTCATGTTCGGCTCCTATCCGCGTGACGAGCTGTGGCGGCCGCTGCTGGTCGTCGCCATGTTCGTGGCGCTGCTGGTCCCCTTCCTGATGCCGAAGGTGCAGCGCAAGGGGCTGAACGCGCTTCTGCTCCTCGTCGCCTTCCCCATCGTGTCGTTCTTCCTCCTGCTCGGCGGCGTCTTCGGCCTGCGGCATGTGGAAACGTCGCTCTGGGGCGGCCTGATGGTGACGCTGATCATCTCCTTCGTCGGCATCGTCGTGTCGCTGCCTGCCGGTATCCTGCTGGCGCTCGGACGGCGCTCGCGCATGCCGATCATGAAAACGGTCTGCGTCGTCTTCATCGAACTGATCCGCGGCGTTCCGCTGATCACCGTTCTCTTCATGGCGAGCGTGCTGCTGCCGCTGTTCCTGGAACCCGGCAACAATATCGACAAGTTCCTGCGCGCGCTCATCGGCGTGTCGATCTTCGCGTCCGCCTATATGGCGGAGGTTATTCGCGGTGGTCTTCAAGCCATTCCGAAAGGACAATATGAAGCGGCCGACGCACTTGGTCTAAACTACTTCCACAAAATGACCTTCGTCGTGCTTCCGCAGGCCATCAAGCTCGTGATCCCCGGCATCGTGAACACCTTCATCGGCATGTTCAAGGATACCTCCCTCGTCACGATCATCTCGATGTATGACCTGCTGGGCATCGTGAAGGCGAGTTTTGGGGATTCGGGATGGATCACGCCGGTCACGCCCTTGACGGGCCTGATCTTCGCAGGCTTCACGTTCTGGATTTTCTGCTTCGGCATGTCGCGCTATTCGGCCTTCGTGGAACGCCGGCTCGACAAGGGCCATAAAAGATAACTGAGAGGAACAAACAATGGCTAACCAGGCCCAGGCGCAAAAGATGACGGTTTCCGCGACGGATGTCGCCGTCGAGATCGTCAACATGAACAAGTGGTACGGCGAATTCCACGTG
>NZ_JBBEYH010000052.1:2500-5000 GCF_050172695.1 Shinella sp. G-2 | reverse complement strand
ATTTCCGACCGGTCTGAGCCCACCATCGCGCGCCTCCGTTACTCTTTCGGAGGCGACCGCCCCAGTCAAACTACCCACCATACACTGTCCCGGACCCGGATGACGGGCCGCGGTTAGACATCCATGACGATAAGGGTGGTATTTCAAGGATGGCTCCACGCAAACTGGCGTCCGCGCTTCAAAGCCTACCACCTATCCTACACATGCCGACACGAATGCCAGTGTAAAGCTATAGTAAAGGTGCACGGGGTCTTTCCGTCTAACCGCAGGAACCCCGCATCTTCACGGGGAATTCAATTTCACTGAGTCTCTGCTGGAGACAGCGGGGAAGTCGTTACGCCATTCGTGCAGGTCGGAACTTACCCGACAAGGAATTTCGCTACCTTAGGACCGTTATAGTTACGGCCGCCGTTTACTGGGGCTTCGATTCAAAGCTTGCACCTCTCCTCTTAACCTTCCAGCACCGGGCAGGCGTCAGACCCTATACGTCGTCTTGCGACTTCGCAGAGCCCTGTGTTTTTGATAAACAGTCGCTACCCCCTGGTCTGTGCCACCCCACACCACTTGCGTAGCATGGGGTCACGCTTCTTCCGAAGTTACGCGTGCAATTTGCCGAGTTCCTTCAGCAGAGTTCTCTCAAGCGCCTTGGTATGCTCTACCTGACCACCTGTGTCGGTTTCGGGTACGGTCTATACGGTGGAGCTATTTCCTGGAACCGCTTCCCCGCCCAGACAATCCAATAAGTCTGAACAAGTTACGCAATCCGTCACTACCACCAGGCCCACGAATATTAACGTGGTTCCCATCGACTACGCGTGTCCGCCTCGTCTTAGGGGCCGGCTAACCCTGCTCAGATTAACTTTAAGCAGGAACCCTTGGTCTTTCGGCGAGAGGGTCTCTCACCCTCTTTATCGTTACTCATGTCAACATTCGCACTTCCGATACCTCCAGAGGCCCTCACGGGTCCTCCTTCGCAGGCTTACGGAACGCTCCGCTACCACTGGACTTGCGTCCAATCCTCAGCTTCGGTGCATGGCTTTAGCCCCGTTACATTTTCGGCGCAAAGACCCTTATTTAGACCAGTGAGCTGTTACGCTTTCTTTAAATGATGGCTGCTTCTAAGCCAACATCCTGGTTGTTTTGGGATCCTCACATCCTTTCCCACTTAGCCATGACTTGGGGACCTTAGCTGGAGGTCAGGGTTGTTGCCCTTTTCACGACGGACGTTAGCACCCGCCGTGTGTCTGCCGACTAGTACTCCTGGGTATTCGGAGTTTGGTTAGGATCAGTAAGACGGTGAGTCCCCATAGCCCATCCAGTGCTCTACCCCCCAGGGTATTCGGTCGACGCTCTACCTAAATAGATTTCGCGGAGAACCAGCTATCTCCGAGTTTGATTGGCCTTTCACCCCTAGCCACAAGTCATCCCAATCTATTGCAACAGATGCGGGTTCGGTCCTCCAGTTGGTGTTACCCAACCTTCAACCTGCTCATGGCTAGATCACTCGGTTTCGGGTCTAATGCAACAAACTAAACGCCCTGTTCAGACTCGCTTTCGCTGCGCCTACACCTATCGGCTTAAGCTTGCTTGTTACACTAAGTCGTTGACCCATTATACAAAAGGTACGCCGTCAGCCTTGCGGCCTCCGACTGCTTGTAGGCAACCGGTTTCAGGTTCTATTTCACTCCCCTTGTCGGGGTGCTTTTCACCTTTCCCTCACGGTACTTGTTCGCTATCGGTCATGCACGAGTACTTAGGCTTGGAGAGTGGTCTCCCCATGTTCAGACAGGATTTCACGTGTCCCGCCCTACTCAAGGACAATGCCTGTTCTACGTGTACGGGGCTATCACCCGCTAAGGCCGGACTTTCCATTCCGTTCCACTTTATTCAGCATTGCCACTGGCCTGGTCCGCGTTCGCTCGCCACTACTTGCGGAGTCTCGGTTGATGTCCTTTCCTGCAGGTACTTAGATGTTTCAGTTCCCTGCGTTCGCTTCTTACCCCTATGTATTCGAAAGTAAGATACCTTATTTCAATGCTTGGAAACCTAAGCCGTACCGAAGCACAGCTTAAATTCTCCAAGCATTTAAGGTGGGTTGCCCCATTCGGAGATCCATGGATCAAAGCTCATTCGCAGCTCCCCACGGCTTATCGCAGCGTATCACGTCCTTCATCGCCTGTGCATGCCAAGGCATCCACCAATTGCCCTTACGACACTTAATCGTTCTCATTGTCTATGCTCATCACTAGCTCCATCCCATAGGAATGCAGCGGGTGGGGCTACCTTTTACAACCCAACCCACTCATGATGCCATCGACGTGTTCGACAGACCGCTTTATCGGAGCCACGCCGAGCGGCTCGCTTGCAGTCTGTCTTTAAGACCAGCTTCTCGAGATCAAATCCGGTACCGTGCGGTTAGACAACGGTAATCCGATCATCCATCAGAGGCGACACAAGGCCGCCAACAATGAACGATCTAGAGCGACAAGCTTCCTTCCTA
>NZ_JBBEYH010000051.1:0-6634 GCF_050172695.1 Shinella sp. G-2 | reverse complement strand
GATGACGGGGACGATCTTGCTGCTCATGATTTCCATCCTGGTCTCAAAGCCCGCCGTCATGGCCGGGCCGGGACGCGGGGCCGCGATCCCGGCAGCGTTTTGCTCCCGGGCCGTCTTCCCGCACCGTTTGTCGTTCTTGGTGTCAGATGCCGATTTGCTCGCGCATCGCAACGCGCAGGCGATAGAGCGCGGCGAGTGGCGCCGGCATGGGCCTGCGCAGGAATGCCGCCTTCTTCACGTAGTTGTCGACACGCCACGTCGCCGAGGAGCGCGCGGCGAAATAGCCCATGTCACCGGCCCGCAACGTGTAGGGCGCGCCGTCGTCCGGCGTGATGTGGACTTCCCCCTCCAGGATGATGACCGTTTCTTCCCAATGAAAATGCCAGCGGAACGCGCCGGCGGTGCAATCCCAGATGGCCGAGAACGAGGAATGGTCGGAGGTGCGGACATGCTCGGCCGAGCGCGCCATCGGCGAGCCCTCGAGAATCCAACTGGGTTCGATCGGCGAATCCTGCATCTTCAGCTCGGGTGCGCGCTTGAAGACCGTGGAGACGCGTTCCGGCGCAAAGGCGCCCTCGGAGGATCGGCGTGCGGCGACGGCAATGGCGCCCGCGACCAGCAGTTTCAGAACCAAGATTATGCTCCCTCTCAGTCAATTTTCGACCGGACTATAGGAAGGAGGAATGAGAATCGGATTGAGAAAGCCGGTAAAACTTTAAGCACCGGCGGGATTTGCCTATCCAGGGTGGCAATTTGCACGCCGCCCTGCCCCACTTCGGGACGGTTCGCCGGCGCACGTGTGGCCATGCGCGCCGCTTCACGCCCGGCCGGACTTAAGCAAAGATTCACGGCGCTGTGTTTTGGTCGTTTGCAATGGGCCGTGCCCACCCGCAAAGAGAGCGTAATGGACATCATACCGGTCATTCTGTCCTTCGGTTTTCTGCCTGCCGGCCATCCGGAAAGGTCCCGCTGATGTCCGCTGCCGAAGGCGCCTCCCTCTCGACGCGCACGATCCGTGCCGGCATGTGGACGGTCGGCGCACGGCTGTCCTCGCGCCTGATCGACTTTGCCGTCCTCCTCGTTCTGGCGCGCCTGCTCGGACCGGCCGATTTCGGCCTGGTGGCGACGGCGATGACCGTCATCTATATCGTCGAAGCGGTGCTGGAGCTTCCGCTGACCTTCGTGCTCGTGCGCCTGCCTGACATTACGGAGCGGATGTATGCCACGGCCTTCACGCTGGGGCTGATCCGCGGGCTGCTGGTCGCCGGCCTGATGGCCGCCCTGTCCTTTCCGCTCGCCTCGCTCTACGGCGATCCGCGCCTGATGCCGCTCATCTGTGCGCTCGCGCTGGCGCCCGCCGCGCGCGGCATGGTCAGCCCCCGCATGGTGATGTTCGAGCGAGCCATGGATTTCCGCCGCAAGGGCCTGCTGGAGCTGATCGGCAAGGCGGTCGCCGGCGTCATCGCGATCTCGATTGCCGTTGCGACGGACAATTACTGGGCCGTGGCGGCCGGGACGATCTCCTCGCCCACCGTCACGATGATCGTGTCCTACATCATGGCCCCGATGCGTCCCCGGCTGTCGCTCGCCGAGTGGCCGCTCTTTGCCAGCATGACGGGATGGAATTTCGTCTCGCAGATCGTGTCGGCGCTCAACTGGCAGATCGATCGCCTCATCCTGCCGCTCTACATCGAAGTCGTCGCCTTCGGCCGTTTCACCACGGCCAACGACATTGCCGGGCTTCCGTTCCAGGCAATCGTGCAGCCGACGACGGTTCCGCTGTTTTCGGCGCTCGTCAACGCGCGGGAAAAAGGCAATCTGGTCAGCGCCTATCTCAAGGCGTGTTCCGGTATCGTGGCGCTGATGGCCCCGATCATGGGCTTCATGGCACTGATGGCCGGCCCCGTGATCCACATCCTGCTCGGCCCGAGCTGGAGCAGCGGCGCTCCCATTCTCGCAGGCGTCGCCCTCACCAGCCTTTTTGTCCTGCCGACCATCCCCTGGTCTGCCCTGGTGCTCGTGCTGGATCGCCCGCGCCTCGTCGCCTTCCGCTCCTTCATTGAACTGGCGGTGCGTGCGCCCCTCACGGTCATCGGCATCATTGTCGCGGGCATTCCCGGGGCAATCGCCGCAAAGGCGGGCGCCGGCGCGGCACTGCTTTTCGTGACGCTGCTCTCGACCAGATCCATCGCCGGCATATCCTTCCGTGACCAGATCCGCAGCAGCCTCTATCCGATGGTCGCGCTCATCCCCGCCGCGGCCTTCCTCTACGGCGTGCCCGATCTGGCGACACTGGGGCTCTATCTCTATCCCGCCCTTGCCGCCACGGGGCTCGTCTTCGGCATGATCTATGTCGCCGCGCTCTATGGCATGTGGTGGGTGAGCGGGCGACCCGCGGGCCTTGAATCCTTCGTTCTGGACAAGGCTGCGGCTCTTCTGCGCCGCTGAGACTTACATATCGAGGATATTGCGGGGATCGATCTTGCCGGTGAGGAGATCGCGGAAGGCGATGAGGTTACCCTTCAGCCGGCCGCGCCGGTCGACCCAGGGCTCCGGCTTCAGGCTGCGGAAGAGATTGGCCAGAACATTGCGCCCGATGCCGTCGACGACGTCGAACCAGAGCATGTTGCCCTTGCGGCGGATATAGATCCGGTTGGCGACCTGGGAGTAGCCGAGCCGTTTTCCGGGGCTGCGCCCCGCCTTCTTGGTGCCGAGATGCACGCCTCGCAACTGGTGCGCCCAGACGATGGTGCCATAGGGCGCGAGCTGCCGCGAGAAATCGACGTCCTCCAGCCAGGCGTAGAACGGCAGGTTCTCGTCGAAGCGATGGCCGTTGGCACGCACCGGCGCAAGACGGATGGACATGTTGCAGCCGTAGCCGTTGAAGGTGCGGGCGATGGGCGGCGTGCGCGGCGGCACGTCCCCGGCAAGGGCCGCGACGCCCTCGTCGAACTCCAGCCCCGGGCCGCGCGCGCCGTCCGCAATGACGAAGCCCGTGGCGACCATGATCTCGGGCTTTTCAAGGAACAGCTTTTCGACTTCGGCGAGGTAGTTGGGGGCCGGCAGGAAGTCGTCGTCAAAGAAGACGATGATATCGGCCTTGCAGGCGGCGATCAGCACGTTGCGTTGATGCGGCAACCCGACCGGGCCGGGCAAGACCTCGACGGTGCCCTCATAGGCCGACAGCCCCTCGACGTCGACGTCCTCCGGTCGCGCCGGGCAGACGAAGAACTCGTCCGGCTTGCGCGTCTGGTTGTTGAGGAAGACGATGGTCTGCGTGAGGATGTCGCGCCGTCCTGCCGTGGCGATGGCGACGGCGATGGTCAGGCCATCCTTGCGACTGTTCATGTCCCGGTCCTTGATCACGCGTTATCCCGGTCTAGAGTTTGTCAGGGAAAAGTGGGAACCGGTTTTCCCGAAAAGACAAACGAAAACAAAAGAATTCAGAGCATGTCTGGTTCAATCTGAACCTGACATGCTCTAGACGAAGCGGCCGCCACTTTCGGCGTTCCACCGGTCGATGGCGGAGGGAAGCCGGTCGCGGCCCGCCCTGCCCACGGTCTCCAGCCAGCCCGGCACGACATCGGTCGAGCGCACCAGCTTCATGACGCGGTCGGGATGGATGCCGAGCCCCATGACCGAGAAGGGCCGAAGGGCGGTTGCGGCCAGCGTCACCACACCGCGGGGAACGAGGAAGGTCTTGGCCCCCTGCATATGGTGCGCGCGAAACGCCTCGACGATCTGTTCCAGCGTATAGCGGTCGGGATAGCAGCCGTTGAAGAGCACGAAACGTTCTTGCCGTGTGGCCGCGAAGTCCAGTGCGTCGAGGAGATCTTCCACGTAGAAGCACGCCTTGATCGTGTCCTTGCGGCCGGGATAGACGAAGAATCCCTTCTTCAGCAGTTTTGCCATGCGGGTGAAGTTGCCACCCTCGCCGGGGCCGAAGATGACGGCCGGCCGGCATATGACGAGGCGGCGGCTTTCGTCTTCCTCCAGCCAGGCGCTCTGGATGCGCTCGGCCATGAATTTCGACCAGCCGTAGGGCGATTCCGGCGCAGGCGGAGTGTCCTCGCGCTTCGTCTCTTCGCTCGGGCCATAGACGGAGATCGAGCTGGTGAAGACGATCTCGCGGATGTCGAGACGCCGGGCCAGCGCGGTGATCGACGTCGCGCCGAGGATATTGGTTTCGTAATACTCGTGGGCCGGATGACCGGGTGTCGTGTGGATGGCGGCAAGATTGTAGATGCGGTCGATGCGCATGCCCGGGTCGAAGCCCGAGAGATCGCGCACGTCGCCCTTCAGGTAGACGACGCCGTCCAGCCGTTCGCGCGGCGGGCGGATATCGACGGACACCACGCGATGGCCCTCTGCTGCGAGCCTGCGCACCAGATGGGTTCCGATGAAGCCGGACCCGCCGAATACGAGGTCGTGTCTGGGCGTTTCCCCTATCATCGAGATATGCCTCCTGGGACATGCAAGCGCGCGAGATCGTGATGCGCGTTGCGAATTTTAATAAGCGCAAGTTCTGGACAATTGTTTAAGCCGGTCGCTACTTGCGCGGGCGGCGAGCGGGACAATGCGAGTTTCTTAATGAAATTCCGCTTTGTTAGGAGGGATTTTAAGCGCGGTTGCGCGCGGCTTGGAAAGGTTTGGCAATGCACGGCACATCCGCCCGGAAGAATTCCCACCCGCCGACGGACGGGCGATACACGGCTGCGGACTTTCCCGTTACCTTCGCCGGCACGATCGGCCTTTTTCATCCTGCCGATGTTGCAAGCGACACGGCCGTTCTCTTCGTCAGTTCCTGGGGCTTCGAGGAACTGTGCGCGCGGAAATTCTGGCGTCTGCTTGCCGCCGATCTCGGACGGCAAGGCATGGCGAGCCTGCGTTTCGACTATCCGGGCACCGGCGATGCGCTGGACCTCGACGACTACGCCGCCGGCCTCTCCCTCTGGCATGACAGCGTGCTGGCAGCCGCGCGCACCCTGCGCGCCCTGTCGGGTGCAAAGCGCCTTCTCCTGGTCGGTCACGGCATCGGCGCGGCCTATGCCTGGCGCGCGGCGGAAAGCCTTGGCGATGTCGCGGGTATCGCGCTCGCCGCGCCCGCGATGTCCGGCCGACGCTGGATACGCGAGTTCATGGCGCTGAGCCGGATCGCCGATCACGGCGAGATCAAGCATGCGACGCCGCCGACCGGACCGGCCATGGGCGAACAGACGATCCCCGACGCCGTTCTGGCCGGGATCCGCAGCCTCGATGTTTCCAAGCCCGAGACGGCTGCCGCGCCCGATATGCTCGTGCTCACCCAGGAAGGGCGAGCGAACGACGTGGCTTTCGCGGAACATCTGGCTTCGCTTGGTGCGCGGGTCCGCAGCATGCCCTTCGAGGGATACGATCTTTTCGCCCGGGATGTGCTGTTGTCGATCCCGCCGCGCGCCGCAATGGGCGAGCTGATCGCCTGGGCCTCGGCATTGAAGGGGACCGACGGGATTGTGACGCCGGACCTGCCGGAGGCCGCCGCGCTTGCCGGCGACGGGTTCACGGAAACGCCGGTCCGCTTCGGCACGGAAAACCGGCTCTACGGCGTGCTCAGCGAACCGATGGGCGAGCGCCAGGGCGCGGCGGTGATCATGCTGTCCACCGGTTATGACCGCATGTCGGGCTGGGGGCGCATCACCGTCCGTCTCTGCCGCGATCTGGCGCGCGCCGGTATTCCCGCATTCCGTTTCGACTTCGCCAACGTTGCTGACAGCCCCCCGCATCCCGAGGCGCCCGAGCAGGTGATGTACAGCGAAAGCCTGGTGCGGGACGCCGGGGAAGCCCTGGCGTTTCTCCAGAGCCGCGGGCTCGACGCCGTCGTGATGAGCGGCCGGTGCAGCGGCGCCTATACCGCCTTCCGAAGCGGCGTGCGCTACGGCGCGCTCAAGGCGGTCGTGCCGGTCAATCCTTTCGATTTTTCCCTGCCGCCCGAGACGGACGTCGACGCGCTGCTCAATGCCTCGCTGCAGCCTCTTGCCAGCTATGGCGGAAAGATGCGCAGCGGCGGTTTCTGGAAGCGTGTGCTGAAGGGCGAGGTCAATGTGGCGCGGGGCGTGCGCAATCTCTTCCGCATGCTGCTCACGAAGGCCGCGGCAAAAGCCCTGCCCATCCTCGTGCGCTTCCCGTTCCTGTCGCCGAGCATCAAGGTGGTTGCGCGGGATTTCGAGACGGTGGCGGCGAATGGCACGGATGTGTCGCTGCTCTACAGTGCGGGCGATATCGGCGTGCCCAATCTGGAGGCGCGTTTCGGCAAGGACGGGTACCTCTTGGGGCGCTACGCCAATGCGAGCCTCACCTTCCTCGCCGATGCCGACCACAATCTCACGACGGCCCCTGCCCGCCTGCAGTGGCTGACCGAATTGCAGAAGACGGCGCTGCGTTTCAAGCCTTGAACCGGGCGGCATGGCGCACCTATTCGGCGGCATGTCTGTGGTGGTGGCCGTCAGCGGTGCTGCCATCCTCGGGATGGGCATTGCCGTCATCATCGACGTCTGCCTCTGCATCTGCACTGCCGGCGCTCGTCCTGATACCTAGAACCTTGGCGAGTTTTTGGGCTGCGCTGTCCCATGTGAAGGTTTCGGCGCGGCGTTTGCCG
>NZ_JBBEYH010000050.1:0-7301 GCF_050172695.1 Shinella sp. G-2 | reverse complement strand
GGAGAGCACGGTACAGACGAAGATCATCGAGACCGTCTTCATCGTATCGTCCCACATGTCGAAGTAGCCGATGACGAGAAGCGTGCCGACGGCGCCGGCGACGATTTTCCAGTTGCGGCTAGCGAACCACGCGACGGCGGCAATCAGAAGCAGGATGATCGGCCAAGGCGTCTTCGTCATGAAGCGCTCGGACCAGATCAAAAAGTGCTGTAGTGGCTCGAATATTACTTCAAGACCGTCACCATAGGCCCGCGTGAACCCGCGGAACCCTTCGTCGATCGCCTTCTTGAGATCGCGCAGAGACGCATCATCCATGTGCGGAAAGCTGAACAGCCAATCCAAAATCTATCCTCCTCGATAACGGCGAGCGCATCCTCGGACGCGCTGTTCGTTGCCGGCGCCGTAAGCACCGACAACGTCTTGAACGAGATCAAAGCGCCGCCTTGATCTTCTCGGCTGCCTCAGGCGAGACCCATTCCTTCCACATGGCCTCGTTCTCTTCGAGGAAGTGCTTTGCGCCGTCGTCGCCGCTCGCCTGGTTGTCGGTCATCCACGCCATCAGCTTGTTGACGGTGTCGTTCGACCAGGCGCGCTTGTTGAGATAGCCCATGACGTCCTCGCCGGCGCGCTCGGAGAACGCCTTGGTCACGAGCGTCTGGACCGTATCCTTCGGCCATTCATTCTTTTTCGGGTCGGGGCAGTCCGCGACGGTGTTGCAGCGCTTCCACTCGGCGGCGTCGTGCGGCACGCCATAGTCGAGCTTGACCATGTCGTACTTGCCGAGAAGCGCGGTCGGGGCCCAGTAATAGCCGACCCAGCCTTCCTTGCGCTCATAGGCCTTGGCGATCGAGCCGTCGAGGCCGGCGGCCGAACCCGTATCGACGAGCGTGAAATTCGCCGCCTCGCCACCATAGGCCTTGTAAAGCTGCGCGGTCACGACCGTACCACCCCAGCCCTGCGGGCCATTGTGGATCGCACCTTTCGATTTGTCTTCGGGATCCGGGAACAGCTCCGGATGCTTGAGGACATCATCGATCGTCTTGATGTCCGGATGCGCGTCAGCAAGGTATTTCGGCATCCACCAACCCTGCACCGCGCCGTCGGTCAGGACGGTCGATGCAACGACGAGCTTTCCGTTTGCAACCCCGGCGTTGACGACATCGGGCAGAAGATCGACCCATCCTTCGGGCGCGATGTCGGGCTGGCCCTTTTCGGTCATCGACGTGATCGTCGGGACCGTATCCCCCTGGATGATTTCGGCGTTGCAACCGTAACCTTCGGTCAGGATAAACTTGTCCAGGCTGGCGAGCACTTCGGCGCTCTGCCAGTTCATGCTGGCGATGGTGACGTCGCCGCAATCCGCAGCCTGCGCCGAACTGCCAAAGGTCAGCATCGCTGCTGCCAGGCATGTCGAGGCGAAGAGTTCTTTCATGGCATTTCCTCCCTATATGCGATGGGAAAATTCCAAGCCCGTCAGCGCCATCGCATATCGTCACGGGCTGCGAGCGGCTTCGGTATCCTCCTCAGAACCCAAAGCCGCCGTTTCCTGCTAGCTCGGCAGATACTCCTCGCTCCAGGTCTCGCTGATCGTGCCGGAGGCAATCATCCGGTCGATCTCGGCTTCGGTGTAGTTCAGGGTCCTCAGAACGGCTCGCGTGGAGGCTCCGTACTTCTCCGCCGGCGCGACAGCCTTGACCCTGCCGACAGCCGGACGGATGGCGAAGGGGTCGAGCTGCGTGACGGTGTGTCCGCTCGGATGTTCCGGGAAGATCGAGAAGGAATAACTGCCCCGGTCGATGCCCGGCGTTCCATCGGCAATACGGGCACTGCGGCTGCGGATCGTTTCAATGTTCTCGCAGAGCGATACGCCGATATCGGCCTCCCGCAGCCGCTGCTGCCAGGTTTCCGCCGGCGCGGTCATGAAGGCTTTCGCCAGATAGGCCCCGCGATCGGATGCCGCCATTTCGACAATCCCCCTGAGACCCTCGACCTTGCCGAAGCGCAGGAGATCGGCCTCCGAGGCGCACAAAAGTAGGTGATCGCCGCCTGCCGTTTCGTAGAGCCGCGACAGGGCATGATACCCCTTGGTTTCGCGGCCGGACGGTTCATCGAAGGGGCCGCGCCCGGCATAGTCGTAGCAGAAGGGTATCTGCGCGAGGCCGGTCAGTGCCGACAGCGATGTGCGCGGGCGGCCGACGGTCCCGGCTCTGGATTTCTGGTAGAGAGCCGCGGCAATGCCAAGCGCCGCGCCGAAGCCGCACATGACGTCGATGGTTCCAACATGGGCGTGTTCCTCCGGCGTGTCCATGGAGCCGCCGAAGCGCAACATGATGCCGGTTGCCGACTGCACGAGATCGTCATAGCCGAGATAGTCGGTGCGCGGGCCGGTGCGCACGCCGCCGAAGCAATCGAGCTGGCAGAAGATCGCTTGGGGGTTCAGCGCGTTCAGGCTTTCGGCATCGAGCCCCATCGCCTTGACCTGACGGTCGGTGGCGTTCCAGACCACGACATCGACGGAGCGCACCAGTTCCTCGAAGACGACGCGGCCATCGGGCGAACCGATGTTCAGCAGCACGGATTGCTTTCCGCGCATGTGCGACATGCCGAAGATCACGGTGTTCCAGCAATCATAGAGCGGCCTGGCCGGATCGATCTTGATCACCTCCGCGCCGAAGCGGGCGAGATAGGCGACCGAATGCGGACCGGCGATCACATTGCAAAGATCGAGAACCTTGACGCCGTCCAGCCAGCCCCCGGGAGCTTCGATCGTCGGCGCCGGCAAGGAGGGGCGCTCCACGCCCGAAAGCATCACCAGCGCGTCCGTAAAGGTTCCCCAACGCCGCGGGCGCGGTGTCAGCATGGCTTCGGCACTCTCCTGCAGCCAGGCCATCGGCCCCGGCTGGGTCATGCGGCCAAGGATCGGATCGTCGACCTCGATCATCAAGCCGGCGGCCTTGGCGTGATCGTCGGCGATCCATTCCTTCAGCCAGCGCTGTGGCGCGCCCGGAAACAATCCCTCTCCGAAGATGCGTTCCCATTCATCCGACGTCTTCGTCAGGAAAACCTCCTTCATGCGGGCCGCGATCTTGTCGGCCCAGAATTTCGGGAGCGGATAGACGCCGAGCGAAACGTCCGACGACCATTGCGAGACCGGAAGGTAGGTGTCTTCCTCCTCGCGCAGTCCTTCAGCAACCAATTCGTCGTAAATGCCGAGGGCTTGCAGGCAGCGCTTGGCATGGTTCTTGTGGCTGGGGCAGACGACGTAGAACATCCGCCCGTCGGCGCAATTATAGCTGCGATAGAAGGGATCGAGGAACTCCTGAAGGTCGTCATAGGACATGTCCATCGGCAAGCCTTCGCCGCGCCGGCGCTCGATCTCCCGCTCGCGCTGGGTCTGGTAGCGCAGCGGATAGTCGTCGATCAGGATGGAATTGTAGGAGAGACCCTCCATGACGGCGCTTGCCAGCGGCACTTCGATGTGATCGCCACGCCCGGTGCGCTCGCGCGCCTGAAGCGCCAGCACCGTCGCGGACGCCGCGAGCATCGTGCCGTAGGCGGAAGAGAGCGGCAGCGGCGAGAAAGACGGGTTGATGCCCATCAGGACGCGATTGAGGCCCATGTCCGTGAAGACGCCGGACGAGGCCGCGATCACCGTCTCGAAGGCTCGCCAATCGCGGCGAAGCTCATCATCGGAGGCGAAGCCGGGGATCGACAGAGTGATCATCTCTGGCCGTGCGTTGCGGAGCGCCGCAAAATCAATCCCGAGCCGGGCGAGCACGCCGGGACGGAAATTCTCAACGACGATGTCGGCCTCGGCTATCAGCGCTTTCGCCTCGTCCACCCCCTTCTCCGATTTAAGATCGATGGTGACGATCAGCTTGTTGCGGTTGAGGATGGCGTTGGCGGGATTGTCCCAGAGCGGACCGCCAGGCGGATCGACATGCACGACGGTCGCGCCGAGATCGCCAAGGATCATAGCCACGGCCGGGCCGGCGATATATTGCCCGAAATCAACCACCCGGACGCCGGAAAGCGGAAGCGCGGAACGTGCGATCGATGTCATTTCTCTTACCTCCCCAGGAATTTTCCGGAGCATTTCCGCTTTTCTCCGAATCGCGAAAACGCTCCAACTCTTTGTTTTTCGCATTTCCGGACGGAAAACCGTTTCACACTTTTCCTGGAAATGCTCTATGCACGCGCATCGGCGACGATCCAGCCGGCCGCCTTTTCGGCGATCATCAGCGTCGGCGCATTGGTGTTGCCGCTGGTGATCTTCGGCATGATTCCCGCATCGACGACGCGCAGGCCCTCGATGCCCTGCACCCGGAGGCGGCTGTCCACCACCGCCATCGGATCGTCTTCGCGCCCCATCTTCGTCGTCCCGACGGGATGGAAAATGGTGTTGGCGATATCGCCCGCCAGCCGCGCCAGTTCCTCGTCGCTCTGGAACTGCAAGCCGGGCTTCCATTCCTCAGGCTGGTATTTCGCGAGCGCCGGCTGCGACACTATCTTGCGCACCTGCCGGAGACTCTCGGCGGCGACGCGGCGGTCCTCTTCCGTGCTGAGATAGTTCGGTGCAATCGCCGGGGCTTCGGCGGCCTTATCGGAGCGAATGCGCACGCTCCCGACGCTGGTCGGATTGAGATTACAGACACTCGCGGTGAAGGCGGGCACATTGTGCAACGGTTCGCCGAAGGCGTCGAGGCTGAGCGGCTGAACGTGATATTCCAGGTTGGCGTGGGTCTGGCTGTCGTCAGACCGGGTAAAAGCGCCGAGCTGCGAGGGCGACATGCTCATGGGGCCGCTGCGTTTCAGCACATATTCCAGCCCAATCATCGCCTTGCCGAACAGGCTGTTGGCGAGCGTATTCAGCGTCTTCGCGTTGCCGACCTTGAAGACCGCGCGGATTTGCAAATGGTCCTGAAGATTTTCCCCGACGCCCGGCAAGTCATGCACAACCTCGATACCATGGCGCTTCAGCAGTCCGGCGGGCCCGATACCCGACAGCTGCAGGATTTGCGGCGAGCCGATCGCGCCAGCGGACAGGATGACCTCCCTGCGTGCCCGAACCTCTGCCCGTTGCCCCTGCCGCTGGAGCACGACTCCGGCGCAACGCCTGCGGCCGGAACCATCTGTTTCAAGGATCAGCCGTTCGACATGGGCCTGCGTCCAGACCGTCAGGTTCGGGCGGTTCTTTGCGGGGCGCAAAAAAGCCTTCGAAGTGTTCCAGCGCCAGCCGGAACGCTGGTTGACCTCGAAGTAGCCGACGCCCTCGTTGTCGCCGCTGTTGAAATCGTCGGAGCGCGGAATACCCGACTCCACGGCCGCCTCGGCAAAGGATTCGAGAATATCCCATTTGAGCCGCTGCTTCTCGATCCGCCACTCGCCGCCATGGCCGTGCATGTCGGAGAACCGGCTGTTGCCGCCGGTCTTCGGGTCCGCGCCGTTGTCCAACCGGTAATGATCCTCATGCGCCTTGAAATCGGGCAAGCAGTTCTGCCAGTTCCACGCCGCGTCTCCGGTTTCCGCGGCCCAGCCGTCGAAGTCGCGCGCCTGGCCACGCATATAGATCATGCCGTTGATAGAAGAGCAGCCGCCGAGCGTCTTGCCGCGCGGGTAGCGCAGCGACCGTCCGTTCAGACCGGCATCCGGCTCGGTCTTGTACAGCCAGTCAGTGCGTGGATTGCCGATGCAGTAGAGATAGCCGACGGGAATATGGATCCACGGATAGTCATCCTTGCGACCGGCTTCCAGCAGCAGAACACGCATCGCCGGATCACGGCTGAGGCGGTTGGCGAGCAGGCAACCGGCGGAGCCGCCGCCTACAACAATATAATCAAAAGTATCGTGGGAAGGGGGGAAAGCGTTGCGCGTCATTGTTCTGCCCGCCTGCTCCAACGGAACAACGCACAGTCATAAGCTTCGACATCTTGCCGTGGCATGCCAGCCTCCCTGCCTACATTGTTCAAAGCCATAGCGGAGGTTCAGCCGGAAAATCCAATGACAAATGATAGAAGGCATTATAAATGAAATTAATATGCTGCAGTCGATCGACCTGAGAACATTGAGGGCATTCGTCACCGTGGCGCGGGAGGGCAACGTCACCCGCGCCGCGGAGCTGTTGCACGTCACGCAGCCGGCCGTGACGCTGCAACTGAAACGTCTTGCCGCGGAAACCGGCCTCTCCCTGTTCCGGCGGACCTCCACAGGCTTGGAGTTGACGCAGGAGGGGGCGCTGCTGGCGGCCAAGGCCGAGCAGGTGCTGGCGGCGCTGACGGATTTCGGCCAGACGGCCGGACATCTATCGACACGCGTCCGGGGGAAATTGCGGATCGGCACGATCATCGACCCTGAATTCACCCGCTTGGGCGCGTTTCTAAAGGCGCTCATCGAAAACGGGCCGGGCATCGAAACCACCCTGCGTCACGGAATGAGCGGCGATGTGCCGGAAGGGCTGAGGCGAAATGAACTCGATGCCGGCTTCTTTCTCGGCGACCCAGGCGACTACGACCCTTCCGCCGATATGACCGCCGAGAGCGCCGCACCTCTGTTTCATGCCCGCGAGCTGGCGCAACTGACCTATCGCGTCGTCGCGCCGCCGGCGCTTGCCGGTTTCGTGCGCGGTGCCGATTGGTCCCAGCTCGCATCGCTTCCCTGGATCGGCACACCACAGGCCTCGGTCCATAATCGATTGCTGTCGCGCCTGTTTGCCGATTTAGGCGTCCGGCAAAATATCGTCGCCCAGGTGGATCAGGAGACGTCAATG
Source organism: Shinella sp. G-2 (assembly GCF_050172695.1). Lineage (NCBI taxonomy): Bacteria > Pseudomonadati > Pseudomonadota > Alphaproteobacteria > Hyphomicrobiales > Rhizobiaceae > Shinella > Shinella sp. G-2. The sequence continues at coordinate 535 of NZ_JBBEYH010000050.1, read as the reverse complement.
GTCGCCATGGTCCGGACAGGGGTGGGATTGAGCCTTTGCCGAGAGTCGATTGCCCTTCATGAACAACAGGCACACGGCCTCGTCATCGCTGAGAATATCAAAATCTCGACGACACTAAGTTTCCTCTGCCTGGCGGCTCGCATTCAAGATCCGACGATACTGGCAGCCTTGGACGCGATCCGGCGGGCGTGGGGCTGATTTTCGTATGTTCGTGGCTATAATTTCCAATGGCACGCCGTTTATCCCGAACGCAAACGGCGAATCCAGGACAGGCGCTTTCGACCGTGCGAAGGGCCGCCAAAGTCAAGAAATTTGGGCCAAAACCTCCTTCGATCTGGGCCGCTGGCTATGGAAGACGCGGATCGCCAAAACGACGCCGGCAATCAGGACCGCCACGCCGGCGGCCTCCATCCCGGTCGGCCATCGGCCATAGATGAAGTACCTTTGCATGGGCGGGATCTGAGTTTTCGGGCCTGAATGCAAAAAGCCCCCGCGCATTTGAGCGCCGGGGGCTTTTTTGATTTGGTTGCGGGGG
>NZ_JBBEYH010000049.1:0-7302 GCF_050172695.1 Shinella sp. G-2 | reverse complement strand
GGACTGGCGGCGCATCGCAACCCGCTACGACCGTTGCGCGCATACCTTCTTCTCGGCAATCTGTATCGCAGCCACCATCATCTTCTGGACCTAATCAATGAGTCCTGAGCCTAGAACAGCGTTTCGTAGATATCGGGCTTGAAGCCGGCCGTCAGCGCGCCGTTCCGGTCGAGGATCGGGCGCTTGATCATCGAGGGCTGGGCGAGCATCAGCGCGATCGCCTTCTTCGCGTCGAGGCCCTGCTTGTCGGCCTCGGGGAGGGCGCGGAAGGTGGTGCCGGCGCGGTTCAGCACGGTTTCCCAGCCGAGCGCATCCACCCAGCGCACAAGGCTCGCTTCATCGATGCCTTCCGCCTTGTAGTCGTGGAACGTGTAGGCGACGCCCCTGGCGTCGAGCCAGGTGCGGGCCTTCTTCATCGTGTCGCAGTTCTTGATGCCGTAGATCGTGACGGTCACGCGTCTCTCCTCATGCTCTTCAGCCGCCTTCATAGGGCGGCGCAGCCCTCACGTCACCCCGAGATAACGGCCGGGGCGATGGTTGATGGCGAGCGTCATGTTGACGACGACGGCGCCGAGCACGGACAGGGCGAGGCGGTCGAGCGGGATGACGAAGAAGGCAGCCGAAAGGATGGCAAGATCGACCGCGAGCTGGAAATAGCCGGCGCGCAGACCGAAACGGTCCTGCAGGTAGATCGCCAGCACGTTGATGCCGCCAAGGCCCGTGCGGTGGCGAAAGAGGATGAGCAGGCCCGTGCCGGACAGCGCCCCGCCGATCACGGCCGCATAGAGCGGATTGAGATGGGAGAAGGCGATGAGGTCCGACGTGAAGCGCGTGAAGATCGAGACGAGCGTCACGGCGGCGAAGGTGCGCAGCGTGAAGGCCCAGCCGAGCTTCCGCACGGCAAGGATATAGAAGGGCAGGTTGATGGCGAAGAACAGCCACCAGAAACCGATGCCCGTCGCATATTGCAGGAGCAGCGCGAGGCCAGCGGTGCTGCCGGCAAGCAGCACCGCCTTGGTGTAGATCACCACGCCGAGCGCCATGAACAGGGTGCCGACGAGGATGGCGATCACGTCCTCATAGGCGGAATGGCGCTCGGGCTGCGCTGCTGTATCGGCCGACATCGTTTCCTCAGAGGCTCAGGAACTTTTCGATGACGGCATCGACCTCGGCCGACTTCAGGCCGGCGATGTTGATCCGGCCGGAGGTCGGCATGTAGATGGCGTGCTCGGCGCGCAGCTTCAGCACGTCCGCCTCTTCGAGCGGCAGCAGCGAGAACATGCCCTCCTGCGCGCGCACGGCCGTCAGAACCTGCCAGCGCTTGGAAAGGCCGGCGGCAAGGCGCTCGCGGATCGAGGTGATGCGCAGGCGCATGCTCTCGATCTCCGCTTTCCAGTCGGCCGTCAGCGCCTCGTCGCCGAGGATCGTGCTGACGATGGCCGCGCCATGATCCGGCGGCATGGAATAGCTGGTGCGGGCAAGCGCGGCGAGATTGGTGCGCACGGAGAGCGCGGTCTCGGGGTTGCTGCAGGCGGCGTAGATCGCGCCGGTGCGCTCGCGGTAGAGACCGAAGGACTTCGAGCAGGAGACGGCGACGAGCGCTTCCGGCACGGCGGCAAGCAGCGTGCGCAGGCCTTCGGCGTCTTCCTCCAGGCCACGGCCATACCCCTGGTAGGCGATGTCGACGAGGGGCAGCAGGCCCTTTTCCGCAATGAGGGCGGACACCGCACGCCACTGGTCGGCGGAAAGGTTCGCGCCGGTCGGATTGTGGCAGCTTGCATGCAGCAGCACCGCATCGCCGGCGGCCGCGCCCGACAGCGCTTCCATCATGCGGTCGAAGAGAACGGTCTGCGCGGGGATGTCGAAGAAGGGATAGGTGACCACCTCGAGGCCCGCGGCCTTGAAGATGCTGGCATGGTTCGGCCAGCTCGGCAGGCCGAGCCAGATACCCTTCGTGCCCATGCGTGCCATCAGGTCGGCGGCAAGGCGCAAGGCGCCCGAGCCGCCCGGCGTCTGGAGGGCGGCGGTGGCGCGGCCCTTGCCGGCTTCGCCCGTCGTCAGCGCCCAGAGGCGATCGAGGAACACCGGGTCGCCTTCCGGGCCGACATAGGCCTTGGTCGGCTGCGTCTCGACGAGGCGGCGTTCGGCTTCCTTCACCGCACGGAAGATCGGCGTCGCGCCCGTTTCATCGCGATAGACGCCGACGCCGAGGTCGACCTTGCCGGCGCGCTCGTCCGCCCGGAAAAGCCCGATGAGGGCAAGCAACGGATCGTCGGGCTGGCGGGTGAGGGCGTCGAACATGGCCGGGTTCCTGTGTGGGTGGGATGTGCAAGCGGTTTAGGCCAAATTATCAGCAAAATCGACCATGATATTGCGGAGAAAGCGCAAGAAGCTTTTGTCTTCTTGCTGTATGCCGCTAGATTAATGCAGATTTTTGCGCGGGGGCGAATATGGACAAGCGGACGGGCGACGAACTGGCCCTCGACCAGACGGACCGGCGCATCATCCGCCTGCTCGTGGAGGATGCCGGGCTCTCCAACAACCAGCTTGCGGAGAAGGTCGGCCTGTCGCCCGCTCCCCTCTCGCGCCGGCTGTCGCGGCTCGAAGCCAGCGGCGTGATCCGCCACACCGTCATCGTCGATCCGCGCGCCGCCGGCATCGGTTTCCAGGCCTTCCTGGAGGTGACGCTGGAGCGCACGGCCCCGCGCGTCGGCGAGCGTTTCATCGATCTCGTGCGGCGCATGCCGGAGGTGGTGGAGTGCCATACCGTCGCCGGAGACTTCGATTTTCTCCTGAAGATCGCGGTCAAGGACGTCGCCGACTACCGGCGGCTGCTGTGGAGCGAATTCGAGCGGATCGGCGAGATCAAGACGCTGCGCTCGACCATCCTGCTCGACAGCCCCAAGATGCAGGTGAGCGCGCTTCCCTGACGTTTTCAGGAACCTTCTTGCGGCGGAAAAGGTTGCCGAAAGGAAGCCCCGACCCATATGATGGGCTCGTGCCACGAGGAAGGTCCATTGGACAGGAATGAAAAGATCGCGTCGGCCGCGCTGCTTTCGGCCATTCGCAACCGCCGCGGCCATCGTCCGCCGGAAAGCAATCGCCCGGGCGATACCGTGATCGCCTCCTACAACGTGCATAAATGCGTCGGCGTCGACCGGCGCTTCGATCCCGAGCGCACGGCGAGCGTGATCGCCGAGATCGATGCCGACATCATCGCCATCCAGGAAGCCGACAAGCGCTTCGGCGAACGCACGGGCCTCTTGAACCTCGAAGCACTGGAGCGCGACTGCGGCTTCGTGCCGGTGCCGATCACCGCGCTGTCCTCCACGGGCCATGGCTGGCACGGCAACATGATCATGATCCGCAAGGGGGCGGTCGGCGGCGTGCGGCAGTTGAAGCTGCCCGGCGTCGAGCCGCGCGGCGCGCTGGTCGTGACGCTCGACCTGCCGGCCGGCAAGCTCCGGCTCGTCGCCGCCCATTTCGGCCTTCTGAAGCGTTCGCGCGAGCAGCAGGCCATGGCGATCCTCGCCTCCGTCGCCGAGGAGGAACAGATGCCGACCCTTCTCGTCGGCGATCTCAACGAATGGCGCGTCGGCCGCCGGTCCTCGCTCTCGCGCCTCCAGCCGACCTTCGATCCGGCCTCCGGCGCGGTACCGAGTTTTCCGTCGCGTTTTCCCATTCTGGCGCTCGACCGGGCGCTCGGCCATCCGCACGATCTCGTCACATCCGTCGAGGTGCACGACACGCCGCTTGCCCGCGTCGCGTCCGATCATCTGCCGATCAAGGCGCATATCGATCTGCAGGTGGTGTGGGAACGCTCGCTTGCGGTTACAGATAGGGTGAGCCAAGCCATGTGACGCGCTCGACGAGGCGCTGGGCGAAGGGGCGGGCCTTCAGGTCCTCCAGCTTCACCTCCTCGGCTAGCGAGAGCGCCGTCGCGATGCGGTTTTCGATGCGGTCGGCGAAGTCGCAGTCCACGACCTCGATATCCACCTCGAAATTCAGCCGCAGCGAGCGCGGGTCGATGTTGGAGGAGCCGACATAGGACCAGACGCCGTCGATGACCGTCAGCTTGGAATGGTTGAAGGCGCCCGAGGCGCGCCAGATGCGGCAACCGTATTTCAGGAGCTGGTCGAACTGCGCGGTCATGGCGAGATCGACCAGTTTGAGATTGTTGGAGGAGGGCACGACGATGTCGATCGCGACCCCGCGCCGCGCCGCCGTCACGATGGCGCTGATCAATTCGCGGTCGGGCAGGAAATAGGGCGACATGATGCGGATGTGCTTCTTGGCGACGGAGACGGCGCCCATCAGCATGCGGTGGTTCGTCTCGAGGCTCTTGTCAGGCCCCGAGGGAACGACGCGGGCGAGCATGCCGCTTTCCGGCGCATCCGGGGGCGGCGCGATCTGCCAGGCCTCGCCGGAAAGGTCGTCGCCGCCGGAAAAGCGCCAGTCCTCGTAGGCGATGCGGAAGAGGTCGCTGACGACGGGGCCGGTAACGCGGAAATGCGTGTCGAGCGCTGCCAGATCGCCGGAGAACTCCGTGCAGAAGCCGGCGCGGATGTTGAGCCCGCCGGTGAAGGCGACGCTGCCGTCGACGATCAGGATCTTGCGGTGGGTGCGCAGGTTCGCATAGGGCAGGCGCAGGCCCATGACGATGTTGCCGTTGAAGATGTCGACCGGCACATTCGCCCGCTTCAGTTCCGAGACGATGGAGGGAATGGAATAGCGCGCGCCGACCGCATCGATCAGCACGCGCACCGCGACGCCGCGCGCCACGGCCGCCGAAAGCGCCCTGACGAAGCGGTCGCCCGCACCGTCGCGGTCGAAGATATAGGTTTCCATGAAGATGGAGCGTTCGGCGGTGTCGATGGCCGCAAGCATGGCCGCATAGGCCGTGTCGCCGGTCTCGAGGATTGCGATGCGGTTGCCGGAAGTGAGCTTGCAGCGTCCGACGGCATCGCCGAGCCGCTGCATGGCGGCAACCGCTCCGCCATAGGTCACCTGCACATGCTCGTTGGTGACGTCGTATTCCGCCATGTGGTGCCAGCCGGCGGCAAGCAGGCCCTCGCGGCTGAGGTTCAACGTCTTGCGGCGGATGCGGTTGATGCCGCCGACGGCATAGATCAGCGCGCCGACGACCGGCGACAGCACGATGACGCCGACCCAGCCGATGGCCGCGCGCACCTCTTCCTTCGTCATGGTCGCGTGGATGGCGGCCGGCACGCCGAGGATGATCGACAGCGCGACGAGGATATGCGGCCAGTAGGTCGAAAGCGTCTCAAACATGATGCGGGCGGATCATCCGGAGCAATATCCTTAAAGGCGGCAAGGGCTTTTGCCGCCTTACTATATTGTTCTGGATGATACGAATGCGAGGGGGTGGATAGTCCCCCGCGCGAAAGATTTTCCGTCGCCCGTCAGTCTTCCAGCGTGCCCGGCTTGCGGTCCTTGCGCGTCGCCTCGTGGCAGGCAAGCTTCATCAGGTCATCGCCGCGCCGGGCATAGCGGGCGGAGCTGCGGGTGGCAATCAGCCCGTCATGGCCGGCCTTGACGGCGATCGTGCCGTCGGGCTCGCCCGGCCGGACGATCAGCGTCGCCAGCAGGTCGCCGGCCTTCACACGTTCGCCGATGGTGCGGTGGAAGAGCACGGTGCCGGGTTCGGGGGCGCGGACCATCTCGATATTGTCGAGCGGCACGGCCGGGCCGGCATAGGGCCTTGCCTCATGGGCCGCGTCGGCGACGACGCCACGTCCTGCGAGGAAGGCCCAGAGACCCTCCGCATCGCGCTTCGCCATGTCGGGATAGACGTCGCGCCGGCCGCGCAGTTCGACGGTGACGGAAAGACGGCCCGGCACGCGCTTCAGCCTCTCACCGCCCTGATGCTTGAAGGCGTGGCCGACAGCCTCCTCGAAAGCGCTGCTTTCGCCGTCCGAGAGGAAGACGGCTTCCATGTCGAGCGTGCTCGCAAGGTCCGCCGCCTCCGGCCAGAAGGCCTCGTCGATATAGGCATATTGCAGGGATTCGTCGTCGCAGTGCAGGTCCAGCACGAGGTCCGCGCCGAGTGCCATGTGCAGCAGCGTGCGTTTCAGCCGGTCGGCGGCGCTGCGGCGCTCAAGGCCTTCGAGCAGTGTTTCGCGTTCGGCGAGCGCCACCAGCGGAAAGTCGCGGTTGAAGTTGGTGCGCGAGCCGAGGTCGAACCGGCCTTCCATCTCGCCGAAATGATACTGGGCAAGGCCGATGGAATTGGCCTGCGGCACGACGGTGATGTCGCCGCAGATCGCGCCCTCCGCTTCCGCCTTGCGCAGCCGTTCCAGCAGGAAATGGCAGAGCGCGGTTCCGGGCAGTTCGTTGGCGTGCAGCGCCGCCTGGATATAGACCGACGGTGCCGTCGCATCGCTGCCCTTGAAGCGGAAGACCGGCACGCGCCATTCTATACCCGCCGTATCGCCGCCGATGATGATCTCCGAGCGCTCCATGTAGTCCCCTCGCTGAATCGTTTTCGCGACGGTTTATGCGAATTGGCGGCGAAAGGCGCAAGTCCCGGCAAGAAACGGGTTGAAAGCAGCCGGGCAAAGCCCGATCTTGTGACAAAACGGGAACAGGAGCCGAAAATGACCGGCAAGACCCACTACCTGATCTTCGACACCGCAGGCGGCCCCTGTGGCATCGCCTGGACGGCGGCGGGCGTCGTGCGCTTCCAGTTGCCGGGCGAGGACGCCGCCACCACGCGCCGCCTGCTGCTGCGCCATCTGCCTGAGGCGGAAGCCGCCGAGCCGCCGCCGGCCGTTACCCGCGCCGTCGCGGCCGCGCAGCGTTACTTCGCCGGTGAGGAAGCCGATTTCACCGATGTTCCGCTCGATCTCGCCGGCCAGAGCGATTTCTTCCGGTCGGTTTACGATGCCGCGCGGCGCGTGCACTGGGGCGAGACGACGACCTATGGCACGCTTGCCCGCGATCTCGGCGCAGGCCCGGAAATGGCCCGCGAAGTCGGCCAGGCCATGGCGAAGAACCCCGTCGCCCTCATCATTCCCTGCCACCGTGTGCTCGCCGCCGGCAACAGGATCGGCGGCTTCTCCGCCCCGGGCGGTTCGACGTCCAAGGTGAAGATGCTGGCGCTCGAAGGCATCTCCTTCGCCCCGCCGGAGCCGGCGCAACAGTCGTTCGGATTCTAGAGCATTTCCAGCCGAAGCGGGATCGCTTCGGCGTCGGATAATGCGGTAAAACAAAAAGCTCTAGGTCGGATCGACATTCAAGATTCCCAAATCGGCTGATTGCTGATTCATAGGTTACCGTGTT
>NZ_JBBEYH010000048.1:0-8476 GCF_050172695.1 Shinella sp. G-2 | reverse complement strand
GACGAAGGAGAACAAGCCGCAGGCCGAAGCCCGTCTGATGGAAGTGGTCGAGCAGTCCGGCGCCGAACTCATCGTTCTCGCCCGTTACATGCAGGTCCTGTCGGATGCCGTCTGCAAGCGCATGTCGGGCCGCATCATCAACATCCACCACTCCTTCCTGCCGTCCTTCAAGGGTGCCAATCCCTACAAGCAGGCGTTCGAGCGCGGCGTGAAGCTGATCGGCGCGACGGCGCACTACGTCACCGAGGACCTCGACGAAGGTCCGATCATCGAGCAGGACGTTGCCCGCATCACCCATGCGCAGTCGGCGGAGGACTACGTGTCGATCGGCCGCGACGTGGAGAGCCAGGTTCTCGCCCGCGCCGTGCACGCCCACATCCACCATCGCACCTTCATGAACGGCAACAAGACCATCGTCTTCCCGCCGTCGCCGGGCTCCTACGCCTCCGAGCGTATGGGGTGACAACAGGGCCGGCGGAAACGCCGGCTCTTTTCGTTCGGGGCGATGGCGGTACGTCGTTCCGTTCCTCAATCGCACCGTTGCCAAAGATCGGCGGCTGCACCGCGAAACATCCAGTCAAGCCAGCCTTGGCGCGTCGTCAGACGGCTTTTCGGTAGAACCACGGGTGAAAACACTGTGTGCGTGAAGCCGCTGCAAGCGCTTTCTACGCACGGCGCGCCAAACTCTTTCCCTTTGCCGGAAACATGCGCTAAGGGCATCAGCCATGACCAAGCCGGCCCGCACAGACCAGACCTTCGTCGTCCTTCTCGGGGGCGCGCTTTCGGCGACGCCGCGGCTTCGCGCCGATGTCGCCGGTGCGCGCGTCGTGGCGGCGGATGGCGGCATGCGGCATGCGGCGGGGCTGGGCCTCACGCCGGAACTGTGGGTCGGCGATTTCGATTCGACGCCGGCCGATCTTGTCGCCGCCTGGCCTGATATCGAGCGTCAGCCCTATCCCGTTGCCAAGAACGAGACGGACGGGGCCATCGCGGTTTCCGTCGCCATCGAGCGCGGCGCGCGAAACATCCTTCTGGCCGGCGCGCTCGGCGGCGAACGCAGCGACCATGCCCTGATGCATCTCCTCCATGCCGTTTCGCTGGAAGAAGAGGGCTTTGCGATCAAGCTCACCTCCGGCGAGGAGGAGGCCTGGCCGCTCCTGCCGGGGGTACGGGAGATCGACCTGCCGAAGGACAGCCTTTTTTCCGTTCTCGGTCTCACGCCGCTGTCCGGTCTGTTCATCGAGAACGTGCGCTATCCGCTCGCCGACTTTTCCTTGCCCTTCGGCTCGTCGCGCACCATTTCCAATGTCGCTGAAGGCCCGATCCGCCTTTCGCTCGCCTCCGGCCGCGCGATCCTCATCGCCCGGCCTTTTGACCTTTCAGGAGCCTGACCCTTGGCACCGCCCATCCTCAAACTCGACGATATCTTCCTCAGCTTCGGCGGCACGCCGCTGCTTGCCGGCGCCAGCCTGCAGGTGGAGCCGGGCGACCGCATCTGCCTCGTCGGCCGCAACGGCTCCGGCAAGTCGACGCTGATGAAGATCGCCGCCGGCCTTGCCGAGGCGCAGTCGGGTGAGGTCTTTCGCCACCCGTCCGCGACCGTCCGCTACCTGCACCAGGCACCGGATTTCGACGGTTACGATACGGTCGCCGCCTATGCCGAAGCCGGTCTCGGCCCGTCCGACGATCCGTACCGCGTCACCTATCTGCTTGAACATCTCGGCCTTTCCGGCAACGAGGACCCGAAGTCGCTATCGGGCGGCGAGGCGCGCCGGGCAGCGCTTGCCCGCGTCATGGCGCCTGAGCCGGATATCCTGCTGCTCGATGAGCCGACGAACCATCTCGACCTGCCCACCATCGAATGGCTCGAAGGCGAGTTGCAATCCACCCGCTCGGCGCTCATCGTCATCTCGCACGACCGCCGCTTCCTCGAAAAGGTCTCCAACGCCACCGTCTGGCTCGACCGCGGCCAGTCGCGTCGCCTCAATCGCGGCTTTGCCCATTTCGAGGCCTGGCGGGACGAGGTGCTGGAAGCCGAGGAACTGGAGCAGCACAAGCTCGGCAAGGCCATCGAGCGCGAGGAGCACTGGCTGCGCTACGGCGTTACCGCACGCCGCAAGCGCAACATGCGCCGCCTCGGCGAGCTGCAGGACATGCGCGCGCGCCATCGCGGCCATAAGGGGCCGCAGGGCACGGTGCAGGCGACCGTGTCGGATGCGCAGGAATCCGGCAAGCTGGTCATCGAGGCGGAGAAGATCACGAAGTCCTATGGCGAGCGTACCATCGTCGCGCCCTTCTCGATCCGCGTGCATCGGGGCGACTGCATCGGCCTCGTCGGCCCGAACGGCGCCGGCAAGACGACGCTCCTGAAGATGCTGACCGGCCAGCTCGAGCCGGACGACGGCTGGGTGAAGCTCGGTACCAATCTCGAGATCGCCACGCTCGACCAACGTCGCGAGGACCTCAACCTCGACGACACGCTTGCCCACTATCTCACCGACGGGCGCGGCGAGACCCTGTTGGTCAATGGCGAACAGCGCCATGTCACGGGCTACATGAAGGAATTTCTCTTCCAGCCGGAACAGGCCCGCACGCCCATCCGCAACCTTTCCGGCGGCGAGCGCGCCCGGCTGATGCTGGCGCGCATCCTGTCGCGCCCGACGAATCTCCTCATCCTCGATGAGCCGACCAACGATCTCGACATCGAGACTCTGGACCTGTTGCAGGAAATCGTCACGGGTTTTTCCGGCACTGTGCTGCTCGTCAGCCACGACCGCGATTTCCTCGACCGCACCGTCACGTCCACCATCGCTCCGGCCGATCCGGAAAGTCCTGACGGACGCTGGATCGAATATGCCGGCGGCTATTCCGACATGATGGCCCAGCGTCGCGGCGTCATCGAGGAGAAGCGCAGGGCGGAAAAGGCCGAGAAGGCGAAGTCCGCCGAGACGGCCGTCGCCGCGCCTGCCGAGAACAAGGGCAAGGGCAAACTTTCCTACAAACAGAAATTCGCGCTCGAAAATCTGCCGAAGGACATGGAGAAGGCGGAAAGGGAGATCGCCGCCCGCGAGGCGAAGATGGCCGATCCGAACCTCTTCACCAAGGATCCCGCCTACTTCAACAAGCTCGCGGCCGAGATGGAGAAGCTGCGCGACAGCCTGGTAAAGATGGAAGAGGAATGGCTGGAGCTGGAAATGCTGCGGGAGGAACTGGAGGGCTGAGACCCCTCTTGAAGCAATCCGTCCTTGCCCCTTCGTTGTACCCGGGCTTGATCCGGGTATTCATCGGCCAAGGGGCAAGGCATGGCGCACCCTGTTCCCTCCGGAACAGCGCCGTGCGCGGCGATATGGGACAGTCGGGTCATTGGATGAGGGGATCTCATCCTGCAACCCGAAAGAGATCAGGAGAGTCCCATGCGCAAGTTCATCGTTTCCGCCGTCGTCGCCGTCGTCGCCGCCGTTTCCTTCGCCGCGCCGTCCGAGGCTGGCTACTACGGCTACGGCCACAAGTCCTACGGTTACAAGAGCCATGGCTACAGCAAGCACTACGGCTACAAGAAGCACTTCAAGAAGCACTATTACGGCGGCGACTACGGCGTGAAGATCATCATCAAGAAGAAGCACTACGACTACTACTGAGCCGTGGCTCTTCGAGAAAACGACAAGGCCCGGATGCCCGCCGCATCCGGGCCTTTTAGACTCGATCAGGCGGATTGATTCGCGGGCCGACTGGGTTTATCTAATTTGCTCGTGGTGATTTGGCCGGCCGGCTTGCAGCCACGTTAAACAAGTCGCTAAAGGGCCGCGCGAGGAAGACCTTACGTGGACCGGTTGCGACATCGTTGCGGCCGGTTTTTGTTTTGGATCGAGTTGAGACATGCCCATCAAGATTCCCGATACGCTCCCCGCCTTCGAGACCCTCGTTCACGAGGGTGTGCGGGTGATGACCGAAACGGTGGCGATCCGGCAGGATATCCGACCGCTGCAGATCGGGCTGCTCAATCTCATGCCGAACAAGATCAAGACGGAAGTGCAGATGGCGCGCCTCGTCGGCGCTTCGCCGCTGCAGGTCGAACTGTCGCTGATTCGCGTCGGCGGTCACCGTGCCAAGAACACCTCGGAAGATCATCTGCTGGCCTTCTACGACACGTGGGAGGAGGTGCGGCACCGCAAGTTCGACGGCCTCATCATCACCGGGGCGCCGGTGGAAACGCTCGACTACGAGGACGTCACCTACTGGGACGAGATGAAACAGATCCTCGACTGGACCGAGACCAACGTGCATTCGACGCTGAATGTCTGCTGGGGGGCGATGGCGGCGATCTACCACTTCCACGGCGTGCCGAAACGTACGCTTGAGGAAAAGGCCTTCGGCGTCTATCGCCACCACAATCGCAAACCCTCGTCGGTCTATCTCAACGGCTTCTCGGATAATTTCGAAGTGCCGGTGTCACGCTGGACGGAAATCCGTATCGAGGACATCCGCGCGGTGCCGGAACTCGACATCCTGCTCGATTCCGACGAAACCGGTGTCTGCTTCGTGCAGGAGAAGGCCGGCAACCGGCTCTATATCTTCAACCACGTGGAATATGATTCGACGTCGCTCGCCGACGAATATTTCCGCGACGTCTCGGCCGGCGTGCCGATCAAGCTGCCGAAGAACTATTTTCCGCACAACGATCCCTCGTTGCCGCCGCAGAACCGCTGGCGCGGTCATGCGCATCTGCTCTTCGGCAACTGGATCAACGAAATCTACCAGACAACACCCTACGACCTCGAAAAAATCGGAACGGGAGCCTGATCATGAGCCGTGTCGTCGTTCGCCCTCTGCACAAGGATGATGAAGGCGAATGGCGGCGCCTGTGGACCGCCTATCTCGCCTTCTACGAGACGGTGCTTCTGGAGGAGATCTTCGCCAGCACGTTCGCCCGCCTGACGGGCGAAGTGGCGGAGGGTGAATATCGCGGCCTTCTCGCCACGCTCGACGGCAAGCCTGTCGGTCTTGCGCATTATCTCTTCCATCGCTCCTGCTGGACCATCGACAGCATCTGCTACTTGCAGGATCTATATGCCGATCCCGACGTGCGCGGCACCGGCATCGGCCGGGCGCTGATCGAAGGCGTCTATGCCAAGGCGAAGGAAGCCGGCGCGCCGGAAGTCTACTGGATGACGCAGGAATTCAATGCCACTGCGCGCACGCTTTACGACCGTATCGCCGACAAGACGCCCTTCATTGTCTACCAGAAGAATTTCTGAGACCGCGCCTTCTGAAAAGTATGACTTTTTGATTGCAAGGCGGCGGCAATTGCCGCAGGTTGCCGGCACAGCGCATTGGGCAGGAGGACAGGCGTGGGTGCATCCAATGAAATCTTCGGCCACCTTCCTTCGGGCGAGGCGATCGAGCGCATCACGCTTTCCGGCGGCGGTCTCACTGCGCAGGTGCTGACCTGGGGCGCGATCATCCAGGATCTGCGCCTAGACGGGCATGTGGCCCCCCTCGTGCTCGGCTTCGAGAATCTTCCATCCTATCTCGCCCACTCTCCCTATTTCGGCGCGACGCCGGGGCGTTGTGCCAATCGTATCGCCGGCGGGCGCTTCGTCCTCGACGGCACGTCGTATCAGCTTGAATGCAACGAGCGCGGCGTCACCCATCTGCATGGCGGCAGCGATGGCATCGGCCAGCAGAACTGGCGCGTCGCGGCGCAGGGCGCGGATTTCGTCACGCTGGCCTTTACCGATCCTGCCGGCCGCGCGGGCTATCCCGGCAATTGCGCGATCACCTGCACCTATCGGCTCTCCGGCGACGGCACGCTTGCCGTCGTCTATGAAGCGACGGCGGATGCACCGACGCCGGTCAATCTCTGCCAGCACAGCTATTTCAATCTCGACGGCGGCGCCGACGCTCTCGATCACGAAATCCGCCTTGCGGCCGACCATTACCTGCCCGTCGATGAAACGCTCATCCCCACTGGCGAAATCCGCCCCGTCGCCGGAACGTCCTTCGACCTGACCGGCTGGACGCCTTTCCGCCGCCAGGTGGAGCCGGGTGGCATCGCCTTCGACCACAATTTCTGCCTTTCCGACGAACGGCGGGACAAGCGACGGGTGGCCACGGTGCGTAGCTCCCTTTCCGGCGTTTCCCTTGACGTTCTCACCACGGAGCCCGGCGTGCAGCTCTATACCGGCGCCCATGTGAACCCGTCCGTTGCCGGTTTGGGTGGCCGGCGTTACGGCGCCTTCGCCGGTTTCTGCCTGGAAACGCAGATCTGGCCGGATGCCGTCAACCATGTGCACTTCCCCTCGGCAGTGCTGCGGCCTGGCGAAACGCTACGGCAGGAAACGGACTACGTCTTCCGAAAGGGCTGAGCTTCCCCCTCGAACAGATTGTCAAAAGGCAAGAAAATCGAAACCTTTGTCGCCGACAACGGCCGTATGGACCCGCAATGACGCCGGGTCGTGCGGGATTGAACGCGCCAGGACAGCGCCGGTCGCCCCAGGGGACCTGCCCATGAAAATCTCCGATCTCTCCATTTCGCGGAAAGTCGGCCTGCTCGTGCTCCTGATGGGTATTGCGGCCGGCACCATCGCCACGGTCGGCAGCCGCGGTCTCACCTCGCTGGGCGCCGCACTTCAGGATACGGGTGCGCGCGAGGAAGTCGCCCGCGAGGCCATGGACCTGCGCGTCGACGTCATCGCGATCAGCCGCATGACCTATCAGCTCGCCATGGCGCCGGAAAAGGCGGCCGATTTTGCTGCCGAGACGGAAATGCGCGCCGCGGAAATGCTGGATCGCCTGCCGAAGATCGCCTCCACCGCTGACACGACCGAACAGAAACAGCTCGAAGCGATCCGCGCTGCCCTGGCACCCTATTTCGAGGATATCCGCGCCATGGTCGCCGTGGCCGGTTCCGACAAGGGCCAGGACCGCGCCGCGCTGCTCGCCGCGCTCGACAAGGCGCTGGATGGCCAGAAGGCCGTGACCGCCGCGATCAAGGAATATTCGGCCTATTCCGCCGAAACGCTATCCGGCTCGCGGGCCGTCGCGATCTCCCGCTCGACGACAACGCAGATCCTGCTGCTCGCAACCGCTTTTGTCTGCATCGTCGCGGGCATGCTGTTCGCGATGCTCTTCGCCCGCAACGGCATCGTGCGTCCGATCCAGCTGCTGACCGGCGTGATGTCGAACCTGGCGGCCGGCAAGCTCGATGACGCGATCCCCTGCACCGACCGCAAGGACGAGATCGGCGCCATGGCACGCACGCTCGACGTCTTCCGCGCCAACGAGATGCAGATGCGCGAGATGGAAGCGCAGGAAGCCGCCTTGCAGGCGCAGAGCAAGGACCTGCAATCGAACATCAGCACCATCGTCGCGGCCGCCGCCGCGGGCGATTTCTCCCGCCGCATCACCAAGGCCTATGAAGACGCGGACCTCAGCCGTTTCGCCACGAGCGTCAACGAACTGGTGGAAAATGTCGACAGGGGCGTCACCGAGGTGCGCCGCGTGATCGCCTCGCTTTCCCATGCCGACCTGACGCAGGAAATGGCCGGTCATTTCCAAGGCGACTTCGCCGAGCTTCAGGCCAACGTCAATGGTGCGATGCTGACGCTGCGCAGCACGATGGCCGGCATCCTTTCCACCGCGGGCACCATCACCGGCAATTCCCGCGAGCTTTCCGCCGCCGCCGACCAGCTTGCCCATCGCACCGAGCAGCAGGCCGCCTCGCTGGAGGAGACCGCTGCAGCACTGGAGGAAATCACCACCACGGTGAAGACCTCCACGACCCGCGCCATCGAGGCGTCCGAAATCGTGCGCGAAGCCAAGGACAGCGCCGACAAGTCCGGCGAGATCGTGCAGAGCGCCATCGACGCCATGGGCCGCATCGAGCAGTCCTCGCAGAAGATCAGCCAGATCATCTCCGTGATCGACGAGATCGCCTTCCAGACGAACCTGCTGGCCCTGAATGCCGGTGTCGAGGCGGCCCGGGCGGGCGAGGCCGGCCGCGGCTTTGCCGTCGTTGCCCAGGAAGTGCGCGAACTCGCCCAGCGCTCGGCCAACGCCGCCAAGGAGATCAAGACATTGATCAATGCCTCGGCCGGCGAGGTAAAGGGCGGTGTTTCGCTGGTGCTGTCGACCGGCGACGTGCTCTCCGAGATCAAGGACCTCGTCAACCGCGTCAACGACCACGTCGTCTCGATCACCCGCGCCGCCCAGGAGCAGTCTGCCGCCCTCGGCGAAATCAACACGGCCGTCAACCAGATGGACCAGATGACCCAGCAGAACGCCGCCATGGTCGAAGAAACCACCGCTGCCAGCCAGGTCCTCGCCAGCGAAGCTGCCCAACTGCAGTCGGCCCTCTCGCAGTTCCACATCGGCGAGGGACGCGGTGGCCAGACCGTGCAGTATCGCCGCGTAGCCTAGGTGTGTGGTCCCGGAGTGTAACGGTGCATCATTGATCCTTGGTCGTCAGGAGGAGGAT
>NZ_JBBEYH010000047.1:0-9521 GCF_050172695.1 Shinella sp. G-2 | reverse complement strand
GAAGGTGCAGATGCCGACAAACGGCAGGTTCAAACGTCCGGTCTCGTACGAATTGCTGGTCATGTGCCCTCCTCCAAAGGTGCGAAGGAGTGTGCCAAAGGCCAAAACATTTAAAAGTATCTATGATTGCATGTTTACTTGTGCATTAATCAATGAATGATCAACAAGGTCCGACACCGCGTCCTCAATCTCTCCCTCGGAGATGCCGAACTCCGGCTGCTCCGGGTGTTCGCCTCCGTCGTGCAGCACGGCGGTTTCTCCGCCGCTCAATCGGCGCTCGGCATGACGCAGGCGACGATCTCGACCCACATGCGCCATCTCGAGGAACGGCTGGCCCTGCGCCTGTGCAGCCGCGGCCGCGGCGGCTTC
Source organism: Shinella sp. G-2 (assembly GCF_050172695.1). NCBI lineage: Bacteria > Pseudomonadati > Pseudomonadota > Alphaproteobacteria > Hyphomicrobiales > Rhizobiaceae > Shinella > Shinella sp. G-2. Next base: position 9,152 of record NZ_JBBEYH010000047.1, on the reverse strand, counting down.
CTGCTGACGGACGAGGGACGGCTGGTCTACAATGCGGCGCTCGAGCTTTTCGGCTCGATGGAGCAGTTCCAGAGCCGCATCGGCGAGGCGCAGGGGGAACTGACCGGCAGCCTGAGTTTCGGCACCGTCGATGCGATGATCACCAACCGCGAACTCGACCTCCAGGGTGCGCTTGCGAGCTTCCATGCCAAGGCGCCGCGCGTTCATCTGGAGATCGATGTCGCCGCGCCGCAGGTCCTGCACCAGGGCCTCCTGAACGGGTCCTATCAGGTCGTCCTCATGCCCTCGGTCGGCAGCGTCATGCCGAATTTCCGCAGCCAGCCCGTCTTCTCCGAGGTTCAGCAACTTTACTGCGCCGATGGCCACCCGCTCTTCGCCATCCCCGACGCGGAACTTACCGAAGACCTGCTCGCCGCCCAATCCTTCGCCGGCCGCACCTACATGCTCAACGAGACGATCTGCGGCGTCAACTTCAACTGGGCGGCAGCGACACCGCATATGGAAGGCACGCTGCTCCTCCTGCTGTCCGGCGCCTATATCGGCTTCCTGCCGGATCACTACGCCGACGAATGGGTGCGGACCGGTCGCCTCCGGGTCCTTGCCCCTGACCGCATGACCTTCAAGGACATGTTCCACATCGCCTATCCCCGCAACAAACCATCGCGCGCCGCCGAAACCCTCGCGGCCGCCATTGCCGAGAGCGCACACAAGCCGCGGTGACGCCACCGCTTCGCGCCGGCCGCCATTTCCATCTGTCGCAGAACGCCGCTTGACTCCCATCGGAAAGCGCTTTTATAAGTTGTAGGCCTAACCCTACAATTGGATGCCATGCAACAGCCCTCCCCGACATCAACCGCCACGCTTTCCCCCGCCGATCTACCCGGCCGGGACGTGCCCGTGCGTCGCCTGCGCCATCCTGGCCGCTGGATCAGCGGCGGCATCGTCCTTCTGCTGCTCGCCTTCATCGGCCGCGCCTTCGCCGTCGGGCAGATCCAGTGGGCCGTGGTCGGGCAATTCCTGACGGCGGAGGTGATCATCGTCGGCTTCGGCTGGACGCTCCTGATTTCGGCCTGCGCCCTCGCCTTCGGCGTGGCACTGGGTTTTGCCTTCGGCATCATGCGGCTGTCGGAAAACCCGATCCTGCGCTTTGCCGCCTGGCTCTATGTCTGGATCTTCCGCGGGACGCCCGTGCTGCTCCAGCTTCTCATCTGGTTCAACATCGCGCTCGTCTTCCCGCGGCTTTACATTCCGGGCCTCGTCGATGCGCGCATGGTCGATGTCGTGACGCCCTTCGTCGCCGCCGTGCTCGGGCTCGGCGTCAACGAGGGCTCCTATCTCACCGAGGTCGTGCGGGGCGGCATCAGCTCCGTCGACAAGGGCCAGACCGAGGCCGCGCATACCCTCGGCATGACGCCCGGCCAGACGATGCGCCGCATCGTCCTGCCGCAGACGCTGCGCCTGATCCTGCCGGTGCTCGGCAACAGCGCCATCGGCATGCTGAAATTCTCCTCGCTCGCCGCCACCATCGCCATGGGCGAAATGCTGAACGCGGCACAGCGCATCTACTTCATCAACGGTGCCGTCATCGAGCTCCTGTTCGTCTGCGCGATCTGGTACCTGGCCGGCACCACGGTTCTGTCCATCGGCCAATATTATCTCGAACGCCATTTCGGCCGTGACGCCTCCAGCGCCACCGCCGGAAGCAGCTGGTTCAAGGGCTGGGCGCGCCGCCGGGCCGCCCCGGAGGAAGCATGAGCCTCGCAGTCAAGGCGGTCGGTATCCGCAAGAGTTTTGGCGCCCACGAGGTCCTGAAGGGGCTCGATCTGGACGTTACCCATGGCGAGGTGCTCTGCATCCTCGGTCCTTCCGGCAGCGGCAAGAGCACCTTCCTGCGCTGCATCAACCATCTGGAAACACCCGATGGCGGCTATGTCTGGGTCGACGGCGCCATCATGGGCTACGAGCTCCGTTGCGGCGCCCTGCAGGAACTGCCGATCAAGCGCCTGCGCGCCCAGCAGAGCCAGCTTGGCATGGTCTTCCAGCACTTCAACCTCTTCGCCCATCGCACCGTGCTCGGCAATGTCATCGAGGGTCCGATGGTGGTGCGCGGCCTGAAGCGCGCCGCGGCGGAAGCCCGTGCCATGGAACTCCTGGAGCAGGTCGGCATGGCCGGCAAGGCCGCAAGCTACCCCTCGCAGCTTTCCGGCGGCCAGAAGCAGCGCGTCGCCATCGCCCGGGCGCTCGCCATGGAACCGCGCGTCATGCTGTTCGACGAGCCGACCAGCGCACTCGATCCGGAACTCGTCGGCGAGGTGCTGGAGGTGATGCGCACGCTGGCGCGCGGCGGCACCACGATGATCGTCGTCACGCACGAGATCGGCTTCGCCCGCGAAGTGGCCGACCGGGTCGTGGTCATGATCGATGGCGAAATCCGCGAAATGGGCGTCCCGGGCGACATCCTCAGCAACCCGGCCGATCCACGCGTGCGCTCGTTCCTGAGCCGCGTGCTCGCCTGACCTTTTTCTTCGTCCAACAATGGGAGTACGGACAATGAAGACAATCCTGCCGATGGTCCTGGGGCTTGCCTCGGCCACCTTCCTCAGTCTTGCCGGCGTCGCGCAGGCGGCCGGCGACGAAAAGCTCGCCGCCGCCCTGCCCGAAGCCGTGCGCAGCGCCGGCAAGCTGAACGTCACGATCAGCCTGGCCTACCCGCCGATGGAATACAACGACGCCGGCTCGACGGAACTGAAGGGCTTCGACATCGACCTTGCCAAGGCGATCGCCGAGCGTCTCGGCCTCGCCGCGGAATTCCAGAACGTCGAGTTTCCGCAGCTGATCCCGCAGGTCGTCACCGGCCGTTCCGACATGATCATCACGGCGTTCTCCGACAAGGTGGAGCGCCAGACGCAGCTTGATTTCATCGACTACTTCAAGACGGGCAACGTCTTCTATTCGAGCATCGACCACCAGGGCGACATCAAGACCGAAGCCGACCTCTGCGGCAAGACCGTCGCGGTCGCCACGGGTACGAGCTGGGTTACCTGGGCCGAAGAGCTCGGCAAGTCGATCTGCCCGGCCGACAAGCTGATCACCGTCATCCAGATCCCGACCCAGGCCGAGCACATCATGCAGATCCGCCAGGGTCGCGCCCAGGCCTCCGTCATCGGTCTCGAAGGCCTGCTCGACCTGATGAAGCAGGAACCGGGCAAGTTCTACCAGATCGGCGCGGTAGGCGACGTCAACCACTATGGCATCGCCTTCGCCAAGGCGAACGGCGAGCTGCGCGATGCCGTGCATGCCACGCTCGACGCGCTGAAGGCGGACGGCACTTATGCACAGATCCTCGACCGCTACGGCTTGAAAGAAGCCGGTGTGGAAGAGTTCAAGATAAACGGAGCCACGAAGTAATCCAGCCGTTCCGGAGCCTGCCTTGACCCAGCCTTCCACACCAGACGCCAATGCCGCGGGTGACCGCCCGGACGACCGGCTGTCGCGCTTTCGTCTCGACGCCTATTCGAGCGAACAGCTCTACCGCCAGCTTTACCGGGCATTGCGCGCCGCCATTCTCAGCGGCGATTTCTCCGAGGGGGAAGCCATCCCTTCGGAGAACCAGTTGCGCGACCAGTTCGGCATCGCCCGAACGACGGTCCGTAACGCCATGGCGCTTCTGGTGTCGGAAGGTCTGGTTCAGCAGGTGCGGGGTCGGGGCACGATCGTCTCGCACCGGCCGATCAGCCACAACATCTGGAACTTCGGCAGCTTCACGGAACTGGCGCGCCGGCAGGGCCAGCGCCCGGTCACGAAAGTGCTGGAACATCGCGTGGAAGGCGGCGAACTGCTTCTGGTGCGTGCCCGTGGCCTGGCGAACGAGGCGACCGTGAGCTGGCTCAACGTCGACACGTCCCAGCTCGACCTGGCCCTCTATCCCGGCCTCGAGACCTACGATTTCGCGGCGCAATCGCTCTACGAGGTGCTGCGCCGCGACTATGACCGCCATCCGCTCCGCTCGGAACTGCTGCTGACCGTCGTGCCGCCGTCGGAGCGCCTGCGGGAGGTCTTCGGCCCGGCACCGGACGTGCCGGGCTATCTTTGCGCCAGCGGGGACGTCCTCGACGCCGACGACCGGTTGGTCGAACGCACGTCGATCGTCTACGCGCCGGCGGTCCAGATGAAATTCGCAACGCGCTGGGGGCGCGATACCGCGCCCGCCTGAGGGCGCCGCGACGCAGGAGAAACGACATGAGCCGTCTTATCGAGACCTTTGCCACCGTGAAGCCCATTCTCGGCATGCTGCATCTTGCCGGTGACGGCCCCGCGGCGAAGCTCGCCCAGGCCGAGGAAGAGGCACGCATCATGGCCGGCGAAGGCGTCGACGGGCTGGTGGTGGAAAACTACTTCGGCGATGCCGACGATGTCGAGCGCGTGCTCGACCGGTTGAGCGGCCTCGATCTTGGCGTGAAACTCGGCGTCAACGTGCTGCGCGACGACAAGCGCGCCTTCGCGCTGGCGAAGCGCTATCCCGTTTCCTTCATTCAGGTCGATTCCGTCGCCGGCCATCTGTCGCCGGAAGACGACGCCGGCTTTGCGACCGATTTCGCCGCGCGGCGGGCAAGCGTCCCGTCGCTGCTGCTCGGCGGCGTGCGGTTCAAGTATCAGCCGATCCTTTCCGGCCGGCCGGAGGAAGAGGACGTGCGCCTCGGCGCCACGCGCTGCGACGGCCTGGTGGTGACCTCGGACGCCACGGGCCAGCCGACGGACATGGACAAGGTGGCTCGCTTCCGCGCCGCGACCGGCGGCGCCGTGCCGCTCCTCATCGGTGCCGGCCTTACCGAAACGAACGCCGCCGAACAGCTGGAACATGCCGATGGCGCCATTGTCGGAAGCTGGTTCAAGCACGACCACAAGGACACCGGCCGCGTCGAGGCCAGCCATGTCGCCCGCCTGATGCACGCCGTCCGCGCTGCCCGGAGCGCGGCATGACCCCCGTCCGCGCCCGCCCCGTGACGGCCGAAAACTTCGCCCGCTACGGCAGGGTCTACGATCTTGCGGACGATGCCGATCCAAACGCGATCTGGACGCAGGGCGACGGCTGGGCCGACGGCTTCACCCGTACGCCGTTGATCGACGGTTCGGGCCATCTCGGCATGACGCGGGGCGGCAGCGCGCCCTGGCCCTGCACCGCGATGGAACGGCACCCGCAGACCGAGGAGGCGCTCTTCTGCGCCGGCGAACCGATCGTTCTTGCGGTGGCCGCCGCCTCAAAGGCAGACGCACCCCATCGCGACGAGATCGAGGCTTTCGTCATCGCACCGGGACAGGTGGTCGTGATGCACAGGAACGTCTGGCATGACGCCTGCCGGGGCGCCACGCGCCCCACGCCCTATTACTGGATGGCGATCTGCGGTCTCGGCGAAAGCCCGTGGATCCCGGTCGCCGGCGGGCCGCGTCAGGTCGAGGTGAAGAGCGAGACCGCAGCATGACGGCCTTCTTCATCGGCGATGTGGCGCTCGACGAATATTACACCGCCGATCGCTGGCCCGGCCGCGCCGACAAGGGCATGGTGCAGGAACTGCCCGCCGAGATCGGCGGCTCCATCGCCAATGCCGCCGTCGTGCATGCGGCGCTGGGCGGGGACACGCAGTTCATTTCCCTGCTCAACGACAGCCCCTTGTCGGGGCGGCTTACGGATGACCTCCGGCAGAACGGCGTCGGTGTCGATCACATGCTGACCGATCCCACCCTTGCGGAATCGCGCAACCTGATCTTCCTGATCGACGGCGAGCACGTCGTCCTGACGGTCGAGATGGGCGAGCCGCCGATGTGGCTGACGCCGGCGACCCTCGCAACCCTGCGCCGTGAGGGCTTTCTCTATACGACGCTCTACCGGGCCCGCCGCCTGCACTGCCAGACGGAAACGGGCATCCTGAAGCAGGCCGACCTTCTGGCCGATCTCAGCCACCACGGCCGCCGCGCGATCTTCGATCTCGATGTCGGTGGCTGCACGCCCGAAGACATGCCCTATCTCTCGGGCGCTGCCGTCGTCATCTTCAATCAGGTCGGCTTTCGCGCCGCCTTCGGCCATGACGACATGGCCCGCATAGGCGAGTGGATACGCACGCACGGGATAGGCTGGGTGGTGCGCACGAAGGCGGCCCATGGCGCCGAGGCCTTCGACGGCGAAACGCTGCTGCAGGCGGCAGGCTATCCCGTGGATGTGGCCGACGTCACGGGGGCCGGCGACACCTTCGGCGGAGCGCTGACCTGGTGCCTGACACGGGGACACCCCTTCGCGGAAGCGCTGGATTTCTCCATTGCCGCCGCCTCCCGCTCCGTCACGATCCACGGCCCGCGCGGCGGCAAGGCCGACGTGGAAACCGTGCTTGCCTGGCGAAGGGAGAGGCGCGGCCTCTAGAGTTTGCCAGGGAAAAGTGGAAACCGGTTTTCCCGAAAAGACAAACGAAAACAAAAGAATTTAGAGCATGTCTGGTTCGATCTGAACCTGACATGCTCCAGGAAGAAGATCGAGGGCTTTCGCCCTCGATCCTCATCGCTGGCTAACGCCAGCATCCGCCGCAGGGAAAGCGGCAGATGCACGGTCAGGCGGCAAAGCATCCACCCTGCCAGGGAGGAGAGCTCGCAGCACATCCCGCTCCCTCGCCTGACCGTTCCAGCCTTACCGGACCCGGACGGGCTCGGCATAGTACGGCAGGCGGTCGATCCGCGGCGACCACAGGCCCTTGTCGACCACCGTGCGCACATGCGCGGCGATCTCTTCCATCGGAGCGAACCAGACGTCCCCCCGCTGGCGAACCTGCTCGAGGAAGCGATGCACCACATCCCAGCGCGCGAGACGGCCGGTGGCGAACGGATGGACGACCGGCACCCACAACGCGCCGTAGCGATAGGCGGCCTCGAACTCCTGCGCGAAGGCGGCAAAGCCTTGCTCCGGCGCGCGGATCGGCATCATGTAGTCGAGATCCATCGACTGGACATATTGCGGCCAGTCGTCGAGACCCCAATGGGACGGAAGTTCGACCAGGCGGCCCGCATCGCATTCCAGGAGATAGGGAATGTCGTCCCCCATCAGCGAGGCATCGTATTCGAACCCGCGCGAGACGAGCAGATCCGCCGAGCGATGCGAGAAGTTGTAGAGCGGCGCCCGCCAGCCGCGCGGCCGCTTGCCGCTCGCCTTGACGATGACGTCGATGCTGCGGTCGAGCCAATAGGCCTCGTCCTCATCCGAAAGCTCGCGCGGATGCTCGTGCAGGAAACCGTGATGGGCGAGCTCATGACCGCCCTCCAGAATGGCTTCGATCGCCGCGGGATAGCGCTCGATGCACCAGGCCGGAACGAAGAAGGTCTGCTTGATGCCGAGCTGGCGATAGCTTTCGACGATGCGCGGGATCGCCACCTTGGGCCCGTATTGCAGCATGGAAATACCCGCGACGCGGCTATGGCCATCCTCGGGATGGGCGATATGGATGAGGCTGTCCGCATCCATGTCGAAGGTGATGCAGGCCGCGCATTTCGCGCCGTTCGGCCAGGGAATGGGGTTCCTGATCATGGCATGATGCTCCCGCCATTGCTGCCGACGCCCTGTCCGGTGAAATAGCGCCCGCCGGGACCGGCGAGGAACAGCGCCAGTTCGCCGATCTCCTCCGGCTTGCCGAAGCGGGCGAGCGGGATCGCAAGTTCCTTTGCCCGCCATTCCGGGCTCATATTCGCCGCGCCGAGCATTTCGGTGTCGATCGGGCCGGGGCAGATGGCGTTGACGAGGATGCGGGGCGCGAACTCCTTCGCCCAGGAACGCACCAGGCCGAGCACGCCGTGCTTGGAGGCGACATAGGGCGAGAAGGTCTCGCGCCCGTAATAGGCCATGTCGGAGGCGATCATGATCAGCCGCGCCGGATCCTCCGCCGTGCTGTCCATCAGACCGATCGCCATCTTTCCGACGAGGAAACTGCCGCGCAGGTTGATGCCGATCACGCGGTCGAAGTCCGCGACCGGAGTTTCCAGCAGCGGCGCTTCATGGATGACGCCCGCGCAATGCACGACCACATCCAGGCCGCCGAACCTTTCCTTCACCGCCGCGCCAACGGCGAGGACGGCGCTTTCGTCGGACACGTCGCAGGCGAGCGCCAGCGTTTCCGCAGCGCCGGCCCCGGCCGCCGCCGCCGCGGTTTCATCCGGCTTGCGGATATCGGCGAGCGCGACGCGCGCGCCGGTTCCGGCCAGAGCGAGGGCGCAGGCCGCGCCGATGCCGCGATAGGCACCCGTAACGAGAACGCGCCGGCTCATGCCATCACCTCGCCACGGTCGAGCATCAGGCCCTGGCCCGTCATGTCCCTGGCCCCGTCGGAGGCAAGGAAGAGATAGGGCGCGGCAAGATCCTCGGGTTCCAGCAGGCCGGGCAGAACCTGCGCCCCGACGATCTCGGCCAGGAGGTCGTCTTCGCTGCGGCCGGTGCGCAGCGACATGTTCTTCAGGGACAGCATGGCCGCTTCCGTGCGCACCCAGCCGGGGCAGACGGCATTGACGCGAATGCCCTTCGGGCCGAGTTCCTTGGCCATGACGCGCGTGAAGCCGAGATTGGCATGTTTGGATGTGATGTAGGCGGCAAATTCCGCCACCACGACGCGGCTCCAGATCGAGGCCGTGACGATGATGCGCCCGCCCTCCACCATGTGCGGCACCGCGTTGCGCGTGACGTAGAACGTGCCGTTGGTGTTGATGTCGGTGATGCGGCGGAAGGTGTCCTCGACCGCCGGATCGGGATCGAGCAGCGGCGTGATGCGCTCCAGCCCGGCATTGTTGACGAGCACGTCGATGCGGCCGAGCGGCGCGAGCGCGGCCTTCACCGCGGCGCTGTCGGTAATGTCGCATTCGATCGCTGCGACCTTACGGCCGAAGCGCTCCGACATCTCCTTCGCCGTGTCGTGAATGCCCGAACCGGAGGACAGGATCGTCACATCCGCACCGGCGGCGGCAAAGCCTTCCGCCACCGCCCGGCCGATGCCGCGGCTTGCGCCGGTGACCAGCACGTGCTCACCGGAAAAATCGTATTGTAGTCGTCCCATGGGTCAGCCTTTCTTCGCATGCATGATGCGGCCGATGAGGTTCATGAGAACCTGGGCGGCCAGGATGGCGGTTCC
>NZ_JBBEYH010000046.1:0-10411 GCF_050172695.1 Shinella sp. G-2 | reverse complement strand
CCAGAACATCAACTGGGTGCCGCCGCAGGGCGGCGAAGGCCCGGTCTATCCGAACATGTGAATTTTGCACAGCATCGGCTTATAAAATAGATGATGTCTTCTCCGGCAACCGTTTCGTATGTTGCCTTTAGGCAGTGCACCTCATTCTGGTGCCTCGAAAATGGAGCCCACCAGTTGCCGGCGAGCCTTTCTCCGCAGCGCGCTCCAAGCCAGCCCCTTGCCCAGATAGTCAAAAGGGGTCGGCGGCCATTTCCGCGGCGTCCGGTTGACGATCCAGAAATCGGTGAGGTCGCTGCTGACGTCGTTGAGCATGTGCGAGACGGTCTGGCCGTGCAGATGGTTGATCGCCAGCCCATGGCCCCAGCACCCGCCAACATAGATCACGCGCCGGTCGCCGAGCGTCGTCAGGTGCGGCACCAGGTCCATCGTCCCGGACATGTGCCCGCCCCAAGTATGGGCGATGCGAATATCGCTCAACTGCGGGAAAATCCGCTTGAGATGCTGCAGTGAAACTTCTCCGCCCTCCGCGCTGGCCGTCGGCTCCATTTCGCCGAACATCGAGTGCCCGCCGTAATAGATCCAGTAGAACTGGATACGACCGTCGGCGGTGGGCGCCATGTAGTGGAACAGGTCGAGCGTACTTTCGATCGCATTGCCGCGCTGCCAACCGATCGCCTGCCATTGTGCGGGCGTCAGGCGCTCCGTCACCGCGCCTCGTGCGAAGACCGGGGATTGAAACCGGCGTAACTCGCGTCCGACAGGGCCTTCAAGCATGTGGGTGAAAGCGTTGGTCGCGATCACCACCGTGCTTGCAAGAATCTCCCCGCGCGGAGTGACGATCCGGACGCCCGATGCCAGGCGCTCGATGTGAATGGCGGGGCTGTTTTCGTAGACACGCGCGCCGGCGGCCTCCGCGAGGCGTTTCAGTTCGCGCACCTGCTTGCAGGGGTTAAGCAGGCCAAGATTGGGATCGAACAATGCCGCCTTGAAATTCGGATTGCCGGCAAATTCCGCCTGCAAGCTAGGCCCGTCCATCCACTGCAGCCCCTGCATGCCGAACTCGGAGTACATCGCCTGCAGGGCGCGGGCGTCGTCTACCCAGCGTTCGTCGAAGGCCACCCGCATCAAACCCGGATGCCGGTAGTCACACTGGAGCCCGTTGCTCTCGATGATCTCGCGTGTATAGACCATCGCGCGCAGACAGTAATCGAACGCCGCCTTCGAGCGCTCGAGGCCGTATTTTCGGCGGATAGTGAACTGATCCATACCGAACTGCGGCATGATCCAGCCAGCGGCGCGGCCGCTGGCCCCGAAACCAACGATCTCGCCTTCGATCAGCACGATGCGGCCGGTACCGTCCTTCGCCGCATGCCAGGCAGTGGACATACCGGCGATCCCACCGCCAATGATGGCGACATCGCAATCGATCCGCCCATCCACGGCATGGTTCGGGGCATACATGCCGTAGTCATGCAGCCAGAAGGATTTTCCCGAATGGGGCGCTGATCCGTGAGCCTGCATGATCACAGTGCCTCGTGTCAGTTTGACTGGGGGAGATAGGCGACGGCCGTCGTCTCGACGCGGATCGCCGGGCTGGTAAAGCCGACTACTTCCATGCCCGCGACCGAGGGCCCCTCCTCGCCGTAGAAGGCCTGGCGATGCGGGAACAGCGTCTCGTTGAACTCGTCCACACTGACATTGTAGTAGATGGTTTCGCTGACCACATCGCGCGGCGCGCCGCCGGACTTTGGCAGGATGCTGCCGAGGATCTCGTAGATCCGCTTCATCTGCGCGGCCGGGTCGTCGGCATGGATTTCGTTGCCTTCGTCATCTGTGGACGTCAGGCCACCGATGAAAAGATAATCGCCGGCACGAACGGCCATTGACATACAATAGTGCTTCTCCATCTCAGGAAGCATGTGGAAAAATAGCGGTTTCTTTGGCATGTCAGTTCCTGGTCGAAAATTAAGATATGATCAAGGCAGTGTGGCTTCACTCGATGCGGCGTTAGCCAGTGAGACCGGGCGGCGCCTTAAAGCGACGTGAGGACGTTGGGTTTGAGGCAGAGCGCATTTCAGTTTCCACCTTGTCCGCAGTTAGCAGGCCGGACTCGATTGCGCCGTCCATAAAGCCTACCCAATTTCGCCCGAGATAGTCGCCGGCGAAATGGACATGGCCGTCCGGCGTCTTGAAGGCCTTTGCGATCCGCACGTTCTGTGTCGGCCGCGCCATGTGCCAGGTGCCAAGTGAGAACTCGTCGTTTGCCCAGTCGTGCCCGGTGGTCGAAACGGCCTTCAATTCGGGGTGAAGGCTGGCAAGCACCGCGTTGACTTCGTCGAGGTTCTTCGGGTCGAAAGCCGCGCCATCCGTGCCGAAGCCGACGTAGATGCGGGTTTCGCCCTCTACACGGATGGGGTTGAGGAGGCTAAGTGGTGTGCCGGGCGGAGCGATGACGGCATGGCCGGTGGCTTCGCCTTCCGTGCGGAACAGTACTTTCATGCCCTTTGCGGCATGTTCCTCGTGCGAAAGGACTAGTTTGTCCTGCGCAAGCGCCGGCGTGAACCGGATGTTTTTCAGACAGTTCATCGGGACGGCGCAGACTAGTTTCTTCGCCGTGAAGCGACGGCCGTCACGGGTCGTTGCTGTGACGCCGCGCTCGTCCTGCACCACGTCGGCGACGGGGGAGTTGAGGCGGATGTCGAGATTGGCGCGTTCCGCCATATAGGTGATGAGGGATGTAACGCCACTGTCGACCTTGTAGCGGGCGAGGCAATCGATCATCAGCCCAATATCCCAGCCGGAAATGGACCACCAGCGCAGCTGGGACAGGTATCCGGACTGGTCCAGCGGCGCGTTCGTCTGGGCACTCACCTCAGCGGCGAAGGCTGCTTTCTCGAGCGGCGATAGGCCCATCCGGTCGAGTACGTCCTGAACGCTCAGCGTGTCGAGTTCCTCAGCCTCTGCGATCGCTTCGAGACTGTAGGGCCTGTCCATGCGCGGACCATCCGGCGTATCGCCGGCGAATTTCTTCCAGGCACTTTGAAGGATCGCCCGGAACTCACGGAACTCGATGTCCTGCGGCTTGCCGTCTACCCAGATGGTGAGCGGCGGCAACCAGGGATCTTCATGCAGCTTCAGGCCGGAGCGAACGAATTCTGCCCAGACATAGGGCTGGAACCAGTGGATCCACGTACAGCCCAACTCAACCTTATGGCCGTCGAGGTCCGACGTCCAGGCGCGCCCGCCGATGCGATCTCGCGCCTCAAGCACGGCGACCTTGTGGCCGTTGTTCTTCAATTCGCGGGCCGCCGTGACGCCGGCGAAGCCGGCACCAAGCACGATGACGTCGAAATCGGTTTCTTGTTCCATGCAAATTCCCCCTCAATGACGGCATGCCGTGATCGGTGACGGGCTCGCCGATGCGGCAGTCGCGATCTTGTGAAGCCCGTAAGATCGCCTCCTCAAGCGCCCGAATTTATTATTCAAAGTTATATTACGACTGGGTATACGGCAAGCACCGTTCAATCTCTGCGCGCCATTTAGATGTCGCCGTTTCTAATAAAAGGTTAGCGCGGAAGGCGGGCGATGAGGCTGGGAAACTTGAGAAAATAACTTTTCAATCAATCTGTTGACGCAAATCGCTTTGAGGGCCACCCAAAACTCTCTCTGGCCGGATGGAATAATGAAAGCATTTGGCGTTTGGGGGCTTACCTTGTCTTGATATTTCACGGTATGAATAATTAATGTGGTGAAACCTACTCGAAACAAGGGTCCAGCAAATGAAGCGCTTTCGTATTGGTCAGATCGTTCCGAGCTCCAACATCACGATGGAAACGAAAATACCGGCACTATTGCGGGCTCGCGAACTCGTGTCGCCAGAGCGGTTCACTTTTCACTCCTCCCGCATGCGGATGAAGCATGTAACCGCCGAGGAATTGAAGGCCACAGGGACAGCGACCATTGCCCCTCGAACTTTCGGACGCGCGCGTCGATGTTATGGGTTATGCCTGTCTGGTAGCAATCATGGCAATGGGGCATGGCTACCATCGCCAGTCACGGGAGCGCCTGCACAAGGCGACGGTCGACAACGGCAATCCGGCACCAGTGGTGACGTCGGCCGGTGCGCTGGTCGAGGGCATCCAGGCGATGGGCGCGAAGAAAATCGCGCTCGTCGCGCCTTACATGAAGCCGCTCACTGAGCTCGTCGTGGACTACATCCGCAACGAAGGCATCGAGGTCAGCGTCTGGCGGGCGCTGGAGATCTCTGACAACCTCGCGGTGGCCGCCCACGATCCGATGAAGCTGCCCGGCATCGTCCGTTCGATGGACACAAGCGATGTCGATGCCATCGTGCTGTCCGCCTGCGTTCAGATGCCCTCGCTGGCGGTTGAGCGCGCCATGGATCGTCAATGCGCCGATGAACTGCCGCATCTTCGAAACATGGGTCGACACCCAGCTTGCCCCGACGTTGTCAAAAGGCGATGTCGTCATCCTCGACAATGTCGGTTTCCATAAAAGCGAGCGTGCCGAACAGTTGGTCAAGGCGAAAGGGGCGTGGCTTCTCTTCCTGCCGCCTTATTCGCCGGACCTGAACCCCATCGAAATGGCATTCTCAAAACTCAAAGCGCTTCTGCGAAAGCGAGCCGCTCGAAGCTTCGATACGATTACGCAGGCGCTCGGCGACATCATGGGCCTCTTCTCAGTCGCAGAATTCCTCCGTGAGAAGGCCGAAGGTTACATCGAACTGCGCCACTCGCTCGGCTACTCTTTTCAGCAAACACGCCGGCACGTTGCAGGCTTTCGCCCGCTGCGTTGAACGCGCTCAGTTCGATCCGCCCGCCACCCGGATGATGGCGAGGTCGCCCCACAGCAATCTTGGCTCTCTACTCACGAGGGGATGCTGCAGCGCCAATGCGATGCAAGCTATGCGTGTTTTCATGATATTTTCAAGCAGCCCCATCAGCAAAGCGGACACCACAAACGCCAGATGTATACCGGTCAATACCATGAGCTGGGAGCTCTCGTATTGGCCCGCGTTCAGAAAAATTTGAAGCAGATGTATCGACGAGATAGCAACGATGGATGAAGCGACCTTGATCTTCAAGCTCCCGGAATCAAGCTTACCCATGAACGAGACCTCGCGGTCGTAGTGTTTCTCCGCTTCATCAAATCGACTTACGAAGTTCTCGTAGCCAGAAATCATCACCATAACGATCAGCCCGCCGACCAATGCGCCATCAATCAGCCATAATATAGACAGGATCATGTCTTCTGCGCTGTCATCCAAAACAGAACCCGCTAGCTTGATGAATTTCCATCCGAATGAAACGCTATAGAGCGCCAGCGCTGCAGCTAATCCAAAGTAAAAAATAACGAGTATCCAGCGTCTATACAGAATGACGCGCTCGATGAGCATTTCCAATGACTTCATAACTATACATATCTACTCGGTTTCTGGAGAGGATGCATCGTCGATTTTATATTTGCTTCAGGAGATTAAAGGTTCGGCGCCCGTTCTCTGATTGCAAAGGGAGGCGGGAGTGCCGGTGATTCAGACACTCCCTAAAAGCTCAGCTAGGCTCTCTTTCAGGCATGGCAGAAGAATGATGCGACGAAATCAGCCATTTGCCGTTCTTGAATTCGTAGGTGAAGGTATAACGCGCAGGGACCTCGGTGCCGTCCTTCAACGTAAAGGTGTAGATGCCCGTGTCGATGGCATCGTTGCAGCCGAGTTTGATCGTCCGGCTGTCGATTTCCCCCTTGGGATGCTTTTGCAGGAATTCAGCGAAGTATTCGGCGCGTTCCTTCTGGGTCAGGCGTGGTTTGTTCGAAAGCGTAGGCAGAAGAAGGGCATCAGCTGCATAATTTTCTACGACCTTTTCGGGATCAAGCGTCGATAGAGAGGCATTCCATCGATCAAACAGATGCTCGACCTGTGTTTTAGTGATCGGCGTGCATTCGGTGGCAAGGGCCGGCGTCGCCAGCAGAGCCGCGAAGGAAGCGGCGAGTAAGTGTCTTTTCATCTCAGTCTCCATCAACGTTTGTTTTCTATCCGCAATGCGGAGGCGCGACGTAGTTATCCCAGCCTATGCAGTCCAGATCGTTCCGAATGATTTGTGGTCGCCGGGCGCGAACAGTGCGCGATATGGATAAGTTGAGCGCAATTGGGAGCTCTTCGGCGGCGGAAGTCGGCTCGGCGGAGCGATATCCGGTTGCTTAGTCTTACTGAGTCACAAATCCTGGGATTCTCGCTGAGCAATGCTGTGCTAGCGTAAGCGATTCGTAGTCAGCAGGAGAACGCTGAGATGAATGGCCTGAGCATGGGAAGTGAAGCAGCCTTTGCGGCTTATGTCCATAAGCCGGTCGATGTGATCGGGCACGCCGATCGGGCGGAGCCGCTCAACGATTATTGCCTCGGACTAATGCTACCGGTGGACCGCAAGAGTGTCGAGGCTCTGGCGGCGGCGACGGCGCCAGCGCGGGCATCGGCCAACCGTGTCTGACGAGGCTCTCCTGGCGCGGGTTCGTGACTTGGTGCTGCCGCTGATCGAGCAGAATGGGCGTATTGAGGCTTAGATCGTGGATGACACCGGGTTCCCCAAGAAGGGCAAGCATTCGGTCGGGGTTGCGCGGCAATATTGCGGCCAGCTCGGCAAGCAGGACAACTGCCAGGTCGCGGGCAGCCTCTCGATCGCCAACGTCGCGGCGAGCTCGCCGATTGCCTATCGGCTGTATTTGTCCGAGATCTGGGCCGATGATCCCGCGCGGCGGCGCAAGGCGAAGATCCCTGACAGCGTCGCGTTCCAGACGAAGCCCGTAATCGCGCTCGACCAGATCCGCGCCGCTCAAGCGGACGGAGTTGCGCCCGGCGTGGTTTTGGCCGACGCCGGCTATGGCGCGGACGGCGCATTCCGCACCGGCCTGTCGGCGCTCGGCCTCGACTATGTCGTGGCAACCGACACTTATTAGTGTCTGGCGACCCAGCGAGGAACCATTGCAGCCCAAGCCCTGGCGTGGAAAGGGTCGGCCAACCCCGCTGATGCGTCGCAGTCCTGAACACAGCCCGATATCGGTGAAAGCGATGGCACAGGAGCTGCCGCACGAAGCCTGGCAGACCATTGGCTGGCGGGAAGGAACGAACACTGATCTCAGTTCCCGCTTTGCCGCCGTGCGCGTCAGGCCCGCCTCCAGGGGTTACAATTTGACTGCCCCCGTGCCGAGGAATGGCTGCTGATCGAATGGCCCGAGGGCGACACCGAGCCGCTCAAGTACTGGCTCTCCACTCTCGCCGCCGACGCTTCGCTCGCAACGCTCGTCAGCACCGCCAAGCTACGCTGGCGTATCGAGCGCGACTATCAGGAACTCAAAGCAGGAACTCGGGCTCGGCCATTACGAGGGGGCGCGGCTGGCGCGGCTTCCATCATCATGCAAGCCTTTGCATTGCCGCTAACGGATTCCTCATCTCCCAAAGGGAGAAGATTCCCCCCTCAGCGCCGAACAAAACCAAAAACCGCCCGGAACCTAACGTTCCCGAAGGTTACCGACCCCGCGGATCCCCCGATCCGACCCGAACGACACACGCCAAATTCGATCGCAACCGTCCGTAGGCACTTGACCGTCGCACTCAGTCGCAACCTTCAGAGATGTCCATGCTGCACCAGGATCAATGCCGCTAAAATCTACAAACTTGTGACGCAGTAAGATTAGCAGGCTGTTTAAAAAGAAGCTGGCCTGGAGGCTTTCGCCGTGATTTCACTCACGTCGAGTTTTGGAGTCATGCATGCGCGGCGGCGATGTGAGGGCGGGTGAACTCTTCAGCTATGTCGATCTGGAGGATCGAGTTCGTCGTGATCATCCACTGCGCAGAGCACCGCCCGCCTCATGTCCGTGCCCGGCGTGGGACCGCTATGGCAGTCGAGGCTTTCGCGCCCACCATGGTGACCTTCAATGACGACCAAGAACGAAGATTACAAGGATTCCGCTCTGGCTGCAGCGTAGCAGGTGATGAGCTAAAGTCAGGACGGATCGTCGGCGTGTGAGGAGGTCAGCGAACGGTAAGGACGAAAATCGGTGAGAGTAGGGCTCGTCGAGCTGACTTTGCACGAGGTCCGCGTAGCTCCATACCGGCCAGCGGTCGTATCCGTGGCACCCCTGGTCACGGTGGCTCGTTCAAGTCCGTGAGATGCTGTCCAAAGGGCGCTGATTTTCTGCAGTTATTCTGGTGCTTCCTCTAATCGACTTCTAGAAATCCCTCGAGGATCGATCTGCGAGTCATTGTTGGCGCAGCCTACCGGTCCCGCACGTCGATCTTGCAAGCCTGAAGGCTTTGGCAGGATTGTCGAAAGATGCTCTTGCGTGATCACAATCTGCGTTAATGGGCGCAGCATTGGTCTCTCACGGAACGAGTCGGAGAGATATCCAGCCCCGCCAGTCCATGACATATCAGTTCGATCTGTTTTCGGCCCGGGAAGACAGCGGGGACCCTGCATTGGCCGGAGGAAACACACCAGGCGCTGACGGCGCTCATGGTGTGCGCGTTCTTCGATCACGCAAACTGCGTGGGGGTGCCTCACACCAGAAGGAAGCCGGTCATGATGCATGAGAAGATCGGCCCGCATGAGCGGAAGGCCGTCCTATAAGTTCGGTTGTCCACGGCTCACCAGGTTCTCCACAATCGCGAAAGCGGCGCCCTCCAATATTCCACGCGCGACCGGCTGGCAGCGCCTGGATAGGCGCACATCGACACTACCAACGGGGCGGGCGTCAACCAAGTGCTCATCTGCTGCTTTTTCGGCAGCAGGGAAGAACCGTTTCATGACGCCTTCCGTCCAGTGGAGGAGTGTTACTTGCCGGGGCGGCAGCAAGTTCTTTGGACGTACGCCCGGCGGCTTCGGTTATACTGCCTCCGGCCATTAACCTCTGCTGGTGTCCAAATATGGCGGACCTCGGATTAATTATTCAATAGTATAAAAGATTTCCGCTACGAATCCCCATGTACGTGGACAATTCTTGATGAGGTTGACAATTTCAGCATTGTTAATTATTCAAGAATGGAATAAACATGGGACATGGTACGATAGAGATGTGCTTTTTATCTATTGAACAACCATGCCACCCCGACGCTGGCTCGGTTGGGCGCTCGCAGCAATCGGTGGTCCGCGCGGCAAGGCGATCGTGCCACTAGAAAGTCCAAACCTTGATCATCCGCTTGGCCGTGTTTCCGATGGCTTGAATGCCGCGCCGATTGCGGGGTCGCACGACCCCTTTCGACAGGTCAACTTCGGTCGTCACCGGCGAAGCGGCCTGGATGCGCCCGACGAATTCGGAGGCCGTGCATTACCTCGCAAGCCTCGCTGCCAAAGTTGATAATACACCTCTGGAAGAATTAGGATTTATGGGAATACCCACTTGATGATGTGTGAGATGAAATTCCGACGCCATCCCCGACACGATAGTGGCTTGGATGGACTTTCAAGATTAACAAAGAAACCTCTTACCACGCGATAAACCGATAATTTCGAGAGGTATAATAAGTATGTCAAACAAGGTTGGGGCACCTCGGGAGATCAATACGGGCGAGTCGCGTGTGGCGCTGACACCTGACAGCGCCGTGCAACTTGCGAAACTTGGCTATAGCAGCATCATCGAAACGGGTGCTGGCGTTGCGGCTGGTTTCTCCGATGATGCCTATCGCGCCGCAGGCGTTGAGGTGGCCCCGTCGGCAGAGGCGCTGTGGGCTTCGGCAGATGTGGTCGTCAAGGTACGGCCGCCCGAACCGAGCGAGGTCGCGTATCTGTCTGCGGACAAGACGCTGATCTCGTTCTTTTATCCCGGCCAGAATACCGAGCTGCTGGAGCTTGCCAAGGCGAAGGGCGCCAACGTCATCGCCATGGACATGGTTCCGCGCATTAGTCGCGCCCAGAAGATGGATGCGCTGTCGTCGATGGCCAATATCGCCGGCTATCGCGCGGTGATCGAGGCCGGCAACAATTTCGGCCGGTTCTTCACCGGCCAGGTGACGGCGGCCGGCAAGGTGCCGCCGGCAAAGGTCCTGGTGATCGGTGCGGGCGTTGCCGGTCTTGCCGCGATCGGTGTCGCCACCTCGCTTGGTGCACAGACCTATGCCTTTGACGTGCGTCCCGAGGTTGCGGAACAGATCGAGAGCATGGGAGCCGAGTTCGTCTATCTCGATTTCGCCAATGGTGAGGGGGGAGGTCAGCAGGATGGCGCTGCCACCGGCGGCTATGCGGCCCCGTCTTCGCCGGAGTTCCGCGAGAAGCAGCTTGCCAAGTTCCGCGAGCTTGCGCCTCAGATCGATATCGTCATCACCACGGCGCTGATCCCCGGTCGCGACGCGCCCAAGCTGTGGCTGGCCGACATGGTCGCGGCGATGAAGCCGGGCTCCGTCGTC
>NZ_JBBEYH010000045.1:0-11552 GCF_050172695.1 Shinella sp. G-2 | reverse complement strand
AGGCCACGCTCGCCGACATTGACACGTCCACTGCGCCCGGCTGCCAGCGCCTGACCGTCGAGGTCCGCTGCCCTGCTGCCCTCGTCTGGCTGACGGTGAACGGCGAGCCGGTCGCATTCCAGCAGGACGGTGGGATCGCGACCGCCAGCCTCGACATCGCCGGAAACACCCACATCCACAGTGAATGGCTGGAGCCCTATGCTCCCGTCGTCATCGCATGCGCCAGCGATGGATCCGCTCAGTTCGCTATCGCCGAGAACGTGTGAGGCGCTTGGCTAGGCCGTCAGCATGCGTGCAAGCATGTGCCTGATATGGTCCTGTGCGCCGTAGAAGATGGCGGCGACGACGATGGTGGAACGGTCCTCGACCGGCAGGAACCAGATCGCCGCCTTGTCCCGTCGGAGGAACCGGATACCGGGGTAGATGTCGGGTCTGAGGGTGCCGATATGGGGCGTCTCGACCAGGCGGTCGATTTGGCGGCGCAAGTCGCGCAACCGCTCGGCCGCACGGTCAAGGGCATCGTCCAGCGTGTCGCCGAGGTCGAGATAGGCGCTAAGCAGGTGGTCGAAGATCAGCGCGAAATCGTGCTCGGCCGCCTCGACATATTCAAGGGTCCAGACGGGCATCGCGCTTCTTGCGTGCGATGAGAGCCTCGACGCGGCCTTCCATGTCCGCGGCCGATCGCGTCGGGCCGTTCAGCCGCCGCTGGAGCAGCTCGCGCAGCGAATCCGCCTCGGCCGTCTCCGTTTCGGTCTTCTGGCGAAGCAGCTCCAGGCCTTGCTGGAGGACGGAGCTCAGGCTCGAATAGCGCCCGCTCTCCACCAGAGACCGGGCAAAGGCATCCTGCTGCTCCGTCAGCGATATCGACGACTTGACGCTCATCGGCCCTCTCCTTTCTCGCAAAATTGCTACCCAGTAGCACCTTTGTCAACCGTCCGGGCCTGGGCCGTCAGTTCCGTGCGCGCGAGCAGGCGGACGAGCCAGTCGACGAAGACGCGGACCTTGTTGCTGAGATGACGGTTGGGCGGATAGACGATGTAGAGTGGAACAGGCTCGACGTCCCAGTCGGACAGGACGGGGATGAGCGTGCCCTCTGCGATCGCATCGCGTGCCATGAAGCAGGGCAGCAGCGCGACGCCGAGGCCGGCAAGGGCCGCGGCAAGATAGGTGCGGGCATCGTTGACGGAGACGATGTAGCGGCTGTCGACCTCGACCGCCTCGCCGTCCCGCCTGAACTCGAAGGCCATGATGCGGTTGTTCTGGGCGAGAAAGTAGTTCACGCAATGATGGGCAGCGGCCAGCTCCGACGGATGCCCCGGCATGCCGAAGCGCTGGATATAGGCGGGCGCCGCACAGACGACGAGGCCCATTTCCCCGACGCGGCGGGCTATCAGCGAGGCATTGCCCGGCGCGCCGCCGCGCAGCGCGCAGTCGACATTCTCCGCCAGATAATCCACCGTCCGGTCACCGACACCGAGATCGATCTGGATATCGGGGTATTTCTCATGGAAGTCGCCGAGTTCGGGAATGACGAGGACATCTGCGAAGGCGCCGGCCATTTCCACGCGCAGACGTCCGCCGGGATTGTTGCGCGAATGGGAGAGGCTGCCGTCCAGCTCGTCGAGATCGGAGACGATCTGGTTCGCCCGTTCGTAATAGAGCGCTCCGTCCGTCGTCACGATCACCCGGCGGGTGGTGCGGTTGAGGAGCTTGGTCTGCAGGCGGCTTTCCAGATTCTGGATGAGGTTGCTGACTGTCGCCTTGGGCATGCCGAGCGCGGCGGAGGCGCCGGTGAAGCTGCCCGTCTCCACGACCCGGAGGAAGGCGCGCATCGCAGAAAGCTGATCCATGGAACATTCCCACGTTGGAAGCTATGATTGTTCGAAAATCTGGACAGTGAAATCCGTTTTACCACACTTATCTGGGCAAAATGACTGACGATATAAATGGTGAGGGACCAGCTTATTTCCAAGCGGCCCGCGGGACAAAATCGATGCCGGTAGAAATCAAGGATATGACGTTCGACAAGGTGGCCATCGGCCCCGTGCCGGTGCGCGTCTATCAGGGCGCCGACTACGCCAAGGGCGCGCCGGTCCTGCTCTATTTCCACGGCGGTTCCTTCACGCAGACCGGCCTCGTGCATTGCCCGCTCGCCGCCTGCATCGCCAGCACCGGGGCCATCGTCGCCGTGCCCGACTACAACGCAATCGGCGGCGGCGTTTTCCCCAAACCGCTGGAGGTGGGTTTCTCGATCTTTTCCTATCTCGCCAAGAAGCGCGCAGGGCTCGGCGACCGCAAGTCGCCGCTGCTCATCGGCGGCGAGGAGGCCGGCGGCAACATCGCGGCCGGCGTCGCCCTCAAGGCGCGCGATCACTTTGCCGACGAACTGGACGGCCAGGTGCTGCTCTCGCCGTTGCTCGACCCCTTCATGGCAAGTTCGTCCTTTCGCAAGGCCGACACGATCGGCATGCGTCAGCGCTGGACGGACGGCTGGAGCCACTATCTCAGCGGCGGCGTCTGCCATCCCTATGCAGCGCCCTGCCTGTGCTCGCGCATTGCCGGTCTTGCGCCGGCGCTGGTCTTCTCGGCAGCGGACGATCCGCTGCTCGACGAGACCCTCGGTTATGCCGACCGCCTTCAGGAGGCGGGCGTCACGGTTCAGCAGCATGTCCTTCCCGCAGGAACAGGCTGGCCCATGATTTACAGCGGGACATCCGATGAAACCGGGCCCTGGGCGGACAGTCTCGCCCAGGCGTTTTCCGGTTTCGTTCAAAACATTAGCATTCACTGATTTTATTGGAACCAACGCATAGCGTGGCCTGACGCCACCAGGAGAAGACAATGTTATCGAAGCGCAAACGCTGGGCCCTCATGGGCACCGGCCTGGGACTGGCTGTGTCCGTTTCCGCCGCAGCCCTGATGTTCCAACTGCCGGCCAATGTCGCCAAGGCCGAGGCCACGGTGACCGCCGACGTGCCGGCAGTGCCGGTCACGGTCGCCGTCGTGGAGAACCGCGACGTCGTCACCTGGCAGGAATTTTCCGGCCGCCTGGAGGCGATCGACCGCGTGCAGATCCGCTCGCGCGTCGCCGGCGCCATCCAGTCCGTCGACTTCCGCGAGGGCGCGCTGGTGGAGGCGGGCGACCTGCTGTTCACGCTGGACCCCGAACCCTTCAAGGCAGCGGTGACGCAGGCCGAAGGCCAGTACGCCTCGGCCGAGGCCCGGGTGAAACTCGCGAAAACCCAGCTTGAGCGGGGCCAGCGCCTCGCCCAGAGCAACAGCATCTCGCAGAGCGACGTCGACCAGCGCCAGAACGCGCTGGCCGAGGCCGAAGCCAGCCTCAAGACGGCACAGGCAACGCTCGACGCCGCCGAGCTCGAGCTCAGCTATACGAAGGTGCGCGCCCCGGTCGCCGGTCGCGTCGGCAAGGTGGAGATCACCACCGGCAACCTCGTCGCCGGCGGCTCGGCCTCCCCCGCCCTGACGACGCTCGTTTCCGTCGATCCGATCTATGCCGGCTTCAATGTCAGCGAGGAGACGGTCGCGGCCGCTCTCGCCGCGCTGCCGGCCTCGGGCGGCGCGCTTCAGCCGATCGAACAGATCCCCGTGGAGATCGGGACGCTCGCCGACGAGGGCACGCCCATCCGCGGCAAGCTCCAGCTCATCGGCAACGAGGTGGATGCGGCGAGCGGCACGGTCACCGTGCGCGCCGTCTTCGACAATCCGGGCGGCCGGCTGATCCCCGGCCAGTTCGTGCGCATCCGCATGGGCGAGCCGAAGGCCGAAAGCAAGATCCTCGTCAGCGAGAAGGCGGTCGGCACCGACCAGGACAAGAAGTTCGTCTTCGTCGTCGACAAGGACAACAAGGTGACCTACCGGCCGATCGTGCTCGGCAGCCTCTCGAACGGCGAGCGCATCGTCGAAAGCGGGCTTGCCGATGGCGACAAGGTGGTCGTCAACGGTCTGCAGCGCGTCCGCCCCGGCGTGGTGGTGGATCCGCAGGAGCAGGAAAGCGTCGCCTCCGTGAAATAGCGGAGGACGGCGGGGCGCCTTTGGCGTCCCGCCCCTATCAACAGAAGAAATCCTACCCCGCCGGCGGAGCCTTGCCCGCCGGGTGGGCCCGTTCGTCCCTATGGAGAGGGCACCGACATGAATATTTCCCGTTTCTTCGTGGATCGCCCGGTCTTCGCCGGGGTACTATCGATCCTCATCGTGGTGGCAGGCCTTATCGGCATGCGCGCCCTGCCGATTTCCGAATATCCGGAGGTCGTGCCGCCCTCCATCGTTGTGCGCGCGGTCTATCCGGGCGCCAACCCCGTCGTCATCGCCGAGACCGTCGCCACGCCGCTGGAAGAGCAGATCAACGGCGTCGAGGACATGCTCTACATGAACAGCCAGGCGACCTCGGACGGCGTGCTGACGCTGACGGTCACCTTCAAGCTCGGCACGGACCCGGACAAGGCGCAGCAGCTCGTGCAGAACCGTGTGTCGCAGGCAGAACCTCGCCTGCCGGCGGAAGTGCGCGCGCTCGGCGTGACGACCGTCAAGAGTTCGCCCGACTTCATCATGGTGGTGAACCTCGTCTCGACGACGGACCGCTATGACGTCACCTATCTGCGCAACTACGCCACGCTCAACATCAAGGACCGCCTCGCCCGCATCGAGGGCGCCGGGCAGGTGCAGGTCTTCGGGGCCGGCGACTATGCCATGCGCGTGTGGATCGACCCGCAGAAGGCGGCCGAGCACGCGCTGGCCGCCAGCGACATCACTAACGCGATCCGCGAACAGAACGTGCAGGCCGCCGCCGGCATCATCGGCGCCTCGCCGACGCCGAACGAGGTGAACCTCCAGCTCAATGTCAACGCCCAGGGCCGCCTGCACACGCCGGAGGAATTCGGCAACATCATCGTCAAGACCGGCGCCGGCGGTCAGATCACCCGCCTGAAGGACGTCGCCCGCGTCGAGATGGGCGCTGCCGACTATACGCTGCGCTCGCTGCTCGACGGCCAGCCGGCCGTCGCCATCGCCGTGTTGCAGGCCCCCGGCTCGAACGCCATCGAGATCGCCGACAATGTGCGCGCGACCATGGACCAGCTCCAGCTCGCCATGCCTGACGGCGTGAAATACGAGATCGTCTACGACACGACGGAATTCGTGCGCTCCTCGATCGACAAGGTCGTCGACACGCTGCTCGAAGCCATCGCCCTCGTCGTGCTCGTCGTCATCCTCTTCCTGCAGACCTGGCGCGCTTCGATCATTCCGCTGCTTGCCGTGCCGGTCTCCATCATCGGCACCTTCGCGGTCATGTATGCCTTCGGTTTCTCGGTGAACGCGCTGACGCTGTTCGGCCTCGTGCTCGCCATCGGCATCGTGGTCGACGACGCCATCGTCGTCGTCGAAAACGTCGAGCGTAACATTGAAAACGGCCTTTCACCCCGCGAGGCGACCTACCGCGCCATGCGGGAGGTTTCCGGCCCGATCATCGCCATCGCGCTGGTTCTGGTCGCCGTCTTCGTGCCGCTCGCCTTCATCAGCGGCCTTTCGGGCCAGTTCTACCGGCAGTTCGCGCTGACCATCGCCATCTCCACGGTCATTTCCGCCATCAACTCGCTCACGCTCTCCCCGGCGCTGGCCGCCCTTCTCCTGAAGGACCACCATGCCCCCAAGGACTGGCTGACGCGCGGCATGGATTTCCTGTTCGGCTGGTTCTTCCGCGGCTTCAACCGGGTCTTCGGCGCGGCGTCGAACGGCTACGGACGCGGCATCGGCGGGCTCGTCTCGCGCAAGTCCATCGTCATGGCCATCTACCTCGCACTCGTCGGCGCCACCTATACGGTGTTCAACGCCGTGCCGGGCGGCTTCGTGCCGGCGCAGGACAAGCAGTATCTCATCGGCTTTGCCCAGCTTCCGGACGGCGCCACGCTGGACCGCACGGAAGAGGTCATCAAGAAGATGAGCGACATCGCGCTGCAACAGCCGGGCGTCGCCCATGCCATCGCCTTCCCGGGCCTGTCGATCAACGGCTTCACCATCGGTTCCAACTCGGGCATCGTCTTCGCGACGCTCGACGATTTCGAGGAGCGCAAGACGCCGGACCTGTCGGGCGGGGCGATCGCCATGCAGCTCAACCAGAAATTCGCCGGCATCCAGGATGCCTTCATCGCCATCTTCCCGCCGCCGCCGGTCAACGGTCTCGGCTCGACGGGCGGCTTCAAGCTGCAGATCGAGGACCGCGCGGGCCTCGGCTACCAGGCGCTCGACGAGGCGACCAAGGCCTTCCTCGCCAAGGCCTACCAGACGCCGGAGCTGGCGGGCCTGTTCTCCAGCTTCCAGATCAACGTGCCGCAGCTCTATGCCGATCTCGACCGTGCCAAGGCCCAGCAGCTCGGCGTGCGGGTGACCGACGTCTTCGAGACGCTGCAGATCTATCTGGGTTCGCTCTATGTGAACGACTTCAACGCCTTCGGCCGCACCTACAGCGTGCGCGTACAGGCCGATTCCGCCTTCCGCGCCAAGCCGGAGGACATCGGCCAGTTGAAGGTGCGCTCGCAGTCGGGCGAGATGATCCCGCTTGCCGCGCTCATGACGGTCGACGCCACGACCGGGCCGGAGCGCACCACGCGCTACAACGGCTTCCTCGCCGCCGACATCAATGGCGGGCCGGCGCCGGGCTTCTCCTCCGGCCAGGCGCAGGAGGCCATCGAGAAGATTGCCGCCGACACCCTTCCGGCCGGTATCGACTTCGAGTGGACGGACCTGACCTACCAGCAGATCCTCGCCGGCAATTCGAGCATCGTCGTCTTCCCGCTGGCGCTGCTGCTGGTCTATCTCGTACTGGCCGCCCAGTATGAGAGCCTGACATTGCCGATCGCCATCATCATGATCGTGCCGATGGGTGTGCTCGCGGCCCTTGCCGGGGTCTGGTACACCGGTGGAGACAACAACATCTTCACCCAGATCGGCCTCGTGGTGCTGGTGGGCCTATCGGCGAAGAACGCCATCCTCATCGTGGAATTCGCACGCGAACTGGAGTTCGAGGGACGAAACCCGGTACAGGCCGCCATCGAGGCCAGCCGCCTGCGCCTGCGCCCCATCCTCATGACCTCCATGGCCTTCATCATGGGCGTCGTGCCGCTGGTGCTTTCCACGGGGGCGGGCTCGGAAATGCGCGCCGCCATGGGCCTTGCCGTCTTTTCCGGCATGATCGGCGTCACCTTCTTCGGCATCTTCATGACGCCGGTCTTCTACGTGCTGCTCCGGCGGCTGGCGGGCAACCGTCCGCTCATCCAGCACGGCCGTTCGACGATGGCCGGCGAACCCGAAGGCATGCCGGCGCCGCAGCACTAGAGTTTGTCAGGAAAAAGTGGGAACCGGTTTTCCCGAAAAGACAAACGAAAACAAAAGAAGTTAGAGCATGTCTGGTTCAATCTGAACCTGACATGCCCTAGACACGCGCCTTCCATGGTCGCATGCGGACAGCCTGCGGCCATCGGCCTGCCAACCTATCGAACCGTCGATGCTCCGGCGGTTATGCCGGGATCGCGGTTGCCGCTTGCGCAACCGCGATCCGCGCCATTTCCAGCGCGGCTTCCCGCGTTTTTGCCGCGGCGATGAAGCGGCCGTTGTGGCAGAAGGTTGCACCCGCGACACCGCAGGCCGCCGCAAGCGCATCTCCGGTCAGCCCCGCCCAGGTCGCCGGCAGATCCGCGCGCAGCTCGAACCCGTCGCTCGACCGCCGGATACCCGTCAGGCACCAGTCCGTGTCCCGCGGGTGGACGACGAACAGGAGGTGGTCCGCGCCCGCCTTCACGATGGCCGGCCGGAACGGCATGCCCATCGGAAGCTCCAGCACCTGCCCCTCTCCTGCCGCGACGATGGCCTGCAGCACGATGGACTCGGCCCGCAGCTTCGCCGCGCCCTGGCGTATCGTCGCCTCGACGAAACTGCGCGCGATGGCAAGCGCATCGTGGAACGCCCGGTCGTCGGCATCCGGCGCCCGGTCGTCGAAGACGGGCTTCAGCGTCTCCAGCAGAACCGGCAGGGTCACCTTGGCAAGGGCGCCGGCCGCCGACGGGCTCAGGGCGCCGTTGTCCATCAGGTCGACCGGCAGCACGAAATCGAGATCGAAACGCGCATGCAGGGCTTCCGTATCCGAGGCGGGAACATCGAGAGCATTGAGATAATCCCGGCCGAACTGGCGCCAGATCAGCCCGAACGAGCTGAACGGCTGGCCATCGTCGCGCAACGGCGCGCCGCGCTGATGATGGTCGAAAATCCCCGCCACCGGATCATAGGCGCCGCCGACGTCATAGATGACCCTGTCGGCGCCGGGCGTGATCCATTCCGGCGCGCGGCTGCGCACGAGACGGGCCGCGGGGAAAAGGCGTGTCAGGATCACGCTGGACAACAGTTCGTCCGCGTGGAAACCGCCGGAATGCGTTACGAGAAAATCGGGTTCCATGCTGATCGACCTGTCGATGGTTCGGTGTTTGACATCATCGCGGTCGGATATCGGCTGAACCGCCGGGTTTCAAGTGCCTGTCACGATGCGCCGGCCTGATCGTCGTAATGCTTGCGCGCCTCGACGATGGTGCGGTGGTTGTCATCGGCCCAGCCGACGAGCACCTTCATGGGCACAAGAAAGGAGCGCCCGAGGTCGGTCAGCGCATATTCGACGCGCGGCGGCACTTCCGGATAGACGCGGCGGGTGACGAAGCCGTCCTGCTCAAGCCGCCGCAGCGTTCTCGACAGCATCTGCTTCGAGATGTCGCCGATCTCGCGCAGGAGTTCGTTGAAGCGCTTGAGGCCGTGCTCCAGCGCCTCGAGAACCAGGAGGCTCCATTGATCGCCGATCCGGTCCAGCACGTCACGGATGGGGCACGGCTGGTCGAAGACGAAGGGGGCGCCCAGGGCTGGTTCTGCTTTCAATCCGGTCACTCCAATACTGTTCAAGGTCATCGCGCTGTGACCAGATCACCGAAAGATGACTTCTTGCGGACGGTACTCGGCTGCCATAGCTAGCGTCTAGGTCTACATTTTAGACCACATCGCAGTTCACGCCAAGGAGCGTCCCGCATGGCTCGCGTCACGGAAATCGACCGCCCGGCGCCTGTCCGGAAACGCTTCAATCCCGGCGGCTGTCCCAACGCAAAGGAGAAACGCCCATGAAGCCCTTTCTGAAAACGCTCTTCCCCGCCGCGCTGCTCGTGGCTGCAGCCGCCCTGCCCGCCTTCGCCCAGTCGGCGCCGCGCGACCTTGCGCAGGAGGAAGCCAATCGCAAGCTCGTCGTCGAGTTCTACGATCTCTTCTTCAACAAGCACGAGACGGAGAAGGCGGCGGCCGTGGTCGCCGACGACTACAAGCAGCACAACCCGCAGGTTCCGGACGGCAAGACGCCGTTCGTGTCGTTCTTCAACGGCTTCTTC
This sequence comes from Shinella sp. G-2, assembly GCF_050172695.1. NCBI lineage: Bacteria > Pseudomonadati > Pseudomonadota > Alphaproteobacteria > Hyphomicrobiales > Rhizobiaceae > Shinella > Shinella sp. G-2. The sequence goes on along the minus strand of NZ_JBBEYH010000045.1, from coordinate 2,127 downwards.
AAGGACAATCCCGATTCCAGGGCGCGCATCGTGCGTAGCGCCACGGATGGCGACCTCGTCTGGATCCATGTCCAGTCGACCAATGGCGCAGAGGATCGCGGCCAGGCCGTCGTCGATATCTTCCGCGTCACCGATGGCAAGATCGTCGAGCACTGGGACGTGATCCAGGACGTCCCCGAACAGGCCGCCAACGAGAACACGATGTTCTGATACCGGTTTCCCATCGATGGATCGGCGGCATTCGTCCCTGCGCGAATGCCGCCGATCTTCCGAAAAACCGACCTGCGGCCATGCCGATCGAAAGAGGGTGACGGCGCAAAGTTTGGGTTGACCGGCGCCGGTGGCGGGGCGAAACTTCTGTCCAAGGCAAGGCAGGAGGAGAACGCGATGAACGAGCCAGACCGGTGGCGCCATATGGCAAGTGCACCGAAAGACGGTAGCCGGATCCTCATCACGGTTCGACCGTCCGAACAGGGGCCGGCGGAAGTCGACGTCGCCTTCTGGTCGCATGGCGACCGCTTCGGCGCAGAAGGCTGGCGCGCCTCCGATTCCGCTCCCGGCTGCATCATCGAATATGCCGAACCGGAGCTGAAGTGTTGGATGCCGATGCCCTCGGCCAATCTCAACCGCGCTTCCGCCCCTTCCCCCTGGGAAGGCGAAGACGCAGAACAGCTCGACGGGTCCGGGATCTGACGCGCCTGCTTCTGGTTGGAATTTACAGCCGGTCGCCGCGTGACGACGGCCCGGGGCCGTTCGGAAGCGAGATCAGATTCGTTTTGCGCCTGCGCCGAAACAGAACGGACCTCTCCGTCTCTCCCCTTCAACCACACCATTCAGCCTGACCGTCAGCACGGGCTATGGCGCCGCGTGCCAGTCAACGTCATGCGCCCGGCGCCACCTCGTGGCGTTGCGTTGGTGTGCTGCCGGACACTGGAATCCCGTCACATTTGTCACTCCCGCGCTTTGCCGCTTCCGATCTAGCTTGACTTTGCAACGGCCGGAAGCGGCCAGGATGATCGGGAACGCAGAGATGACGACCTTTCTCGGAAACAACGATGGACAAGCCTGTGGTGCCGGCGGCTGGCTGGCCCTCGCGGCCGCGCCGACCTTCGCCGTCATGGCATGGGCCGTGAGCGGCTCCATGGCGATCTGCGCGTCGGGCTCCGGTGCGCTTCCCCTGGACGGCATGGCCTGGATGTACCTGCTGATGGGCCTCTTTCATCTTCCGCCGTGGCTGAAGCTCGTTTCCCGCCGCGATGCGGCGGCTCATCCCTTTCAAAGGCAAACCGAAGGAGACTGACCATGGAACACACAATCGTTTCGCGCGACGAATGGCTCGCTGCCCGCAAGGCGTTGTTCGCCAAGGAGCGCGCCATGACCCACCAGCTCGACGCGCTGCGCGCCGAGCGCCGGCAGATGCCCTGGGTCAAGGTCGACAAGCCCTATGTTTTCGACGGGCCGGAGGGCGAATGCACGCTGGCCGATCTGTTCGGCGATCGCAGCCAGCTCGCCATCTATCACTTCATGCTGACGCCGGGCTCGGAACACATCTGCCCGGGCTGCTCGTTCACGGTCGATCATGCCGATTCTGCCCGGCAGCATTTCGAGCAGGCGGACCTCGCCTTCGCCGCCGTGTCGCGCGCCCCCATCCAGCGGATCGAGGACGTCAAGCGGCGCATGGGCTGGACGTTCCCATGGGTTTCGTCCGGCGACCGCGCCTTCAACTATGATTTCGCGGTGTCCTTCACCGAGGAGGACCGCGCCGCCGGACGCGCGAGCTACAATTACGGACTGACCCCGATCCGCACCTCCCCGGATATGTTCGGCCTCAGCGTCTTCGCCAAGGACGACAGGGGCGATATCTTCCACACCTACTCGACCTATCACCGCGGCACCGAACTGCTGATGGGCGCGTTCAACTGGCTGGACCTTACCCCCAAGGGCCGCAACGAGGACGGCACCATGAGCTGGGTGAAGCTGCACGACAGATACTGACCGTACCGAAGCACTCTCCGAAGCCGGAGGCTCGACAGGAGCCTCCGGCTTTATCCCTCGAGAATTTCAGCCAGCGGCGAGCCGGCCTTGATTTCGATCACGGTTGGGACGGAACGGGTTGCGGATGCGGTC
>NZ_JBBEYH010000044.1:0-11732 GCF_050172695.1 Shinella sp. G-2 | reverse complement strand
GGCCGCGGAGAGCGATATCCTGAACCTGCGCTCGCAGGGCTCCGGTCTGCACCCCGAGGCCGATAGTGCTTCGCAGCTTGCGCTGCTGGGCGGCGGCTTCGCTTCGACGGTCTCCGGTTCCGTGGCCTCGGTCGTGACGTTCGGCGCGGATGGGCTCGGCCGCTTCGCCTTCTCGGCGGATGCCGCGGCGACGATGACGGGCCTTGGCCTCACCTCGCAGGGCGGCACGGTCGTCTTCTCGGTCGAGCCGCTGACCGGCGCGCTGGTCGGCTATGTCGACGGCACGATCTTCGGTTCGCCGACGCCTGGCTTCCAGCCGCTGATCGACCGTCCCGTGATGTCGGTTGAGTTGGATGCGAACGGCAACTTCGTGTTCCGCCTCTATGACCAGCTGGATCATGTGAAGGCGGAAGGCGGCAACGGCGCGAACACCGAGCTTTCGACGAAGGCGGGCGGCGTTCTGTCCGGCCTCGATCTCGGCCGGATCGTCGAAGCCTTCGACGGCGACGGCGACAAGGTTCGCCTCGACGGCAAGCTGGTCATCACGGTCAAGGACGACGTCCCCACGGCCTCGATCACCGCGACAGGCAATGTCGTGGTTCATGACGAGACAGCCGGCCGACAGTCCAACGAGAGCTCGCTGTCAGAGCAGCAGTCGGTGAAGAACCTCTTCGCCGTGCTGGGCGCAGGCACTGCGCTCGGCTATGGCCGTGCGGATATCGTCAACACCTCGGTGACAGGCGGCTCTGACGATACTGTAACGCAGACGATAAAGCTCGAGATCGTTCCGGCAGACGGTGCGACGGGCCTGTCGTCGACGACGGGCGGCGCGATCACCCTTGTCATGGGTGTCAACGGCATCGTGAAGGGCGTGGATGCATCGGGTGCTCTGGTGTTCGCGCTGCATATCGACAGCGACGGCCGCGTGTCGGTCGCCCAGTACAAGGCGATCGAACATCCCAACACGAGCAGCTCGAACGACTTTGTCGATCTTGGAGACCTTGTGAAGGCAGTCGTGACCGTCAAGGATTACGACGGTGATACCGACACCAAGAGCATTTCCATCGGCAAGGCGATCCAGTTCTATGACGACGGTCCGGTTGCGCAGGACGGTGGCACGCGTGATCTTGTCGAGGACGCGAAGGCTGACGGCAGCTTCATCGCCTCGCAGGTAACGGGCAACCTGCCGTTCACGGCGGGTGCTGACGGTGCGACGGTGACGGCGGTATCCTACCGTCTCGGCACGACGATCATGGAAGTCGCCGAGAGCGGCCCGCCGGCAGATCCGGAAAGCTTCCCGGCCTTCATGTCGAACGGCGTTGCCGTGACGGTGACGAGTTCCGTGGATGCGGTGACGAAGGTCATCACGGTAACGGGTGTCGCGAACGGCAACCCCGTGTTCACGTTCACGGTGCAGCCGAGCGGCAGCTACGTGTTCGAACTGAAGGGTCCGATCGATCATCCTGACGTCGGTGAGACGGGTGCTGCGGACAAGCTGCGGCTGGTGTTCGACTTCACGGTGAAGGACGGCGACGGCGACACGTCGACGAACTCGATCCGGATCGACATCGCGGACGACGCTCCGACGACGCCTGCGCTGTCGGGCAAGGCCTATCTGAACGAATCGGACATCGCCACGACGTCGGTTGCGACGGGCGTGATGAAGTTCGACGGTGGCGGCGACGGTGCGAAGATCGTTTCGCTGAGCTATTCGCCGATGACGTCTGGTGGTGTTGCGCAGATCTACGACGCCGATGCGGGTGGTCCGACGGTGACGCGGATTGGCCTGACGTCGAACGGCCAGCCGATCCAGGTGAGCGAAGTTGCCGGGATCAGCGGTCCGACGCTGGTTGGCATGGCCAATGGCCAGAAGGTCTTCGAGGTCGTGGTGACGAACGTACGGACGGGCGCTTACGAAGTGCGCCTGCTCGGCCCGATCGATCATCCGGACAAGGGAGAGACGGGCAGCGACGATCCGTTGCTGATGCGCATCGACTTCACGGTGCGTGACGGCGACGGCGACACCGCCAACGGTCATATCCAGGTCTATATCAACGATGACGGTCCGGTTGCGCAGGACGGTGGCACGCGTGATCTCGTCGAGGACGCGAAGGCTGACGGCAGCTTCATTGCCTCGCAGGTAACGGGCAACCTGCCGTTCACGGCGGGTGCTGACGGTGCGACGGTGACGGCGGTATCCTACCGTCTCGGCACGACGATCATGGAAGTCGCCGAGAGCGGCCCGCCGGCAGATCCGGAAAGCTTCCCGGCCTTCATGTCGAACGGCGTTGCCGTGACGGTGACGAGTTCCGTGGATGCGGTGACGAAGGTCATCACGGTAACGGGTGTCGCGAACGGCAACCCCGTGTTCACGTTCACGGTGCAGCCGAGCGGCAGCTACGTGTTCGAACTGAAGGGTCCGATCGATCATCCTGACGTCGGTGAGACGGGTGCTGCGGACAAGCTGCGGCTGGTGTTCGACTTCACGGTGAAGGACGGCGACGGCGACACGTCGACGAACTCGATCCGGATCGACATCGCGGACGACGCTCCGACGACGCCTGCGCTGTCGGGCAAGGCCTATCTGAACGAATCGGACATCGCCACGACGTCGGTTGCGACGGGCGTGATGAAGTTCGACGGTGGCGGCGACGGTGCGAAGATCGTTTCGCTGAGCTATTCGCCGATGACGTCTGGTGGTGTTGCGCAGATCTACGACGCCGATGCGGGTGGTCCGACGGTGACGCGGATTGGCCTGACGTCGAACGGCCAGCCGATCCAGGTGAGCGAAGTTGCCGGGATCAGCGGTCCGACGCTGGTTGGCATGGCCAATGGCCAGAAGGTCTTCGAGGTCGTGGTGACGAACGTACGGACGGGCGCTTACGAAGTGCGCCTGCTCGGCCCGATCGATCATCCGGACAAGGGAGAGACGGGCAGCGACGATCCGTTGCTGATGCGCATCGACTTCACGGTGCGCGACGGCGACGGCGACACTGCCAACGGTCATATCCAGGTCTATATCAACGATGACGGTCCGGTTGCCGTTTCGGAGGTTCCTGTCGTCATCGCCGAAGATTCGGCGCAGACTGGCGGCAATCTGCTGACGAACGACACCCTGGGCGCCGACGGCGCCACGCTGAGCAAGGTCATCTTCGCCGACGGCACCACCGTGAAGCTTGCCGACGTCGCGCCTGACGCGGGCGTCTACAAGTTCGTCCGCGCAGAAGGCGAATTCACCTTCCGCCTCGACGGCACCTGGACCTTCAAGCCGGCGGCGAACTTCAACGGCAATGCGAGTTTCCAGTATGCCGTCACCGATGGCGACGGGGATGAAAGCAAAGCTGCGGCCGCAAGCATCACGGTCACGCCGGTCGCGGATGCGCCCGTTCTGGCAGTTGCCAATGCGACGGTTTCCTACACGGAGCCGGATGGCGTGAACATGGCGGAGCTGGGCAGTGCCTACCGTCTGTTCGCCGCATCGAACTTCACGCTGAGCGATGCGGATGGCACCACGGGTTACGGTTCCGTGACGCTGACGGCCAATGACGGGAACGATCGCCTGTACCTGACGCTGGCGGACCAGACGGCCCTCGGCGTCAGCCTGAACAACGGCACGGCCGCCTATACGAACAGCGAGCAGGCGAAGGCGACGCTGACGATCACGAAGGCGGGCGGCGGCAATCTGACCGACGCGCAGCTTGTCGAGGTGCTGAAGCATGTGATCTTCCACACGGACGAGACGACGGCGGCATCGGAGATCCACAAGGTCTCGATCACGGCCGTGGATCAGACGGGGCTTTCGAGCACGCCGCTCGAGATGACCGTCACTGTGAGCGGGACGAACGACACGCCGACCTGGAAGAACGCGGTTGTTTCGACGTCGACGCTGGAAGATGTCGGCTTCGCGCTACACGAGAAATTCGTGGACACGCAGGTGACGCCGGAAGACCGGGATTCGGACGGCAACGTCCAGGTAACGCTGACGGCGACGCATGGCGTGCTGAACATCGTGCTGATCCCCGGTGTGACGATCGTTGCGGGTGCGAGCGGCACCAACACGGTGACGCTGTTGGGCAGCCTCGAGGCTGTCGATGACATCCTGATCGGCCCCGACAGCTCGACGAGCGGCGTCCGCTTCGTGCCGGAGGCGAACTACAACGGTCCTGCGACGATCACGCTGACCGTGAACGACCTCGGCGACCAGGGGCTGGCAGCCAAGAGCGCGTCGTCCGTGATCAATATCGATGTTGTCGCGGTCAACGACCCGGCCGTCATCGGTGGCGATACCGCAGGCAGCATCTACGAAGACGCGACGCCGAACACCATCTCGGGCACGCTGACGGCGGACGACGTGGACAACGACGACAACGTCTTCCAGGTCGCAACGGGCAACGGCGCCTATGGTAGCTGGAAGATCGGCGCCAACGGTCAGTGGACGTATACGCTCGACAACAGCAAGCCGGCGGTGGATGCCCTTAACAACGGGGATAAGCTTACCGACACGTTCACGGTCTATTCCCAGGACGGCACCTCGCGTCTCGTCACTGTCACCATTCACGGTGTGACGGATGCGCCTCCGGTCCCAGACCCCGTTAATGCGAACATCTACTCGAACATTATGAGCGATGCTTTGCAGATCCCTGTTGAAGCCCTGCTGCATAAGAACGGCATCGGCCCGAACGATGGCGTCACGGTACAGATCATTTCCGGCGCCGTTCTGAACGGCGGTATTATTCAATATAGCGGTGGAGCTAGCGGTTCGTTCAGCTATCGCCTGGTCGCGGGAACAGAGGTTTCCGACCCTGCAGTCGTTTCAATCGCACGTGTGAATACCAGTTTTACTGGCACAAACGGTGATGATTTCTACATCGTTCGCAATTGGGGGCAAACTGACAAGGGCGATAACGGCAAGGACATCATCATCACCATGGGGAATACCATTTATGGTGATAATTCTGACGACTACCTTCAGGGCCTGGGCGGCGATAACACGTTGTATGGCGGCAACGGCAACGACATTCTGATCGGTGGCTTGAGCAACGTCTCGAACCACCTGTACGGTGGAAACGGCGACGATATCCTGCGCACGGGATCGGGCGGGGGCAACAGCTACCTGGACGGGGAATCCGGGCGAGATCTTATCGATTTCTCCGCTTTGACGCAGAGTGTTAACTTCACGCTTGTCCAGTCGGCAGTTCAGCAACATTTTGCTCACGGGACCCACACCACTCATTACGCAAATATGGAAGGCGTAATCGGGACGAACTTCAATGACACCCTCACGGGTTCTTCATCGAAGGACGTGCTGATCGGTGGTCGCGGAGACGACAAGCTCATTGGCGGCGGCGACAGCGATATCCTGACCGGCGGTGACGGCAAGGATACGTTCGTGCTCGATCCTTCGGCCTTGACGGGGTTGAATGCGGCGGACCTGATCACCGACTACAACCTTGCGGAGGGAGACCAGGTCGATCTCTCGAAGCTCTTCGCGAACGACTCGGCGCTGCTGAACAGCGTCATGGCGGACCCCGAAGGCAAGCTCGATCTGCAATACAATGCTGCAACCCAGCAGACCGGGCTGACCCTCGCGGGTCATACCGATCCGATTGCGCTCTTCTCCGGGCAGGTTACCACCATCAAGGTGCTGTTCGACGATACGCACAATTCGCAGATCTCGTGATACGCTACGACCGGGCGCCTCTCTGGCGCCCGGTCTGTTTTTCCTGACGTTGCAAGCCAGACGACCGGTTCCCGAGAGAGGGATGGCAGGTGCACCCTGCGTATTGTCGTGCGTGCCATTGCGGCTTGCCAGTATACGTGATCGCGGCTAAGACGGCGGAAATGTCATGAAGGCGAGCCGGACCGGCGCTGCGAAGGGCAAGAGCCGTCGTTGAAAAATCGATGGACTCTGTGACGACAATCACATCCTCGCGCATCGTTCGCTGAACGTTTTGATGGCAGATGCGCTTCCGGTCATTCCTCTTTCATGGAATCCGGGATATGCATGCGGACGCGCGCCGGTGGTACGGCCGCGCCGTTGTACGTGAATTCTCTGGAGCTGCTTCGATGACCGCGAAGATCTATCGTCCCGCCAAGACCGCCATGCAGTCCGGCAAGGCCAAGACTCACCTCTGGGTTCTGGAGTTCGATGCCGAGAAGCCGCGGACGATCGATCCGATCATGGGCTATACGAGCTCCGGCGATATGTACCAGCAGGTGAAGCTGACCTTCGAGACCAGCGAAGAGGCGATTGCCTATGCGACCCGCAACGGCATCGAATACCGCCTGATCGAACCGAAGGAATCGACCCGCAAGCGCGTCGCCTATCCCGACAATTTCCGCTTCAACCGCATGCAGCCCTGGACCCACTGAGGTCCCTCCGGCCCCTTAGCTCAGCTGGATAGAGCATCTGCCTTCTAAGCAGAATGTCGCAGGTTCGAGCCCTGCAGGGGTCGCCAAATCTACCCGTAATTTATTGATTTTAATATGGGTGCGACCCTGATTTCGCTGGTTTGGTTTGTCCCTGCGTTGACTGATCGAGGCGTTGCGCTGGATTTGAATTGGGCATTTCGCTTTCTTCTGCGGTTCCCTAAACAGCGAGGGGCGCTCGCGTAGTCGCAATACGGATATCGATCACCGGTGGAATCGCTGGAAGGTTTACTGTCCCAGACGCTTCAATGGGTAGGAGGCTCGGGCGTTTGAGGGCTTACTTATCCCTCATATCGCAGGCCCTCGGTAGGCCGAAACGGTAACATCATGCGGTTCGCATTGCTGAGCACGTTGTCATTCAGATTTATGTCTAGGCGGACCAACATCCAGCTCCAGGAACTGCATGACCCTCGAGGAAGTCACTGCGCAGCTGAACGGCTCCACCTTCTGGAAGGAGTTCACGTTTTCACAGAACCAGTTTTCGCCACGGCCTGGCCAAGAACTAAAACTCGCCGATAGCTTCGTCTGGCTCGGTGAGACGGCCTTCATCATCCAGATGAAAGAGCGGGCCGAACCAAAGGACGATCCCGAAGCCGAAAGGCGCTGGTTCAAGGATGCAATCATGCGGACTGCCGCACGGCAGATCAAGGACTCACTCCGATTCTTGAACGAGCACGCTTCGATCTCAATCGCTAATGAACGCGGGCAGCGTCATGAAGTAAGTGGTGATGATATCCAGCAAATCGAAAAGATCATCCTCTATTGACGCTGGTCCGTCACTGCCGGAAGATTGCCGGTGCATTCAGTACCATACCAGCCAGACCGCTGGTTTCATCCACGTATTCGAGCGGGATGCCTACACTGATGTCATCAAGACGCTTGCTGTTCCGGAGGAGATGCGGCGCTATCTGCAATATCGGCAGAATGTCCTTCGAGCGCTCTCTGATGCCCAGGTGACCGTTGTCGAAGCAGACATCCTCGCTGCGTACATGTCAGACGAGGCACTATCAACACCGACATCGCACAAGGTGCTGGATCGCCTATTCGACGATGCCGCTTCATATAGATCTTCCAGCCATCGCGGCGCAAGTGAACATGGACACGCCGATAGCCATACCGCACGCGTGTCTCATAAATCTCCTTGATGCATCTTTCGAGTGGGGCCTGCCCGGTGCGGCGGAGCTTGTAGTGGTAAGTAGACGTATCGAACCTCAGGACCTTGCAAGCCCGTCGGATCGATATGCCCCAATCCACCAGCATCCCGTCGATCAGCTTTCGCTGGCGGACAGGCCTCAGAGCTTTCGGCGGATGACGTCCTGTAGCATCTCGCGGTCCAGCGTCAGATCCGCGACAATCTTCTTGAGCCAATTGAAATAGGTCGCCTGGCTGATATCCGCCTTCCCGCAGATCTCTGCCACTGGCACGCCATCGTCGCCTTGCTTCAAAATAAGCGCCTTCTGGGCGTCCGAAAACTTCGATGCTTTCATGCTTCCGCTCCTGTTCCCAGCTGGGAAATTACCGCGGAAAACTCCAGTTATGAACGGTCCAGCTTTTGGGGATCAGAGCAGGTTTCATCGCAAGCAACGGAATAATGGCCTGCACGCCTGTGCGGGTTTTCAGCCGCTCGATACGATGCTGCAACTGGTATTCTATGGGTGAAGTATTCCGGTGCCTTTAGTGGCAAGCTGAAAATCGACTTCGATCAGAGCAATATGTCACGCTTCTGGGACCCCGAGCCAGCTTCTTAATCAAGAGAGAATATCCGCAATTTCTCTTCCGAAGAAGCTTCCCACCTCAGCGGCTCCGTTGGCGTTGAGATGGAACTGGTCGTAGAAGATGCCGTGCGTCTCGGAGAATTCTTGCTCTACGTCAATGAGGCGCAGACCGGCTGATAGTGCAAATTCTCGCGTCTGCGCATTAACGGCCCGCCTGCGCGCGGTGTAGTTTTCGATCCATGGCATTCTTGCGGCCGTGTACGCGTCGTTCCCGCGGTGAGCTGTGGTCGCGACAGCAAGCGGCAGGCCGAGATTTTCGCATGCCGCCTTTATTATTTTTAGAATGCCGAGCCGGTCTCCCATTTGGAGGTCAGGGAGAAGTGCGGGTTCTGGTTGCGGAATTGGAGGGTCAAAACGAATTGGCGTCAGATAAGGGTGTGTTGTCCAGAAACTATCCGGATCGAGCATGCAGTCCTGATCCATAATGCCGCTGGCCAAGACGACCAAACGCGGCTTGATCGGTGCGATCTTGTTAATAATCGCGTTCAGGATGTGCAGCGAGGTTGCTCCGGTCACTCCTCCATTTCGGACAGCGGTGGAAAACCCCAAAGAGCGCAATTCAAGTTCTGCATGGTCCGTCATCCTCTCCCCATGGTCGACAAACATGCATTCGATCACGCTATCGCCCATGACGATCACCTGCTCGTTCATGGCGGATTGATCAAGCGCGCTGCGGATAAACCCGTCTACATCGGCCTCGAAGAGGTAATCTTTGTCGATGAGCGAACCGTCGCTGCCTTTCACCTGCCGTTCCGGAGGGCGCATCATCTTAGACGAGCTTAGGTCTATCTCTTTCAGTCGTATCGAGCGCGGGGGCGACATATAGGGTGGTTCTCTGCGTTATTCTTACTCAGGTTTCCGCATCAGCGTGAGCGCATCTGAATCGGGATCTGCCCACTGAAACACCCTGTGGTCCAGTATTTCAAGGCCGGCTCGATGTGCGAAATGGCGAAACAGGTCGGACGTCATGTAATTGCGCCATCCCGGCGCCAGGTTGAAGTCCTGGTCTGGCTGCTTCGAATAGTTGGAATGGTGGAAAAATGCGCGGCCACCGGGCTTTAGGATGCGGTACGTTTCTCGCAAATAGGCAAAAACCGTCGTTGGTTCGAAATGAACCATGGCGTCATAGCTGAAGACCGCCGTCGCTGCCTCGTCCGGGATGAAGGCTAGGCTCTCGCCTCCTTCGGAATGAACGCACTCGACGTTTGGCATTTCGCGAAAGCGGTTCTTGGTAAATTCGATTGCGTCCTTTGACGTATCCACCAAGACCAGCTTGCCGCATCGGTCGGCGATTTGGGCTGCGTGCCGCCCCTTGCCGCAAGCGATCTCCACGACGAACGAGAGGTCCAGGGTGTCGAACTGCCTGCGGAAGACGCTTCCGGGCGTCCAAAACAAACCGAGCTTGTCTTCAACCTGGTCAAAATATCCGAAGTCCGGGCTGCTCTCGTCCCGCCATTTGTCAATCACCTTATCTTTGTGGCTTACAACAGACATTCACTTTCTCCCAACGTTTGGTTGAGGATCGCACGTTCAACTCGCCCTAGCAACAACTCCGCAGTTGCATGCGGAGTAGCTTACATGCTGGGAATTTCGGCCGCGTCAGCACCACTGTAGACCCACTCGAGCGTCGTTCCTTCCCACGATTTCATTCAGTTTTTATGACGGGCCCAGTCTGTTTGGGCGCGGAATTCTGATCTCGCCCGACTGGCCTGGGTGACTGCCATCCTTGCCTCGAACTTCGAAAGGACACCCCATGAACCGCACCACTCCAAATGGCACGGCGATCCTGCTAGCCTTCATTCGCAAGACTGAAGTCGGCCGGGACGACAGCGCATACTACGATGTCATCTTTGCGAACAAGCAGGGCAAGCTCACCAAGCCCCTGACATCAATGACCTACAGCGATATCATTGACGCCCAAAAGGGATGGTCCAAGAACCACATCTCCAGCGCAGCCGGGGCCTATCAGTTCATGCGGGTGACGCTCATCGACCTAGCGAAGACGAACCCGTCGATCAGCGGCAGTGACCTTTTCACGCCGGAACTTTAGGACCAGTTGGGCACCGGCTTCTCAAGCGGCGCGGCTATGATCTTTTCATCGCCGGCAAGATCTACCGAACGGAGTTTGGTAAGCGCTTGGCGCAGGAATGGGCGAGCTTCCCAGTTCTCGCAGCAACGATGACGCAGAGCATGCACTGAGACGGGGGCAGAGCTTCTATGCTGGCGATGGCCCGAACAAAGCGCTCGTGAGCCCGGAGAAAGTCGAATCCGTCCTTGATCGAGCGGTTATTGCGGGGCGCCTCGCGGTGGATAGGGCCAAGCAGGCGCCGGAGCCGGTCATCATCGAAAAGCCTGTCGTGGCTGACCCTGGTGACTTGAACAATCGCCGATGAAATCGAAGACGGTTTGGCAATGGATCGTCACGAGCGTGCTTGTCCCAGTTCTCGCCGTCTTCGATGACTGGCGGGTGCAGCTTGCCATCGTCGTTCTTGTCGCTGCTTTCGCGGCGTATGCAATCAAGCGGCGCTTCGAGCTCGCCAAGGCCGTCACGGACCTGAAATCCGAGATCGAAGCATAATCGGCCTCCTCGACGCCGCGAAACTGGCAGCTGGCGCGTTCCTCCGCACGCTGGTCGTCTATGCCTACACCCATGTGGCATCTCTGCCGGCTGCCCGATCTGAGGGCAGGGCGCTGGAGCGAGCCGAGCTCGATACGGCCACCACCAAAGCAATCGGAGAACTGACCCAATGAAGCTGACAAAGCTCGCGTTGCTCGCCGCCTGTGCCGCGAGCGTGGCCGCGTGTACCTCAACGCAACGGGTGTCTGCGTCGAAAGAGCGGCTGAATAGTGCCGCTCGCGCAGTCGTCAGGAACGTCCCTGATCGGTGCGCGCGGCGCAACCGTCACCGACCAGGACAAGATCGACGACACTGTCGCAGGGCTATGCGGGTCGAAGACCTGGGCCGTCGACGAATGCCGTCGGCACGACGAGGCAGCGGCACTCTGACGGAGGAAAGGACGATGGAAATTTCGCGGGCGCCTAAACTTGAATGGAACCTCAACACAATCCTGCAGGTGATCAGCCTTGCCACCTTCGCGGCCACGAATTTATGTCTGGGCCAACACCACCCGCGATATCGAAGAGCTGCAGCGCTGGCGGGTCGGCCACGACTAGTACCACAAGGAGCGGCTAGCAGAGGTCAAGGCCATCGAGGGCCGGACGGAAGAACGGTTCCGGTCTCTGGAAGGCGAGGTGCGCAAGATCGACAATCTCGCCTATAGGATCGCCGCGGCGGAGCAGACGACGGCTAGCACCGCGGCGGCTATCAAAGACCTGCAGGCACTCGTCTCGGCCCAATCTGAGGACATTAAGGTCATCAAAGAGATATTGCAGCGTATCGAGGCCACACATTGCGGCGGGATAGAGCGGCAGTAGTCGCCTTTCTGATCAAGGGTGGCTTTGCTCCCTAGGTGTGTGGTCCCGGAGTGTAACGGTGCATCATTGATCCTTGGTCGTCAGGAGGAGGAT
>NZ_JBBEYH010000043.1:0-13822 GCF_050172695.1 Shinella sp. G-2 | reverse complement strand
GATCGATTTCGGGAAAACAACACCCCAATCGATACAACAGGCTTAATGAAACAATAACAAAATCGACGCCCGATGGGGCTGATCTTCCCTCTCGGGAAAGTCTCAAAGAACAGTCGACCACCGGATTTCAAGGCAAAGGGTGCGTCTTCTGGCGTCCGTCATTGAAATACCAGGGACTCCTCCATCGAGGCGATGCGCGGCAAACGCTTTTTGACCTTTTCTTCATCGGTCGTCGGGTAAGCAGGGATCGGTGGGATTTTCCACCGGGAACCGCAATGGAACGGGTTCTGAGTGGGTCGAGATGTCGAGCGTACGTTCATTTGAAGCCGGCGACGTGGCGGCCGTTGCAGACCTCTTCCAGCGTTTGCTGCGCAAGACCGATATGCCGGCGAGCGCCAATCTCAAGGCATATCTCTGCACGCTCTTCCTCGATGGCGCGAACCGCGATGCGGGGCTCTATTCCCGTGTCCATGTCCGCGCCGATGGAACGGTCTCGGGTTTTCTCGGTGTCCTGCCGATGGAGATGGAGTTCGAGGGGCGACGCCTGTGGGCGGCCAATTGCGGCACCTTCGCCTGTGACGACCGCGACACCGATCCTTTTGCCGGCGCGCGCCTGCTGCGCGACGTGCTTTCCGGGCCGCAGGCCCTTTCCTTCACGGAGACCTCCAACGATGTCTCCACGGAGATGTGGCGCACGGCGCGGGCGCATGTTCTCGGCCCCTACAGTCTCGACTGGCTGCGCATCCTGAAACCTTCTGCCTTTGTCGTGGAAGCCGCCTCGCGGCGGATTGCCCTTGCGCGGCTGGCAAAGCCTGCCGCACGGCTGGCCGACAGGCTTCTCTTCCGGCCGGGCGACAAGCAGGCCTGGTCGCACTATACGTCTCTTGCGGGAAAGGCGGATGCCTTCGTCGCGACACCGGCGACGGATGACGACGTCATCGATGCCTGCCGGCAGTTGCTGACCCCCTTCGCCCTTCGTCCGTTGTGGGAGCCACCCGTGCTGCGGGACATGCTTCGGCACGCGGCCCGCAAGGCCCATCATGGCGAGCGCATCTGCCATCTCGTCAAGACCCGATCCGGCAAGGTCGTCGGCCTCTATCTCTATTATGGAAACCCTGGCGGCATCGGGCGCACGGTGCAGATCATGGCAGCGCCCGGTCAGGAATCGATCGTGATCGATTGCCTGCTGCGCAGTGCCCATGAACGCGGCCTCGTCGCCATTCGGGGCCAGACGCAGCCGGCGCTGCTGCAGGCGATGATCGGCAAGAAGATCGCTTTCCTCCACGCATCCTCCACCGTCGTGCATTCGCGCGACCCGGCGCTTGTCGACGCGATGACGAACGGCCGCGCTTTCCTGAATGGCCTTGCCGGTGAGGGCTGGACGCGCCTGATCGGCGACAGTTTCGAGTAACCGGCATGTGCGGGATCGCGGGATATCACGGAAACACCATCGCGCCCGAGAAGGCCGCGGATTACCTCGCCCGTATGATCGCCGCTCTGCGGCATCGCGGCCCGGACGCCGAGGGCGTATGGCGGCGCGGCGATACGGGCCTTGCCCACACCCGCCTTTCCATCGTCGGCCTTGCCGATGGCGCGCAGCCGATGACCCGCGAGGAGGCTGGCCTTGCCGTCTCCTTCAACGGTGAAATCTTCAATTATGTGGAACTGCGCGAAGACCTCGCCGCGCGCGGCCACCGCTTCCGCACCTCCTCCGACACGGAGGTGCTGCTCGCCGCCTATGCGGAAAAGGGGCTCGACTGCCTCTCGGATTTCAACGGCGACTTCGCCTTCGCCCTGCATGACGCCCGGACGCGCACGCTCGTGCTGGCGCGCGATCGCATGGGCGTACGGCCGCTCTTCTATGCGGAGCATGAGGGCGCGCTCTTCTTTGCCTCGGAGGTCGGGGCTTTGCTTGCCCTCCCCGGCATGACGGCCGAGATCGATCCGCTGGCGCTCGACCAGATCTTCACCCTCTGGTGCCCCATTCCGCCGCGCACCGCTTTCCGTGGTATCCATGAGCTTCCGCCCGGCCATGTCATGACCGTGCAGGACGGACAGCGCACGGTCCGGCCCTGGTGGCGACTTTCCTATCCCGACCGTAGCGACGTCCCGCCGGCCGGCCCGGTCGCGGCGCAGGCCGAGGAGCTGCGGGCCCTCCTCGCGGACGCGACCCGTATTCGCCTGCGCGCCGACGTGCCCGTCGGCGCCTATCTCTCGGGCGGCCTCGACTCTTCCTTCATCGCCGCTCTCGCCGCCAAAACGGTGACGCGGGGTCTGCGCACCTTCTCGCTGACCTTCCGTAGCGAGGAACATGACGAGAGCAGCTGGCAGCGCCGGATGGCCGCAACGCTCGACGCCGAGGCGGACAGCGTGGAATGCCCGGCCGAGGCCATCGTCTCACGCATGCCTGCCGTCATGCAGCAGATCGGTTGCCCGATCCTGCGCACGGCACCTGTTCCGCTCCATCTCCTTTCGGCGCGGGTGCGCGAGCGCGGCATGAAGGTGGTTCTGACGGGGGAAGGCGCCGACGAGATCTTCGCGGGCTACGACCTTTTCCGCGAGGCGCGGGTGCGCCGCTTCTGCGGCCGGCAGCCGGACTCCGCCCGGCGCTCGCGCCTTTTCCAGCGGCTCTATCCCTATTTGCCCGGTCTCAAGCAGCAGACGCCGGAATATCTGGCGCGCTTCTTCGCTTTCGGCTCCGAAGCGCTCGACGATCCGCTCTATTCCCATCGCCCCCGCTTCCGCTCGACGGCAGCGGCGAAGCTGTTCTTCTCCGCTGGCCTCAAGGAGGCCATCGGCGACTACGATGCCGCTGCCGACCTTGCGGGGCGGCTGCCGGCCGACTTCGGCCGCTGGCACCCGTTGCATCAGGCGCAATATCTCGAAACCGCCTTCCTGCTGCCGGGCTATATCCTCTCCAGCCAGGGCGACCGGGTGATGATGGCCAATGCCGTGGAGGGTCGCTTCCCCTTCCTCGACCCCCGCGTGGTCGACTTTGCCACGCGCCTTTCCCCCGACGCCAAGCTGCTGGGGCTGCGGGAAAAGC
This sequence comes from Shinella sp. G-2, assembly GCF_050172695.1. Lineage (NCBI taxonomy): Bacteria > Pseudomonadati > Pseudomonadota > Alphaproteobacteria > Hyphomicrobiales > Rhizobiaceae > Shinella > Shinella sp. G-2. Next base: position 10,776 of record NZ_JBBEYH010000043.1, on the reverse strand, counting down.
ACATCCTCAAGCAGGCCGCACGCGGCATCGTGCCGGAGGCGATCATCGACCGGCCGAAGCAGCCCTATCGCGCGCCGGACGCCGAGGCCTTTGCCGGATCGGCAAGGCCTGCCTATCTCGACGCCGTCCTGTCGCCGGAACGACTGGCGGAGGGCGGCCTGTTCAACGCCCAGATGGTCGGCAAGCTGAAGGACAAGGTCCTGAAGGGCCAGGCCGCCGGCTTCCGCGACAATGCGGCCTTCATCGGAATCCTTTCGACGGAACTCCTGCGCGGCGCGGCCGCGCAATCATCACAACCCGTATCAAGCATGGGACACGCTGCACAATGACCGAAGAAACGAAAGCCGCCATCCGCGCCTTCATCGTGGAAAACTTCCTGTTCGGCGACGAGAGCCATCCGCTGCCGGCGGATCTCTCGCTGATCGACAACGACCTGATCGATTCCACCGGCATCCTGGAACTCGTCGGTTTCCTCGAGGAGCGTTTCGCCATCGCCGTCGCCGACGTCGATATCGTGCCGACGAACCTCGATACGATCGATCGCATCGCCGGCTTCATCGAGCGCAAGCAGGCAGCCTGAAGGCGCAACCGTCATGCGGATCGAGGATTATCTACGCGAAAGCGCAGCGCACGATGGCGGGAAGACGGCGATCGTCTCCGGCGACACGCGGCTGAGCTATGCGCGTTTCCTCGGTCTTGCCAGCCGAATGGCAACGACGTTGCGCGCGAGCGGCGTCGACCGCGGCGACCGCGTGCTGATCCTTCTCGACAACGGCTGGCAGGCGGCTGTGACGGTCTTCGCGACGTGGATCGCGGGCGCGGTTATCTGCCCAGTCAACCCGTCGAGCAAGGGACCGCGGCTGGCCGAGATCGCCGAGGATTGCACGCCGGCCATTCTCGTCACGGAAGGCCGGCTCGAGCGGCTGGTCGACGCAACCGTTGCGCTTGCCGCCCTTCCCCGCCTGGTGACCGGCGACGGCGGGAGCTTCGAAGCCGGCCTCGCGGCGGCGCCGTTCATGCCCCAGGCCGGAGCGGACGACGAGCTTGCGGCGCTGATCTACACGTCCGGCTCGACCGGCGCGCCGAAGGGCGTGATGCTCGCGCATGCGAACATAGACGCGGCCGCCCGGTCGATCACATCCTATCTGGAAAACACGGCCGCCGACACGATCCTCGTCGTCCTGCCGATGTCCTTCGGCTACGGGCTCAACCAACTCGTCACCGCGATGAAGGTCGGTGCGACGCTCGTCATCGAAAAGTCCTTCGCCTTTCCGCAGGCAATCTTCGAAAAGATCCGCGATGAGCGTGTCACGGGCTTCCCGCTGGTGCCGGCGATGGCCGCGATGATGATGCAGGCCCGCGAGTTCGACCCCTCGCTGTTTGCCAGTCTGCGCTACATGACCAGCGCCGCCGCCCCCCTGCCGGGCGCCCATATCGACTGGCTGCGGACCGCCCTGCCGCATGTGCGGCTTTTCGTGATGTATGGCCAGACCGAATGCACCCGGGCCACCTATCTTCCGCCTGAGGCCATCGATGTCAGACGCGGCTCCGTCGGCATCGCCATTCCGGGTGCGCGCACCGAGGTGGTGGACGAGACGGGACTGCCGGTTCCGCCGGGCACGGTCGGCGAACTGGTGATAAGCGGGCCGAATGTCATGCGCGGCTATTGGCGCAAGGAAGACGCGACCCGCAAGGCGCTGCGCCCCGATCCGCGCACCGGTGCGCTCCGTCTCCATACCGGCGACCTCTTCACGGCGGATGCGGACGGTTACCTCACCTTCGTCGCGCGCACGGACGACATCATCAAGCCGCGCGGCGAGAAGGTCGCGCCGAAGGCCGTGGAGGACGTGCTGCACCGCATGCCCGGCGTCGCCGAGGCGCTGGTCGTCGGCGTGCCGCACGAGGTGCTGGGCGAGGCCGTCAAGGCCATCGTCGTTGCCGCCAACCCGGCGCTGACCGAACGGGATGTCATGCGCTTCTGTGCGCAGAACCTCGAGGACCACATGGTCCCGAAGGTCGTCGAATTCCGGGAGACCCTTCCCAAGACCGAATCCGGCAAGGCAAGCCGCCGGCTCGCCGCCCAATCCGCCACCACGACAGGATCGAACGCATGACCGCACCGATGTCCCATACGCCCTCCTTCGCGCCGCTCGTGCTCGATCCAGCCGCGGAAGTGGAGCGCATCACCACCTGGATGCGCGAGAAGCTGCGCAAGGACCTGCGCAAGCGCGGCCTCGTGCTCGGCCTTTCCGGCGGCATCGATTCCAGCCTGTCGGCAGCACTCGCCGTGCGGGCGCTGGGTGCGAAGAACGTCTTCGCGCTCTACATGCCGGAAAATGATTCCGATCCGGACAGCCTGCGCCTCGGCCGCAGCGTTGCCGCGACCTTCGGCATCGAGAGCGTGGTGGAGGATATCGGCCCGTCGCTCGCGGCCATGGGCTGCTACGAACGGCGTGACGCCTTCATCCGCGAGGCCGTGCCGGAATACGGCGCCGGCTGGGCGTCCAAGATCGTGTTCGACAATCCCATGACGACGGGCGGCTACAACATTTCCTCGCTGGTCGTGCGCTCGCCGGACGGCGAGACGCGCAAGGTGCGCCTTTCCGCCAGTGCTTATCTCGGCATCGTCGCGGCGACGAACATGAAGCAGCGCACCCGCAAGCAACTGGAATATTACCACGCCGACCGGCTGAACTTCGCCGTGCTCGGCACGCCGAACCGGCTGGAATACGACCAGGGCTTCTTCGTCAAGAACGGCGACGGCGCGGCCGATATCAAGCCCATCGCCCATCTCTACAAGTCGCAGGTCTATCAGCTTGCCGCCTATCTCGGCGTGCCGGCGGAAATCCTCTCCCGCCCGCCGACGACCGACACCTATTCGCTGCCGCAAACGCAGGAAGAGTTCTATTTCGCCCTGCCCTACGGCAAGATGGACATCTGCCTCTATGGTCTGGAAAACGCCCTGCCGGCACAGACGGTCGCCGAGGCGACAGGCCTGAAGGCGGGTGATGTCGAGCTGGTCTGGGCGGATATCGCGGCGAAGCGCAAGGTCGCCCGCTATCTTCACAGCGCGCCGCTCGTCATTAGCTGATACGAACGGGCTGAAACGGATGGACTGAATCAAAAGGCCGAGGCCGCTTGCGCAGCCTTGGCCCTTTTTTGATCGGGTCAGGCTCAGACGAGCGCGGTGACCTGGATTTCGACCAGCAGTTCGGGAGCCGCAAGACGGGCTTCCACCGTGGCGCGGACCGGCAGGTTGTCCTTGTCGACCCACTGGTCCCAGACTTCGTTCATCTGGCTGAAGTGGGCAATGTCACGCAGCCAGATGTTGGCGGTGAGCAGCTTTGCCTTGGAGGTGCCGGCTTCGGCCAGCAGGCCGTCGATCGTCGCCAGGATGTCGCGGGTCTGAGCGACCGTGTCGGCGCCTTCGCCGGTGACGCCGGCCGTGGTGACGACGCCGTTGACGACGACAGCTTCGCAGAAGCGCTTGCCGGGCTTGATACGCTTGATCATGAAAAGTCTCCCTGTTTGATCAAAGAATGGTTTTGCCGAAGGCCGAGAGGATGAAGTTGGCGCATTCCGCGCCGATCGGTGACGGCAGCGCGGCATCAATGCCCGAAACGCTCAGCGAACGCAACTTGCCACTTAGCGCCGCCATCTCCATGGCCGAATGGGTCTCGCGCACCGTGATGCCGCCGATGCCGCCGCTCCAGCCGGACATATCGGTGACTGTCGGCGAATAGCAGAGATGAAAGCCGCGCGTTCCCGCGGATGCGATGGCGATGGCATCGCGCATCGCCTGCCGCAGGCCGACCGCATCGATCTCCGCCATGGTGAAGATACGCATGCGCGAGGCCTTCAGCGCCTCCACCTCCTCCGGCGCGGCATTGCGCAGGCCGAGAAGAACGATGTTCTCCGGCGCGATATAGGGCGGCAGGCGAGAGAGCATGCGGCGCAGCACGGCGTTTTCCGGTGGCGGGACGGCCGGGTCGGCGTCCGGCATCATGGCCGCATCGGAATCGAGCCAGACAAGGCCGAGCGCATCGTGCTTGCGGCCGGCAGCCTCGACATGGGACAGCGTGTCGCGCCGGCGGGCGGAAATGGAAAGCGCGAGAGCCTTTTCATCCGCACCCCGCTCGAAGCCGAGATGGTCAATGCGCTCGGCAACGTTCTGCACGACGACCAGCGCGCCGCCGATGGCATCCGTCTCGATGGTGTAGGTCTTGCGCTCGCCGGCCTCGTGCACATCTCGCATCGGTACCTTCTCCACATATTCAGACGTCATGACGGTCAGCAGCGCGCCGTAGTTCATGCGGAAGCTGACATTTTCCCCGACATGCAGCGGCGGGTCGGCCTCGGTGAGGTCGAGCACCAGATGGTCGCTCGATGCGCCGAGCACGCGCACGCCCGGCCGCGTGGGGATAAGGCCTTCGGCGATGACGTCCTCGCGGCCGATATTGGCGATGCCGCGCAGCCGGTCCCCCTCATCGATGAAGACAGGGGCATTGCCGAAGGCATCGAGACCGGACTGGCCGATGGGCAGGGACGGCTTAGTCTTCACTTCCAGCAGTTCCCCGGTCAGCTCGAAGGCATCGCGGTCGAGCGCTTCCCACGGCTCGGTGAGGAACGTATCGCGTCCGCCCTGCAGGATCGCCTCGCCGATGCGCAGGTTGTTCACGCCTGCTGGCATGCCGCCGGCAAGCAGCAGGGGAAGCGAGGAGGAATTGCCGCCGGATACCCAGTCGAGCGGGCGGCCGGTGATGCTCTCCACCTTGTAGGCATGGCCGACGAGCTGCGTCAGGTTTTCCTGCGTCGGGATGATCGCGCCGAAGCAGGTGAGGTTCGTGCCGACGCCGGCGATACGCACACCCGGCAGTTCCATGACCGCCTCGACGGTGGGCACGAGGTCGTTCGGCCAGATGCCCTCGCGCAGGTCGCCGAGATCGATCATCAGGATGACGTCATGCACCTTGCCGAGCCGTTCGGCGACGCGGGAAATCTCGCGCAGCAACTGCAGTTCGGATTGCAGGCTGATGTCGACCGTGCGCACGAGTTCCTCCACCCGCGTCAGCGGCGGGGAGCGCAGCAGCATGATCGGGCAGTCGATGCCGGCGTCGCGCAGACGCCGGATATTCTCGAAGCGGGATTCGGCGATGCCGGCGATGCCGCCGCGCAACATGGCGCGCGCCACCTGTGGCATGCCGCAGGTGCCCTTGGTGACGCCGAAGGGCGTGATGCCGGAGGCGCGGCAAAGGTCCACCACGGCGCGGGCATTCCGTTCGATGCGGGCAAGATCGATGGAGATTTGCGGATCGGACATGGCAATCCCTTGTTTGTCGCATGTGCGAACCGAAAGCCGGTTCGCGTTTTTGCCGGAACGCCTAGTTCCTGTAGAGCAGGCCCGCGGTGTCGATGTCGGGTTTGCGACCGGAAACGAGGTCGGCGACGAGCTTTCCCGAACCGCAGGCCATGGTCCAGCCGACATGGCCGTGGCCGGTATCGAGGAACAGGTTTTCGTAGCGCGCCCGTCCATGCACCGGCACCGAACCGGGCATCATGGGGCGCAGGCCAGACCAGAGCACCGCCTTCGTCTCGTCGATGGCGCCGGGGAAGAGATCGTGCGCCGTCTTGAACATGGTCGTGAAATCGGCGGGCTTGAACGAGCGGTCGTAGCCGGCGAACTCGGCGGTGGAGGCGAGGCGCAGGCGATTGCCGAGGCGGGAATAGGCGATCAGACGGTCTTCGTCGACGCCGCCCATGGTCGGTCCCTTGTCGGCGTCGATGGGGAGCGTCGCGGTATAGCCCTTCACGGGATAGACGGGCACGTCGATACCGATCTTGCGCGCCAGCAGCGCGCTTTCCGGCCCGAGCGACAGCACGACGGCATCGCAGGCGACCGGCCCCTTGTCCGTCAGCACTGCCTTGACCCGCCCGCCCTGAACGTCGAGGCCCGTGACGGTCGTCCGGAAACGGAAATCGACGCCGTGGCGTGCGCGGGCCTGTTCGGCGAGGCTTCGGGTGAAGAGGGAACTGTCTCCCGTCTGGTCCATCGGCGAATAGACGCCGCCGGCAAGCTGGTGCTTGACCGCTGCAAGGCCCGGTTCCAGCGTCACCAGCCGCTCGCGGTCGACCACCTCGATCTCGAGGCCCCGGTCGGCGATGTAGCGCATGTGCTTGGCGCCGGCGTCCATGCTCTGCTGCGACCGATAGAAGTAGAGAATGCCCTTGCGCCGGTCGTCATAGGAAATGCCGGTTTCCTCCTGCAGCGCGTTGATGCACTGGCGGGCGTAGAAGGCGAGCCGCAGCTTCACCTCGGTATTGGCATCGGCGCGGGCCTGCGTGCACTGCATGAGGAAGCGCATGCACCAGGAAAGAAACTGCGGATCGAGGCTGAAGCGCACCTTGATGCCGAGATCGGAGCGGAAGAGCGACTTCATGAAAGTGGTGAGTGCGCCCGGCGAGGCCCAGGCCGTGGAATCGCCCGGTGAGACGAGGCCGGCATTGCTCTGGCTGGTGCCGCGCGCCACGTCCTCGTGACGCTCCAGGACGGTCACGTCATGGCCGTCTTTCGACAGATACCAGGCCGCCGCGGTGCCAACGACACCGGCGCCAAGAACAACTACTTTCATTGTCAGTCTCCCAAAATCCCTAGCTGCTCACCGCGCCCTGCTTGAAGGTCGGCGCGAAGCCGCCGGAATCCCCGTCGTTGAAGCGGATGATGCGGACCTCTTCCGTGAAGGTCTCGCAGGATTGTCGCCAGGTGGAACCCGGCCAGACCAGCTCGACCGAGGCATCCAGCGGCCTGTAGAGAGCGGTGTAGAGCGTGCCGTAGCCACGCCCGTAGGAGGTCTGATAGACCGGCGGACGCAGGAAGCTGGAAAGGAGGGCCTCGATATTCGCTGCCCCCGCCAGCGATTTCTCCAGCGATGCCTCGCGCTCCACCGATTTGGTGGTCTCGGCATGGCGCGCCCATTCGACACCGTGCTGATGATTGGTGCTGACGCGTCGCTCCACCACCTCGGTCGGCCGGTCGGGGTTGACATAGACGGTTGCGTGGTTGCCCTGGCGGTCGATGATGGCGATGGAATAGGACATGTGCACGGGAATGCGCTGGAGCATGGCGACGGCTTCCGCCGTGCTGCTGGCAAATTCCAGGACATAACGCAGGACGACGGGAATGCCGAACCCCTGCCCTGCCGCCGTGCGCCCGCCGAAGGAAAGCGAGACGGTCAGCCCGTCCTCGTTGACGCCGTCGAGCACGCCCCACAGGCAATCGACCACCGCCACCACCCGCTTGTTGTAGCGTGAGGCGAGCCAGGTGCCTTCGAGAAGGCGCGGGCTGTAGTCGTAGTTGCGGATGAGCGCCGGTTCCGCACCCGTCAGGATCGCCTGCGAACACCCGCCGACATAGAAGGGCGGGCACCACATGGAGAGAAACCGGGCCTCGAGGTCTCCCCCGCCGGCCGCCGCGACGATGGCCTCGTAGGTCGGCACCAGCTCCGGCATATGCGTGCGCAGGGCCTTGAGGCTCATTAAATAGGTCGGGCGCGAACGGACCCCGTCGCGCACGAACCAGCGGCTATAGGCGTGCCAGTGGCGATCGAACACCCGGCGCCACTTGGGGCCGGGCATGTCTTCGTCGATGGCTTCAAACTGAAGGTCCATGATGCCCTACAGGATCTTGAAGGAGCCGGCCTCCGGCGCGTCGTCGCGCTGGATTTCCGTCAGCGGCTTGCTGGCATAGAGGCGCTTGATGCCCTTGATCCAGTTGCTGGCGCGCTCGTTCAGCTCGAATTCGTCGTCCATCACCCGTCCGCGCGTGATGAGGATGCCGAGGTCGGCCCCCTCGTAGCGGTAGTCGCCGGGGCCGGTGATGCGCAGGAAGAAGGCTTCCTGCTCGCTCTCGATCGCCTGGCGGTGATAGTCGAAGCGGTCGTAGGACACGCTGCCGTCGGACGCCATGCGGTAGACGCCCGTCGCCGGCGCATGGGTGACGATGTCAACGAGATCCTCCGTCGACTTGATGACGACCTGCGACCAGGAATCGATGAATTCCTTCTGCGCCCAGCGATTGTTCAGTTCCTCGACATCGATCTTGTAGTCGATGCCGGAGAATTCCATGAGATGGAACAGGAAGAGCGGCGCATCGGCATAGGCGAAGGCGGCGTGGTTGGTCATCGAGCTGGCGCCGCAGATGCGCGGGTTCAGTTCGCCGAGATAGACCTCGTTGTCTTCGATATCGATGAGGAAATCGAGGTCGAAATAGCCGCGATAACCCTCCTCGCGAAGCTGGTTGCCGAAGCGATAGGCCATGTCGCGCGCCTTGGCGCGGATCTTTTCCGAGAATGCGCCGGGGAAGATCTCGTTGCCGCACCAGCCGCCCTTGTAGGGCGTCAGCGCCGGCTGGCCGACGACTTCCGTCAGCAGTGGGCCGACGAGCGTGCCGGAGGCCGTGGTGCAGGCTTCCATGGTCGCGCCGCGGCACTTGATGCGCTTCATGATCTTCACTTCGTCTTCCGCGGAAATCTCCGCGGCGTGACGGTTGTAGTCTTCCTCGCTGGCGATGAAGAAGGTCGTATGGCCGCTGTCGCCGAAGGCGGTCTGCACCACGAGATCCTTGCCGATGCCGGCCTTCTTCGCCGAGGCCAGCAGTTCCTCATAGGTGCGCGCGGGGGCCAGCGTGTTCGGCACGGAGGGCACGCCCGCCTTGTTGCCGATGCGCACGGTCTCCATCTTGTTGTCGCAACGCTGGCGGAGCTTGGCCTTGGGGAACCAGATCTCGATGCCGAGATCCTTGCAGATCTCCTCGGTCGTTTCGTCGAACATCAGGAAGGTGGCGACGGCCCGGCCGCCCCGCTTCGTGATGTAGTCGATCACTTCCTTGTGCTGGAGCAGGTAGTTGTTGATGTCCTCGATGCTCTCGAATTCGGCATGGGGGATTTCGGAGGGGACGAACACATTGGGGTGGCGACCGTCGAAGCAGTCGATGTAGCTCACGAACTTGAAGTTCCGCACCCATTCGTCGATGCCGATCAGGTTGAAGTTCGTCGCGGAGATGAAATAGATCGGACGCTCGTTGCGGTGCATGACGACGCGAAGGTCGGCAACGTTGCGGATGGTTTCCATGATGTACCCCTCAGGTGACTTCGAGTGCTTCTCGCGCTTGTCGCGCTTCTTTTCTTTTTTGTCTTTCTTCCGCTCTTTCTTCTTTTTCGACATGCCCCCCGGTCCGTCGTTTGCGTTAGTGTTTCAGGCGCGATGTGACGTGTTTGACTTCGAGATAGGACGACATGCCCCAGGGACCGAGTTCCCGGCCGATGCCGCTCGCCTTGAAGCCGCCCCACGATGTCTGGACAAAAATGGCCTGCGGACTGTTGATCCACACATGACCCGCCTCGATGGCGTCCGCGACGCGGTTCGCCCGTTCGTCGTCACCGCCGACGACGGTCGCGACGAGGCCGAAGTCGCAATCGTTGGCGAGCGCGACGGCCTCTTCTTCCGTCTCGAAGGTGCGGATGCACAGGACCGGCCCGAAAATTTCCTCGCGCCAGAGGGCGCTTGTCGTCGGCACGTCGGCGAAGATGGTCGGTTCGACGAACCAGCCTTCCAGACCGGCCGGCTTGCCACCGCCCGAAAGCAGTGTCAGGCCTTCGGCCTTGCCGCGCTCGATATAGGCGAGCACCTTGTCGTGCTGCGCCTTCATGGTGATCGGGCCGATTGCAGTCCCCTCATCCAGTGGATCGCCGGGCTTCAGCGCCCGGCTTCCGGCGATTATGGCGTCTATTAGCTTTGGCGCAATCGATTTTTCCACCAGAAGGCGCGATGTTGCAGAACACATCTGCCCCGCATTGAAAAAGATGCCGCCGAGCACGCATTCCACCGCCTCGTCGAAATCCGCATCGGCGAAGACGACGATGGGCGACTTGCCGCCGAGCTCCAGGCTGACCGATTTGACGCCCGGCGCACCGGCCGCCATGATGCGCGCGCCGACGGCATTCGAACCGGTGAAGGAGACCTTCGCGACATCGGGATGGATGGTCATCGGCGCGCCGACACGGTCGCCGGTGCCGGTGACGATGTTGAGCACGCCGGGCGGCAGGCCGATCTCTTCGGCGATGGCGCCAAGTTCCAGCTCCACGACGGGGGTGATTTCCGATGGCTTCAGCACCACGGTGCAGCCGGCCGCAAGCGCGGGGGCGACTTTCCAGGCGGTCGTGACCAGCGGGAAGTTCCACGGCACGATGAGGCTCGCGACGCCTGCCGGCTCCATGCGCAGGCGAGCATGGAAGCCGTCGTCCGGCAAGGCAACGGCGGCATCCTGCCGATCCTGCAAGGCGATGGCCTGCTCGGCATAATAGGCGAAGGAGGCGGCGGCATCGGCCATGTCGATGCGCGCCTCGGCAATCGGCTTGCCGTTGTTGCGGGACGAAAGGCGCGCAAGCTCCTCGGCGCGGTCCCGAAGCCTTTCCGCGATCGCTCCGAGGTAGCGGGCGCGCTCGCGCCCGCCGGCGTCGCGCCATGCCGGGAAAGCGGCCTTGGCGGCGGCCACCGCCTTGTCGACATCCGCCGGCCCGCCGGCGGAGACTTCGTGATAGGCGGTGCCGCGGAAGGGGTCGAAGACGGGAATGCGGCCCGGCTCCATCGGATCCTGCCAGCGGCCATCGATGAAGAGCTGGTTCCGCATGGCCTTTACCTCACGCTGTCAGGGCTTCGGCCAGCGGCGAGCCGGCCTTGATTTCGATCACGGTTGGGACGGAACGGGTTGCGGATGCGGTC
>NZ_JBBEYH010000042.1:0-23183 GCF_050172695.1 Shinella sp. G-2 | reverse complement strand
CGGCATCCAGAAACAGGGCTCGACAACGCTCACCACCACCTTTACCGGTGCCTTCAAGACCGAACCGACCGAACAGGTCCGGTTCATGACGATGATCCGGAGCTAGGCGCACGCCGGCTCCATCAGACGGAGCCGACCGCCATGCCGATCACCTTCCAAGCCCCCTCCAAGGACAAGGCCGAACTGGAAACAGGCCCGGCCTTCACCCCCCGTTTCGATGAAAACGGCCTCGTCACCGCCGTCGTGACCGATGCGAAGGACGGAGAATTGCTGATGGTCGCGCATATGAACGCGCAGTCGCTGGCGCTCACTATCGAGACCGGCATCGCCCACTACTGGAGCCGTTCGCGCAAGGCCTTGTGGAAGAAGGGCGAGACCTCGGGCAATCTCCAGACGGTTGTCGAACTCAGGACGGATTGCGACCAGGACGCCGTGTGGCTGAAGGTCTCCGTCGCCGGTCACGACGCCACCTGCCACACCGGCCGCCGTTCGTGTTTTTATCGTACCGTCTCCAACGGCCCCGATGGCGCGGTGCTGACGATCACCGGCGGCGAGCCGCAGTTCGATCCGGCGGCGATCTACAGCAAAAATTAAGCATCTGCACGGTTTGCGCGCCATTTCGGCACGAATTCACGCTTTGGCAACGGGTCGGAACGCCTAATGCCTCGCATGGCGGCACATATCCCCGCCATGCGGATCAGGACATGGAACACCATCGCTCGTATGCGTCACGGCCGGTTTCCAACGCCACCTCCACCGAGGCGACGATCCCGAGGGCAAGCGCCCTCCTCCAGCTTCGACGGGACGCATCGGCAGAGCCTTCCGGGTGGAATTTCGCCCTGAATGTTCCCCGTGTCACACACTGTACCTATCCTGTCATCTATCGTGTTGCCGAGGTCGCCCGGACGGCGGAACTGTTTGCCGTACCGCGAATTCCTCTGCGTAACGGAGGTCCGCAATGCTGAACTGGAGTTTCAATCGTAGCCTCGTAACAGCGGATGCATCGGATCCGGGCGGACCTTCCATGAACGACATGTCGCACATTCCCGCGCCGGCCCCGCCGCGCAAACCGAAAATCGCGCTGGCGCTGGGCGGCGGTGCTGCCCGCGGCTGGGCGCATATCGGCGTCCTCAGGGCGCTGGAGGAGGAAGGCATCGAGATCGGCATGATCGCGGGCACCTCCATCGGCGCGCTGGTCGGCGGCTGCTACCTCGCCGGCAAGCTGGACGAGCTGGAAAGTTTCGCCCGCTCCCTGACCATGCGGCGCATCGCCAGCCTTCTCGATTTCACCATCCGCGGCTCCGGCCTCTTCGGCGGCATGCGGCTGACCAAGCGCATGCAGGAGCATCTGGAGCACCTGTCGATCGAGGACCTCGACCGCCCCTTCGTTGCCGTGGCGACAGAGGTCAACAGCGGCCACGAGGTGTGGATCAACAGCGGCGCGCTGATCACCGCACTGCGGGCCTCCTACGCGCTGCCGGGTATCTTCGAGCCGATCAAGTGCAACAACCGCACGCTGGTCGATGGCGCGCTCGTCAATCCGGTGCCGGTCTCGGTCTGCCGCGCCCATGAGGAGCCGCTGGTCGTCGCCGTCAACCTCAACTACGATCTCTACGGCCGCTCCGCCGTCATCAAGCACAGCGCGAGCCCCCAGAAGATCGAGGAACCGAAGCAGGAAAACAGCGCCGCACGGCTGGGTCTCACCGGCGTGATGGTGCAGTCCTTCAACATCATACAGGACCGCATTTCCCGCGCACGCCTTGCCGGCGACCCGCCGGATCTCTCGCTGCATCCCAAACTGTCGGATATCGGCCTGTCGGAATTCCACCGCGCGGGCGAATCGATCGATCGCGGCTATCTGGAAGCCAAGGCGCGGATTTTCGAGATCAAGCGCATGCAGGAGGTCGTCATGGCCCGCTAGGGCATTTCCAGCCGAAGCGGCATCGCTTCGGCATCGGATGATGACGCGTCAAGAAAACCAGACAAAACGGCGGGCGGGACGATGAGGATCGTTCCGCCCGAAACCGTTCGGCTGCCAGTATCAGCTGGAAATATAGGCCTTGATGGCGTCGGCTTCATGCTGGATCGCGCGGATGTGGGATTTCACCACGTCGCCGATCGAAACGATGCCGACAAGACGCCCGTCTTTCTCCACGGGAATGTGGCGAGCGCGCAATTTGCTCATCATTTCCATGAGTTCGTTGACGCCCTGGTCTTCTTCACAACGATAGACGTTGCCCCACATAATGGAGGAAATGGGCTTGTCCATGCATTCGGCCCCGTTGCGGGCCACGGCGGCCACGATGTCCCGCTCGGTCGCAATGCCCGCGATGCGGTCGTTGCGATCGACGATGACGATGGCGCCGATGTGATTCTCATGCAGATAGACGGCAGCCTGCCTGACGGTGAGCTGCGGGCCGCCGGTTACGACGTTGCGGCCTTTTTCGTCCAGTATCGTCTTCACATACATGCGTACCTCCCGTGTGCATCATGACGCTGAGAGGCGGGACACCCGCGCAGGGATGCCCTGCCTGTACCGGGGACATCTGCTTCCTCCTCGGAGATGTCCCGTGTTCCGGTGGGCATGTGCGAACCGGAACACCATCATGGTGCGCCACGAAAGGGGCGATTGCAAGACCGCTAAAGGACTATCGTTAATCCCGGCGGCTTTCGCCGCTTGCGACGTCGAAGAGCGGGAAGAACAGGAAGCCGAAGAGGAAGCCGCCGATATGCGCTTCCCAGGCAATGGCCCCGCCGGCGACCGAGCCGAAGATCTGGCCGAAGCCGATCAGGAAATTGGTGAGGAACCAGATGCCCGAAAAGACCAGCACGGAGCGGTTGGACAGCGCCTCCACGATCGTCAGGCGCCGGTTGAGATGGGCGAACTGGCGGCTGATGCGCCCGCTGGGCGAGAAGACGAAACGGGCGGCCGCGCCCATCAGGCCGGAAACGACGCCGGACGCGCCGACGACGAGCACCATCGCCCCCCAGTGCAGCACCGTGTGAAACGCCACGGCCGCCGCTGCGGAAAGACACCAGAAGAGAAAGAAGCGCAGGATACCGATGCGCCGCACGACCGGCGCACCGAAGGCGACCATCCAGAAGGCGTTGAAAATCAGATGTTCCCAGCTGCCGTGCAGCAGCGAATAGGTGACCGGGCTCCACAGCCAGCCAAGATCCTGCTCCGCGAAGGGCACGCTGTAGCGCCCCGGAATGAAGGCGAAATGCAGCAGCACGAATTCATCGGCGGTGACCGACAGGATGTAGGTGCGCACCGCATGGATCAGCGTCAGCAGGCCGAGAATGGCAACGAGACTGCCCGGCAGGTTGAAGGCCGGCTCCCGCTTGCGGGCCGCCAGCCCGTCCCCTTCAACCTCAACGCCGTCGTTACGCATGACCGTCACCACAAATTCCTGAAAACAGAATCGCGCTTATACAGAGAAAAGAAAGGCCGTGCAGCTTTCGCTGACGGCCGGTGCCCCCAATCCCCGGGGCTGAAATCGATGTGCAGTAAACCATTCCCTCGCGGAGGGATGGACGGATGTTTGCCCAAGCCGCCGCGACGCGCAATGCAAACCATTTGTTAACCTTAATATCGCAGTGGCACGAAACTCGCACCGCTCTTCCTGAATGCCCCTTCCGGCCGCCCTTTCGTGCCGGAACGGAACAGAAGCGAATGGAAGACGAGCATGCAGACCAAAGCCGCGACGGCACTTTACGATTACTGGACACGCCAGCGCGGCGAGCGCGCGGTGCCGCTGCGCAGCGCCATCGAACCCGCCGACATCGCTCCCATCCTGCCGGATGTCTTCATTCTGGAAAGCGGCCGGCTGCATGCGCCGCGCTTCCGGCTTGCCGGCACGCGCTTCTGTGCGCAGTTCGGACTGGAATTGAAGGGCGCGGGTTTCGATGCGCTCTTTGCCGCCGACCAGCGCGGCCGTATCGCGAAGATCGCGGAGAACGTCATGACCAGGGCGACCCCGGCCATCCTCGCCGTGCAGCTCGTCGATGGCGTCCTGGAAACGACCGAAGCGGAAATCCTGCTGCTGCCGCTCGCCACCAAGGGCCGGACAGCGGATCGCATCATCGGCACCTTCGCGCCCCTGCCCGGCCAGCGCCCGCCACTTGCCGCCTTCCGCTATGCCACGCTCGCCTCGCTGTCGGTGATCGACCCGGATCGCCTGCGCGAACCCGCCGGGCAGCGGCCGTCGATCCCCATGCCGACCTCGGTCATGGCCGTGCGGCCGCCGGGGTTCGGCCAGACGGTGAGCCGGGTGCTACATCTGCGCATCTTCGAGGGCGGCCGGCAGCCCGGCGAAACGCGCGGCCGCTAGGCGCAGGCGCGGCGGCGCAAACCTGCATCGTCACATGAGACCGGCAAGCAGGGCGAGCAAGGCAACTGCAGACGCCCACAGGTTGCCGAAATCCTTGATTGCGATGACATTTCCCTTTCCGGCAAACCTTCTGTTAACCCCGAAAGGTTAAGTCTTGGAAAGAGATAGGATCATCAGGCACGCGCGTTCATGTACTCTTTCCAGCAAGCATCGCCCGCCGCCCGCAAACCGCAGCAGCCCGATCAGCGCAGCTTCCAGCGCGTGACCGTGAATCTGTCCGGGCGGCTGATGCTCGCAAGCCATGACGAATATGATTGCACTGTGCTCGACATGTCGCCCGGCGACGCGAGCTTTACGTGCAGCGCCCGCCCGCGGATGGGCGAACGCATCATCGCCTATGTCGATCACCTCGGCCGCATCGAGGGCACCGTCGCGCTGCTCACCGACAGCGGCTTCGCTATCCAGCTGAACGCCACCGACCGCAAGCGCGAGAAGCTTGCCGCGCAGTTGACCTGGATTGCCAACAAGCACGAACTCGGCCTGCCGGAAGACCGCCGCCACGACCGCCTCACCCCACGCAACACGCGCACGGACCTGATGCTCGACGACGGCCGGCGCTATCCCTGCCGCATCATCGACCTTTCGCTGTCCGGCGCCGCCGTCGATATCGACGTGCGCCCGGCGCTCGGCACGCCCGTACAGCTCGGCAACATGAAGGGCCGCGTCGTCCGCCACTTCCAGGAGGGCGTCGCCATCGAGTTCTCCTCGGTCCAGTCGCGGGAAGCACTCACCGCTTTCCTGTAGCATTCCGGCACGAAGACAAATCGCATCCGTTTCAAAAGGGCCCTGTCGGGCCCTTTGCTGTTTCAAACCGGTGCAGCGCGCCAACAAAAAATCAAATTTTTTTTCAGCGCCCCGACAGCATTTCAGCGGCAAATGCGAGGGGTCGGGCCGCGGCGGCAAGACTTGCCGACCACGCGCACCCTCCCTTGCCCTGCCTGCACCAGCGCCGAGACGCGCCGTCTCGCGGCCAAAAACCGAATGGTAACCATCCAAAGCCTTGAAAGAACAGGGCATCGCGCAGGCGGGGCCGCTGCCGCTGCAGGTCAATCCGCTATAATTTTAATAAAATTCGCTTCAAATACAGATAAAACAATAGTCGAATTTTCTTCTTGTTTTATACTTATGCGATCTTGATTTGAACTAAGTTATACTTCGAGACTTCGCGTAAGCTCAAAACATACGTGTCATTGTGACCTCATCAAACGGGGACGACACAATGACAAAAACGATCAAGACAGGGACGTTTGCATTCCTCTTTTCTCTGGTTGCGGCGCAGGCCGCCCTTGCGCTTCCGGCGAACATTCCGCTGGCGGGCGCGACCAACCAGCCCATCGGCCATTATGAATTCTGCAAGCAGTACAGCGACGAATGCGGCTCCAACGGCAAGGACACCGGCCCGCTGACGCTGACGCAGGAAAACTGGAAGACGATCCTCAACGTCAACTACGAGGCCAACACCCAATACGTGCCGATGACCGACATGGAGATCTACGGCGTCGAGGAGCAGTGGACCTATCCCGACACGGCGGCCGATTGCGAAGACTACGTGCTCATCAAGCGCAAGCGCCTGATCGAAGCCGGGATTTCGCCGTCCAACCTCCTGATCACGGTCGTGCTCCAGCCGAACGGCGACGGCCATGCGGTGCTGACCGTGCGCACCGACCGCGGCGACTTCGTGCTCGACAACATGCGCAACAAGGTCCTGCTCTGGTCCGAAACCGAATACCGCTTCCTGAAGCGCCAGTCCTCCGCCAATGCCGGCAAGTGGGTGAAGCTGCAGGACGGTCGCGCCGAAGCTGTCGGTAGCGTCAAGTAATCAGCGGCGCCTCGCGCCAACAGACGAGATTGCCCGGCGAAAGCGCCGGGCGCGAAAATGGGCCCGGTCAGTCCCCCAATCCCCGTCCCCGACCATGGCCCTGCGGCCGGTTCTCCTGTCCCGGAACCGGCCGCTTTCTTTTTGAGCCCCGCGCAAAGGCCGATTTCAATCAAAAATTAACCATGTTCGCAGACCCTCGCCAACATATTCCACAACGGACACCGAGGGCACGATGGCTGCGGCAACGACCGGCAACGACGATCACGCCCCGCTTCTCTCCAGCCGCCTGCTGACGCGCCTGACCGTGGGCGTCGCCGTTCTCGCCAGCCTCACCGTGGCGATCTCCGTCGCCGGCCGCCTGCTCGGCGAACGCATCGCCCTTGCCGGCCACACGGAAAGCACGGAAGCCCTCGACATCGTCATCGGCCAGGACCAGATCCGCCTGCCCGCCAACACGATCCGCTTTGCCGAACAGCGCCAGACGGGCCGCGCCGAGCGGGTCGATCTCTATTTCACCTGGCCGGAAATGCAGGGCTATTCCAATGCGGAACGTCTGCGCTTCAACGATGCGAGCCGGCCCGACAGCCTGATTTTCCTCAATCTTTCGCAAAGCACCATGTCCCGGGACATGTCCGGCCGGCTGGAGCCGATCTACAGCCATCTCTTCGACGACCGGCCGGAACCCGGCCCTGCGGGCCTCACCCTGCAGCGCATCAAGGCGAATTCCGGCTATGGCGAGGAAGTCTTCTTCACCGGCATCCTGCAGGACGGCTCGGACTATGCGGTGCGCTGCATGATGCCGGCGGACGAATCGCAATCGACCAGCGCGGATTGCCAGCGCGACATCCACATCGGCCGCGATCTTTCCGTCCTCTACCGCTTTTCGAGCAGACTTTTGCCGCAGTGGCAGGCCATGGAGACGCGCGTGCGTGACTATCTCGGCCGGTCCTTCATCGAAAACGGCGTCGCATCGTCCGCCGCCCGCAGCCGATAAAACACCGCCAATCTCAGAAACCAATGATTCATCATAAACCGATTGGTAACGCTGTGACGATATTGTGCCTGAAACGGTCGCTCCGGCAGGTCGCGCCTGATCGACATGTGCAATCCGAGAATGAAGAGTAACGTAGTGTTCCCTACCGTATTCCGTAATTTCCTCCCCCGCTCCTGCCAGGCGATTGCCAATGCGGCGAAAGGTCTGGTGATGGTCGGGATGGTCGCCACCGTTGCTTTCGCAAGCCCGGCCGCCGCCGCCCCGAAATATGCCGGCATCGTCATCGACGCCAAGACCGGCAAGGTGCTTTACAGCGAGGATGCGGACGAACTGCGTTATCCGGCGTCGCTCACCAAGATGATGACGCTGTATCTGACCTTCGAGGCGCTGGAAGCCCGCAAGATCAGTCTCGATTCGCGCGTACCCTTCTCGAAGAACGCCTCGTCCGAGCCGCCGACCAAGCTTGGCGTCGGCGCCGGCCGGTCCATCACGGTCGAACAGGCGATCCTCGGCCTCATCACCCGCTCTGCGAACGACGCCTCCACGGCGCTGGCCGAATTCCTCGGCGGCTCGGAAGAGCGCTTTGCCCGCATCATGACGCAGAAGGCCCGTGCGCTCGGCATGACGCGCACCGTCTACCGCAACGCCAACGGCCTTCCGAACACCGCGCAGGTGACGACGGCGCGCGATCAGGCCCGTCTCGGCATCGCGCTGCGCCAGCACTTCCCGCAGTACTATTCCTACTTCTCCACCCGCAGCTTCCGCTTCGGCAAGCAGGTTATCAACGGTCACAACCGTCTGCTCGGCAGCGTGCGCGGCGTCGACGGCATCAAGACCGGCTATACCCGCGCTTCCGGCTACAACCTCGTGACCTCGGCCATGGCCGATGGCCGCAGCGTCGTCGGCGTCGTCATGGGTGGCCGTTCGGGTGCGGCCCGCGACCAGCAGATGCGCAAGCTCATCGCCGCCTATATGCCGAAGGCCTCGCGCCGCGGCGGTGGCGACCTGATCGCCGAAACCAAGGATGCACCGACCCTGACCGCAGAAGTCGCAACGCAGGCCGTGACCGCTTCGGTCGGCGGCAGCAGCTTCGACCTGCCGGAAAACGGCCCGGTCCCGTCCTACCGTTATAACGAAAGCCGCATCGAGACGGCCTATGCCGCAACGGCGGACGAAGGCTCGGAAGTCGTCGGCAAGCGCGCCCTCGCCGCCACGCTGAAGATCCAGCGCGACGCCGTCGTTCCCCCGGCCGACCTGACGGAACAGGGCGACACCAACGCCGATCTCGACAAGCTGACGACCTCGGCCGTCTCCGAAACCACGCCCTCGGGCTGGGTCATCCAGATCGGCGCCACGCCGGACCGCGACCAGGCCCAGAAGCTGCTTTCCAAGGCACAGGACCAGGGCGGCAAGGCGCTCTCCAGCGCAAAGCCCTTCACCGTGGCGGTCAGCAGCGGCAGCGAACAGCTCTTCCGCGCCCGTTTCGGCGGCTTCGACAACCAGGACCGCGCGTCGGCCGCCTGCAAGGTGCTGAAGCGCAAGGGCTTCGCCTGCTGGGCCAGCCAACAGTAACACCGACATAGGGTCACGCCGTCAGCGGCGCGCCCCCTGAACTACCGCCTTGCACCCGCAACGGCCACCGGTGAGGTATTGCGTACCGGAGGCCGCGGGGGAAGGCCGGCAAGCCCTTCAAACGGCTCTGCCATCCTCGATTGGGTAATGCGTACGAGGCAGATCATGGCGATGAACGAGAACCTGTTCGATGTCCAACCCGAGAAGCGCAAGTCGCTGAAGGGCACGCTCCATCCGCTGCACGAAGCGGCAATGCGGATCGCGGATATCGGGCTCGGCCGTTCGCGCAACAGGACGAAGGATCTCGTCGGCATGCTGCTCGCCCATGGCGCCAGGGCCTGGCGTTCGGGCCAGCCGGCCGTCGGGATCCATCTCCATGTCGGCGTCAGCGAACGCCGCCACGCGGTCCGTCTGCGCCTGCGCTGACCGTCACCCGCCGGGCCAGCCGGCGTCGGCCTTGCAAAGTGCCGCGGCATCTGCTGTGCATGGCGCATGCCGGCCATACCCCTTCCCTTCGTCATCGCGCTGCTGCTCGCCGTACTCCTCCTGAGGCTTGCGCTGCTGCGCGAACCCGCCCTGAGACCGGCCATAGGCTTTGTCGCGGCGTGCACGATCCTCGCGGTCGCCGTCGGCGCACGCTGGACCTTCGACTGGCGCTTCGTGCGCTTCCTCCAGCCTGTCCTTGCCTCCGCCGTGCCGCCGATCGCCTGGTTGTGCTTTGCGGCAGGGCGAAAGGGACAAGGCGCGGCACGCTGGCTGCATTTCCTGCCCGTCGCGCTCATCCTCATCCTGTCTGCCCTCTGGCCGGTCTGGCGCTCTCCGGTCGACCTGCTGCTCGCGCTTCTCTACCTCGGCTACGGCGCCGCCCTGTTGCGGCTCGCCTACGCCGGACCCGACGGTTTTGAAGCGGCCCGGCTGAGCGATGCCGCCGGGGTGCAGAAGGCGACGCTTGCCGCCGGCGCCCTCCTCGTCAGCTCCGCCATCGTCGACCTCCTCATCGCGATCGATTTCGACCTCTACCGGGGCATACATGCCGAGACGATCGTGACGCTCGGCAATCTCTTCGTCCTGCCGGTCCTGGCCTATGCGGTGGCCGTCGTCGGCCGCAGCATGCCGGCCGACAGCACCGGCGACATCGCAGCCACCGAAACCCTCGCCACAGAAAGCGCAAGGCCGGATGTTTCGGCCGAGGCGGATGCGCGGGTGCTCGAAACGGTCGGCCGGCTCATGCGGGAAAGGCAATTGTTCCGCGACCCCGACCTCACCTTGAACCGGATCGCGCGGCGGGCCGGCATCCCGGCCCGCCAGATCTCCGGCGCCGTCAATCGTCTGGAGGGACAGAACGTCTCGCAGCTCGTCAACAGCTACCGCATCGAAGCGGCGAAGCGCCTGCTGGCGGAGACGGACATGCCGGTCACGACGGTGATGTTCGAAGCGGGTTTCCAGACCAAGTCGAACTTCAACCGCGAGTTCCTGCGCCTGACCGGCCGCAGCCCCAGCGATTTTCGCCGCGCCGCTACGGCAGGGTAGCGCCGAGGAAAGTGGCGACACGGTCGACGACCTCCGCATGAATGGCCGCCCGCCCCCGCGTGCCGCCGTCCTTGCAGACGACGCCGTCGCCCGGCGAACGCGTCTCGATCATCTCGACCGCGCCGGGCTTGCACATCTGCATGAAGCTGAAATGCATGGCATCGGGGATGACGACATAGTCCCGCATCGCCATCGGCAATCCCGCCGCGAGATAACCCGATTCCAGATCGCCCGGCAGGCCGCCGACATCGATGCCGGCGGCGAAGATCAGCATCGGCGTGTGGACCGCAGTAAGGCTTTCCGGCGAGAAGCCCCGGGCAAGGCCGAGATCGAGCGAGACGACGGCCCCGATGCGCGGGTCGGCGAGATCGCCTTCCAGCCGCGTCCGCGCCTCGCCGACGCTGTCCAGTCCGAGTTCATGGGAAAGCGCGCAGGCCCGCGGGCTGTGCTTTTCCTTGCAATCCTCGGCGAAACGCGCGGTATCGACCCGGGCGCCGGCAAGCGCCGCTACCGTCCATCCCCCGAGCGAATGGCCGATGGCGGCGACCCGCTTGTGGTCGATGCGGGCCCCAAGGTCCCTGTCGGCGAAGAGGGCGTCGATCAGCCGGATGAGGTCACGCGGGCGCTCCCAGAGTTTCGCCGCCTCCACCGGGCTGCGGTCGAAGGTCGTCGTGCCCGGATGATCCGTGGCCGCAACGACGTATCCTTGCGCGGCGAGCGCATTGGCAAGCCAGCTCAGATTGCGCCAGCTTCCACCATAGCCATGGGACAGCACGACGAGCGGATGCGCCCCGTCACCCGGCGATGCGCCGCGAAGCGCCGGCAGGCCGACAAAGGCGGGATTCTCGCCGACGATTTCGGGCGTGCCGTTGTCGGCGGTCGGGTACCAGACGACGGCGGACAGGGCGCGGCCGTCTCCGGAGCCGGCGATCGCGACGTCACGGACGCCGACGGCATCGGCATGGGCGGGCATGGTGAAGCCGGCAAGAAGCACGGCGGCGGTGAAAAGCGGTTTGAACATGAAGGGCCTCGTGTTGATGAACGAGACCGGAATGCGGCAAGGAAGAAGGCGGCGAGACCTGAAACGCGATTCAGGACCCCGGCCTTGCCCTTTTCAGAGAAGGCCGAGTTCGGCGAGTTCCCGGCGCAGGTCCAGCGGCAGGTCGGCCGTGCCGTCGCCCATGTTCTTGAGGTCGCGCGGAGCGTCCTCTTCCGTCAGGTAGCGCCAGCCCTGGAAGGCGCGGCGGGGCTGGAACTCGGTTTCGATGACTTCCGGGCCGAGCATGAGCTCGCAGCGGGAAATGCCGTCGACATCGGTGAAGGTCTTGAGGCCGAGCAGCGGCTGGCGCGCCTGCACCTGGCCCTTGATCACCCAGTAGAGCGAGCCGCCGTCGAGCAGTTCCTGATCCCGCTTCGGGACCATGCGGGTGATGTGGCTGGAATGCGGTTCCATGCCCGCGGCGATCGCGATCAGCGAGCGTTCGGACACCCATTCGCGCAGATCATCGATCGAGTCCGCGCCGACACAGAGTTTGATGAGATGAAGGGCCATGCCCCTTTGAACGCCCTTGCGGCGGCCGGGTCAAGAGGCCGCCGCGTCGCACCCACAGGGATGCGGGGAAATGGGCTCAGCACTCCACCACGTTGACGGCGAGGCCGCCGGTGGAGGTTTCCTTGTACTTCTCGTTCATATCGACGCCCGTCTGGCGCATCGTCTCGATGCAGGCGTCGAGCGGCACGAAATGCTTGCCGTCGCCCTTGATGGCGAGCGAGGCCGCCGTCACCGCCTTCACCGCGCCAAGCGCGTTGCGCTCGATGCAGGGCACCTGCACGAGACCGGCAATGGGGTCGCAGGTCATGCCGAGATGGTGCTCCAGCGCGATTTCCGCGGCATTCTCCACCTGTTCCGGCGACCCGCCCATCACGGCGGCAAGACCGGCGGCGGCCATGGCGGAGGCGGACCCCACCTCGCCCTGACAGCCGACCTCGGCGCCAGAGATCGAGGCATTGTGCTTGATGATGCCGCCGACGGCGGCAGCGGTCAGCAGGTAGTCGCGGATGCCGTCCTGGTCCGCATCCTCATGGAAATGCAGGTAGTAGCGGATGGTGGCGGGCACGACGCCGGCCGCCCCGTTGGTCGGCGACGTCACGACGCGGCCACCGGCGGCATTCTCCTCGTTGACGGCCATGGCATAGACGGAGAGCCAGTCATTGGCGAGCAGCGGGTTCGCCTTGTTGGAGCGCCATTCCTCCTGCAGCTTGTCATGAATGGAACGAGCACGACGGCGCACCTTCAGGCCGCCCGGCATGATGCCTTCGTTCTTCAGGCCGCGGTCGATACAGCTCTTCATCGCCTCCCAGATGCGGTCGAGGCCGGTATTCAGCTCCTCGCGCGACATGGCGGCTTCCTCGTTCGCGCGCTTCATCTGCGCGATCGTCATGCCGGAGCGCTCCGCCATCTCGAGCATCTGTTTCGCGGAAGCGAAGGGGAACGGCACCTTCGTGCCGGCGGGCTTGGCCTTGCTGGCGCGCATCTGCTCCAGCTCCGTGTCCGTGACGACGAAGCCGCCGCCGACGGAATAGTAGATGCGCTTCAGGAGCAGCCGGTCGTCGCGATCGTAGGCGGTGAAGGTCATGCCGTTGGCATGGCCGGGCAGCGGGTTCTTCTTGTCGAAAACGAGATCGGTCTTCGGCTGGAAGGCATAGCCCGGATGGCCCGGTGGCGTGATGCGGCCGGTGCGCTCGACCTCGCCGACGATCGCATCCATGCGGTCCGGATCGACCGAATCGGGCCGCTCGCCCATCAGGCCGAGAATGACCGCGCGGTCGGAGCCGTGGCCGACGCCGGTATAGGCGAGCGAACCGTGCAGGCTCATGCGGATGGCGGTGACATGCGCGCCGGAAGGACGCGGCCAGTCATCGGAGAGAATCAGGTCCAGAAAGCGGTTCGCCGCCGACATCGGCCCCATGGTGTGGGAGCTCGACGGCCCGATACCAATCTTGAAAACATCGAAAACCGAAAGAAACATTGCCCGGACTTCTCCCTTGCCTCGGCAGGCGCTTTGACCCTTGAAGCTACGTTATCATGCCGCGCGCCCATGGCGATCTCCCGACATCGGGTTTTACAAGCGCGACATCCCCTCCATTGAGCCTTAAAACAAAAACAGCGCGCCTGGGAGGGGCGCGCTGTTAATGTAGGAACGGTGGGCCGATGTTTTCAGATGCCGCCGAAGAGATAGGCGATGACCAGAACGGCGCCAAAACCGAGGACTGCACGGGCGGTGACACCCCAGCAGGATTTCTGAACAGTGCTTTCCATGATTTCCCCGATGGAAGAGATCGTTGCCGCAGCCGATATCGGCGCCGCGTGGAGCCTGTTTAATGAAGAATTTACGAAACCGCAATCGCGAAAAATGGCGAAACCAAGGCATCAAAGTCATAGGAGCCCCGCGCCCAGCGCATGACCTGTCGCAAAATCAGACAGTTGCGGGTGCCGGACGCTTCGGGAGACGAAGCAGGCCGCGCCGTCTTTTCGCCCAAGGTCTGAACGGACCGGGCGGCGCAGCCCCAAGGCGCTTGCAAAATGCGCCATCCGTGGCACAACGCTGCGCCATGAGCACCCCGGATCTTACCGCCCTCGCCGTCTTCGTCGTCCTGTGGATCGCGTATTCCTGGATCACCGACCGGGCGCGCCTGTTCGACCGCGTCAGCCTCACGCGAGCGATGAGCTCGCAGCGTGCGGTGTGGATCCGCAACGCCATGCACCGGGACCTGCGCATGATCGACACGCAGATCATGGCCGGCCTGCAGAACGGCACCGCCTTCTTCGCCTCCACCTCGCTGCTGGCGCTCGGCAGCTGCTTTGCCCTGCTCGGCGCGACGGAGCAGGTCTTTGCGATCTTCAACGACCTGCCGGAGGTCTTCCGCGGCAGCCGCGCCGGTTTCGAGCTGAAGGTCGGCGGCCTTGCCATCATCTTCGGCTACGCCTTCTTCAAGTTCGGCTGGTCCTACCGGCTCTTCAACTACTGCACCATCCTGCTCGGCGCGATGCCGATGAGCGGCGACATCCACAAGGACCCGGCCGGCGCGGATCTTGCCGCCGACAAGGTCATCCGCATGAACATCCTCGCCGCAAAGCACTTCAACAAGGGCCTGCGCGCCATCTTCCTGTCGATCGGTTATCTCGGCTGGTTCGTCAGCCCCTATCTCTTCATGGTGACGACCGTGGGCATCATCGTCGTGCTCGTGCGCCGGCAGTTCTATTCCGAAGCGCGCCTCGCCGTGCTCGAAAACCTCGACTGACATCCCTTCCCGACGGCCACCTTTCGGCCATCCGCCCGGCGCAAGCTTGGCGTGACATTCTCCCATGGACCCAAGCTATGCGGCGACCCCGAACCATGACGACGACGGTGATTGACGGCAATGTGGCAGGAGAGAGCGCGACACCGCGCCGCCTGCCGCGCATTCCGCTCATCGACCAGGCCCGCGGCGTCGCGCTGATCGCCATGGCGATCTATCACTTCACCTGGGACCTCGGCTTCTTCGGCTATATCGACCCCGAAACGGCGACGACCGGCGGCTGGCGCATCTTCGCCCGGCTCATTGCCGGCAGCTTCCTGTTCCTCGTCGGTTTCAGCCTGGTCCTCGGCCATCAGCGGGGCTTCCGCCCGCGGCCCTTCTTCATCCGCCTCGGCAAGCTCGCGCTGGCCGCCGGCGCCATCACGCTCGCCACCTGGTTCGCCTTTCCGCAGACCTTCATCTTCTTCGGCATCCTGCACGCGATTGCCGCCGCAAGCCTGGTCGGCCTTCTCTTCCTGCGCCTGCCGGTCGTCCTCACGCTCGCGGCCGCCGCAGCCGCCGTCGCCGCGCCGCTCTATCTGCGTGCGCCGGTCTTCGACCATCCCGCCCTCTGGTGGGTCGGACTTTCCGTCGAGGTGCCGCGCTCGAACGACTATGTACCGCTGCTGCCCTGGATCGCGCCGGTGCTGCTCGGCATCGCGCTTGCCCGCCTCTTCGTTGCGAGCGCCCTGCCCGAACGGCTCGCCGGCTTCGGCAACGCCACGAAAAGCCGGTGGAAAAGCCTGCTGGAGGCGGCCGGCCGCCACAGTCTCGCCATCTACCTTGTCCACCAGCCGGTGCTCATCGCGCTCGTCTACGGCTTTTCGCTGGTGTTTCCCGCTCCGGCGGCGGATCCGGCGGTCAGCTACACGAAGAGCTGCATGCGCGCATGCCAGGGCGAGCGGGATGCCGGCTTCTGCCAGAGCTTCTGCGGCTGCACGCTCGATGCGCTGGTGAAGCAGAACCTTTTCGCAGACCTGAACCGCGGCGCGATCGACGTCGCCACGGACCAACGCATCGCAACGCTGTCGATGCAATGCACGGCGGATGCCGAAGCGGGGATTGCCCCCAAGGAGTAGGATCATGAATGCCTATCGCAGGAAGCCTCTCGCCTTCCCCTGGCCGCCGCTGATCTACGGCGCGGCCATAGCGGCGGCCTTCCTGCTGCAGGCGTATTTTCCACTCGCGGTCGCGGACACGAATATCTGGATCGCCCGCGCCGCCGGCGGCGGGCTGGTGGTGCTGGCCATCGTTCTGGATGTCTGGGCGATGCGCACGCTGCTCGACTGTCACACGACGATCCTGCCGAACCGCTGTTCCACCCATCTGGTGACGTCGGGTCCCTATCGCTTCACGCGCAACCCGATCTATCTCGGCTATACGCTGACGACCGCCGGCATCGGCCTTGCCATGCTCAATCCCTGGTGCATCGTCACGGCCATTTTCGCCGCCGCCGTCACCAGCATCGTGGCGATCAAGCGCGAGGAATTGCACCTGCTCGCACGCTTCGGCATCGATTTCGAACGGTATTGCAACGGAACGTCGCGCTGGATCTGACCAGCGCGATTTGACAACGGAGCGGAACAGGGGTCGGGCTTCGCCCGGTCGTCAGGTACCGACGCCGATTTCGGCAAGACGCGTCAGGCAGGCTTCCTCGACATTGTCGAGCTCGGCCAGCGTCTCCTCGATGTCGCGCCGCTTCTGGCGCAACTCGTCGCGCTTTTCGCTGACCTTGGTCATCAGCATTTCCAGTTGACCGACTTCGCCCGGCGGATCCTTGTAGACTTTGATGATCTCGCGAATCTCGGCGATGGTGAAGCCGATGCGCCGGCCGCGCAGGATTTCCTGGATCAGGCGACGGTCCGCGGGACGGAAAAGACGCGTGCGGCCACGGCGCTCGGGATTGATGAGCCCCTCATCCTCGTAGAAGCGCAAGGTGCGGGTGGAAACCCCGAATTCGCGCGTCAGCTCGGTTATGGTATAAAACTTGTCCACGCCTGCTCCGATCTTCTCTGGAGCCGCATTCTATTGACTTTTACGTATAAGTCAATTTTTCCGCTCACCGAATGGCAAACCACCAGGTCGCAAGGCCGAGGAAGGCGAAAAAGCCGACGATATCGGTGACGGCCGTCACGAAGACGCTGGAGGAAACCGCCGGGTCCGCCCCTGCCCGGTCGAGCAGCATGGGGATCATGATGCCGGCCAGCGCCGCCGCGCACATGTTGATCAGCATGGCGACCGCGATGACGCCGCCGATGTTGATATCGTGGAACCACAAACCCGCCACGCAGCCGATCAGGATGCCGAAGGCGACGCCATGCAGCAGGCCGACGCCCGCCTCGCGCCGCACGACGCGCCAGGCGTTGTGAATATCGAGGTCCCGGGTCGCAAGCGCGCGCACCGTCACGGTCATCGTCTGCGAACCGGCATTGCCGCCCATGCCCGCCACCGCCGGCATGAGGATGGCGAGCGCCACGATCTGCTCGATCGTGCCCTCGAAAAGCGAAATCACCGAAGCCGCGATGAAGGCTGTCAGGAGATTGACGAGCAGCCAGGGCGCGCGCGAACGGGAGGTGGCGATCACGGTGTCCGACAGCTCTTCGTCGCCCACGCCGCCGAGGCGCATCAGGTCTTCCTCGGCTTCTTCCTGGATGACGTCGACCACGTCATCGATGGTGAGAACCCCGACGAGCCGGCCGTTCTCGTCGACGACGGCGGCGGAGAGAAGGTCGTATTGCTCGAAGAGCTGCGCGGCCTCTTCCTGGTCCATCTCGGCCGGAATCGGATGGTTCGTCTCCTGCATGATCGCTTCGGTCTTGATGCCGCGCGGCGTGCGCAGGATACGGTCGAGATCGATGGCGCCGAGCAGGCGGAAGGTCGGGTCGATGACGAAGATCTGCGAGAAGCTTTCCGGCAGGTCGGCGTCCTCGCGCAGGTAGTCGATGGTCTGGCCGATCGTCCAGAACGGCGGCACGGCGACGAATTCGGTCTGCATGCGGCGGCCGGCCGTGCTTTCCGGATAGTCCAGCGACCGGCGCAGACGAATGCGCTCGGTGAAGGGCAGCTTGGAGAGGATTTCCTCCTGGTCCTCCTGGTCGAGGTCTTCCAGGATGTAGACGGCATCGTCCGAATCCATCTCGCCGATGGCGGCGGCGATCTGCTCGTTCGGCAGGTGCTCGACGATGTCGAGGCGGATCGCCTCGTCGACCTCGGTCAGCGCCGCAAGGTCGAAATCCGCGCCGAGCAGCGAGACAAGCTGGCGGCGCTGTTCGGGCTGGATCGCCTCGAGAAGGTCGCCCATTTCCGATTCGTGCAGCCGCGCGACATGCCGGCGCAGGAACAGGAGGTCGCGGTCGGCGATGGCGGCGCCGACATACATGAGGAAGTCCGAGCGGATCGAACCGTCCTCGGCATAGATGTCCTCACCGTCGAAGGTACTGTGTTCTGCCTGCCCCTGATGGATACGGTCGTCGTCGCCGGTGTCTTCCATCGGGCCGCTCCTTGTACCGGGTTCGTCCGGCCCGGCGCGTCGGAGCTGGAACGACAGGGATTGCTTGCAGGGTTGGACGCAGCGCCCCTCTCCGAGGGCGCCGCTTTCCCCGTGCTAAAGCAAAGCGCCGAGCCGGTCCATCGCCGAAAGCGGCAAAAGCCGGCCTGACGCAAGAATTTCGCAAGCTGTTGCAATTTCATGCAAAACGCATGATTCGTCCGGCACCGGAAACCGCCGCCATTTTCCGCCCGCCGCAAACGGGCTAGGAAGAGGCGATTCAACCGATGCCTGGAGCCCTCATGGCGATCCTTCCCCTCGTCCGCTATCCCGATCCGCGCCTGCGTGCGCCCTGCAAGCCGGTCGAAACCTTCGACCAGCGCCTCGCCACGCTCGCCGCCGACCTTGCCCTGACGCTGCGCGCCGCGCCCGGCATCGGCATCACCGCCGCCCATGTCGGCATTCTCGAGCGGCTGACGGTGCTCGAACTCGACGGGCCGGCCTCGCAGCGCATCTACGTGAACCCGCGGATCGAGTGGTCCTCGCCGGAGCTGCAGCGTCACGTGGAAGGCAGCGTCTCCATGCCCGGCGTGACGGACGAGGTGGAGCGCCCCGCCCGTATCCGCCTTGCCTATCAGGATCTTGCCGGCGCGCCGCACACCGAGGAGGCGGACGGCCTTCTCGCCGTCTGCCTGCAGCACGAGATCGATCAGCTCGACGGCGTCTTCTGGATCGACCGCCTGTCGCGGCTGAAGCGCGAGCGAATCGTCAAGAAATTCCGCAAGATGGGCGAATAGAGCGACAGAGGGAACCACGCGGGGGCTTCGGCGTTTTCGATCTATCCAACCTCGAAAGAAGGAGAAGACCGATGGTCGGAGCAAACCAGATTCGCGAACATATGGAAGTCAGGGGCGCCGATGGCAGCCATGTCGGCACGGTGGACCATATGGAAGGCGACAGCCGGATCAAGCTCACCCGCAGCGATTCCGAAGACGGCCGCCACCACCTCATCCCGCTCGACTGGGTCGACCATGTCGACGCCCATGTCCATCTCAACAAGAACGCGGAAGACGTGAAGCGGGAATGGTCGTCGATGAACTGACGACCGGTTCCACGCCGGAGAAGGGACCCGCCGAAAGGCGGGTTTCCTTTGGCAGGCCGGTGAAGCCCTATCCGGCGGCAGCGGCAAGTTTCGCCGCACAGTCATGCTTCTTCATCGCCAGCGTCAGGTTGCGCCGTCCGCGTTCATCCGCATCGGCCTTCGCCGCCTCCATGTCCCGGCACCAGCCGGCGTCCAGCACCGCCTCGGGAATGCGGGGCATGCAGGACGAAAGCGCGAGCAGCGCACAGAGGGGAATAAGAAGACGACGCATGCGAGACCCTTTCTCCTTCAAGACCCCTGCCGTCCGAGCAGACCGCTGAACCACGCCCTGATCAGGCCCCACGGAGAATGGTCTGGCGGCGCGATGCCGATGGCGTCATATCCCACCTTCGTGAGAGAGAAATATCGCACATCGTCCCGGTCGCGATAGCGGACGTAGCCCATGTTGATCGCCGTGACCAGCGCGGGCGTCATGTCGGACGTCCAGCCGGTTTCATCGGCCGGCACGTCTTCCGCTCCGGCTTCGTAGAGCACCGCGAGAAGATCCTTCAAAGACGTAGCCATTGCTCCTGCATCCTCTGTGGAGACCGTTTCTCCATTCTTGAATAGGCGAGACGGGGCGCAAACCCACCGGATATGACGGGGAGAGAATCACGGCTGTTTCGGCTAGCCTATCCCCTGATACGGTAATTTGGACAAGGAGCGGGGATGACGCCCGATCGCTTCATCGACTATTTCCGGGCCCGGCACGGCTGGCGATGCCGCGAGGGCTCGGCCATCTACAAGGACCTCAGCAGTTTCGCGGCCGATCAATCGGCCTCGCCCCACGGCGTCGAGGATCTCTATGTGCTTTTCTGCATCGCCCATGCGATCCGGCCGAAGGACGCGACACCCGCTCCGATGGACGGCAAGCCATGACTGCCTTGTAGGGCGGCCTCTTTAAGGTCGTTCGGGATGTCTCGGGTGCACATGTCGCCGTGTCGGCATATGGGCGCTTGCCCTCGGCGCGATGGAGCAAGGGAATGGTCCGATACTTGCTCCCGCCTCTGGTACACCTGACACAACAAGGGCCTGAAAACAAAAGAACCCGGCACTAGGCCGGGTTCTTTTTGGTGCGGTCGAGAAGACTCGAACTTCCACGGGTTGCCCCACAGCGACCTCAACGCTGCGCGTCTACCAATTCCGCCACGACCGCATCGTGGTAGGCGTCGTCTTGCGGCGACGGAGGTGCATGTAGCAAAAGGATTCCGGGCGCACAAGGCCGTGTGACAAGAAAAATGACGGAAAGCGAAACAATTTCAACAGGCCCTTCGCAAAGTCCCGGAAACCCCTGAAATCCTTGCATGATCGCCCCTATATCTGGCACAACGGAATGAAAAGGACGGCCATCATGCAGCGTCAGGACATTTCCACATCCCTCCTCGCCCTTCCCGGCTCGCCGCCGGTGCGCTGGCGCGTCGCGCGCGACCTCGTGCCCTATGAAACGGCCGTCGAAACCATGGAAAACGAGGCTGCCGCCATCGCCCGCGGCGAGGCCGACGAGCTCGTCTGGCTCGTCGAACATCCCCCGCTCTATACGGCCGGCACCAGCGCCGAGCCCGGTGACCTCGTGGCGCCGGATCGCTTCCCGGTGTTTTCCACAGGCCGTGGCGGCGAATACACCTATCATGGTCCCGGCCAGCGCGTGGTCTATGCCATGCTCGACCTGAAACGCCGCCGGCAGGACGTGCGCGCCTTCGTGGCGGCGCTGGAGGCCGTGGTGATCGACGCGCTCGATTCCATGAACGTGCGCGGCGAACGGCGCGAGGATCGTGTGGGCGTCTGGGTGCGCCGGCCGGAGCGTCCGCCGCTGCCCGACGGCTCGCCCGCCGAGGACAAGATCGCCGCCATCGGCATCCGCCTGCGCCGCTGGGTGAGCTTCCACGGCTTCTCGCTCAATGTGGATCCCGACCTGGAGCATTTCTCCGGCATCGTGCCCTGCGGCATCCGCGGCTATGGCGTCACAAGCCTCGTCGATCTCGGCCTTCCCGTCATGATGAGCGACGTGGACGTGCGCATCCGCGATTCCTTCGAGAAGGTCTTCGGCCCGACGGTTTCCGAAACGGACTGTCCGACCGAAAGCCTGAAGCAGGCCTGAAAGCGGCCTATTCGAAGGCCGCGTCCGCCTTGACCCTGCGGCTCTTCTGTTCACGCCAGATGATGAAGAGGCCGGAGGCGACGATGATGGCGATGCCGAGCCATTTCGAAGGCGTCGGGAAGTCGCCGAAGATCGCGTAGCCGAGCACGGTCGCCGAGATGATCTCGAAATACTGGAACGGCGCGAGCAGCGACAGCGGCGCCATGCGGAAGGCGCGCACGACGAGCATGTGGGCGTAACCCGAGAGCGCGCCGAGAACCAGAAGCAGCACCAGCGTGAAGAGCGAGGGCGGCAGGGACGGCGCGAAATCGGCGATACCGGCCGAATCGCCGAGGAAGAGCGCGGCGCCCATGAAGAGCGTGCCGCCGAAACCGGCGATCGTCTGCATGGTCAGCGGCGAATCGGCATCGCCGATGGCGCGGTTCATGAAGAGATAGACGGAATAGAGGAAGGCGCATGCGACCGGCAGAAGGGCCGTCCAGCCGAACAGGATGAAGCTCGGCTGGATGACGATGAGCGCGCCGCCGAAGCCGACGACGATGGCAAGCCAGCGCCGCCAGCCGACCTTGTCGCCGAGGAAGGCGGCCGACATGGCCGTGAGGATGAACGGCTCGACGAAATAGATGGCGAAGACATCGGCGAGCGGCATGTATTTCACCGCCGCGAAGAACAGCAGGCTCGCCGCGCCGTGGATCGCGCCGCGCAGAAGGTTCATCCACGGGCGCTTCGGCCTCAGCGTCGCGCTGCCGGCGGCGGTGAAGATCAGCGGGATCGTGCAGACGATCTGGAAGAAGAAACGGTAGAACGTCACCTGCCCCGGCGACATGCCGGCAAAGGTCGCCATGTATTTGGCGATGGCATCCATGCAGGGCAGAAGCAGCATGGCGACGGCCATCAAGGCGACACCCTGCATCGTGCTGCCCTGCGGGTCCGGGGTGCTGGTCGTCGCGGTCATGGCGGTCTCCTCGTTCGCCCCTCAATAGCCCTTTTCACCCCGCTGGCAATGCCGGAAATCCTGCCATTGCGCGGGGCGGCGCGAAGCGGCGCATTTGAGGTAGAAGAGGCGCCCGGCTTGGCTATATGCTCCGGCCATAGACAATGGAGGCCGTGATGACCTTTCCCGGTGAAGGCAACACCATCCCCTTTCCTTCCGGCCGCGCCGATGGCGACACGCTCGGCGGGCGCATCTGGCGGGCGCGCGACGCGCTCGGCCTGTCCCTGCAGGATCTCGCCGCCCGGCTCGGCCTGCCGGAGCCGACGGTCGGCGGCTGGGAACGCGACCACGCCGAACCCGACACCAAGGCGCTCTTCATCCTGGCCGGCGTGCTCTCCGTCTCCCCCTCCTGGCTGATCGCCGGCATCGGCGAAGCCCCGGCGGATCCGGCCGGCGACGAACATCTGCACCCGCTGCTGCGCCAGCTTCGGGAAATCCGCCAGTTGCACGACCAGACCGGCAAGGCGATCGCCGCGCTGGAGGCTGAAATCGCCCAGCTGATCGGCAAGGATCGGGACTGAATTTTCCAACCACCGCACTTGAGACCCCGGGCCGGCTCTGCAATGGTCTGCCCGACAGAGAATCCGCATAAGGAGACCGAACATGGACGTACGCGCCGCCGTAGCCGTTCAGGCTGGAAAGCCGCTTGAAATCATGACCGTGCAGCTGGAAGGCCCGCGCGCCGGCGAGGTGCTGGTCGAGGTCAAGGCGACCGGCATCTGCCACACGGACGATTTCACGCTGTCTGGCGCCGACCCGGAAGGCCTCTTCCCGGCCATCCTCGGCCATGAGGGCGCGGGCATTGTCGTCGATGTC
>NZ_JBBEYH010000041.1:0-23271 GCF_050172695.1 Shinella sp. G-2 | reverse complement strand
CGGCAACACCGCGCTTGCCCAGGACGACTGGGAAGAGTTCTGAGACGCTGCACAATCGACAATGGGAAAAGGAAAAGCCGGCGGAGACGCCGGCTTTTTGTCGGCCGGCACCGCGAAGGAAACCGCGCATGAACCGGTGCTATCGCGTCGACGCCCGGTAGTCGTCCGGCGTCATGCCGGTCATGCGCTTGAACATGGCGATGAAGGAAGAGGCGTTGCTGTAGCCGAGCGCAGCGGAAATGTGGTCCACCGTCCGGCGCGCCTCCAGCATCGGCATGGCCTTGACGACGCGCAGACGCTGCTTCCATTCGGCAAAGGGCATGCCGAGGTCGCGAAGGCAGCGACGGATCAGGGTTCGCTCGGCGGTGCCGCAAAGCCTTGCATGTTCGGCAAGCGAGCGGTTGTCGGCGGGATTTTCCTGAAGCCGGGCGAGAACCCGTTCGAGAACAGGATCCGTCGACCAGGGCAGATAGGTGCCGACCTTCGGCGCCGTGGCGACGAGATCGACGACCACCTCCAGGAAGCGAAGATGCGCAGCGGCCCCATGATCCGCGCCGGTGTGATCGCGCAGGTGTTCCAGCATCGCCCGCAGCAACGGGCTGACCTCCAGCGCGGTGGTTTCCTGCGGCAGGCCGGTGCAGCGCGCGGGCTCGATATAGAGCGAGCAATGGACGGCGGCATGCCGGTTGAGACCGCGATGCTCGACATGCGGCGGCAGCCAGACGGCATATTGCGGCGGCGCGAGATAATGCGCGTCGTTGAGGCTCACCTCCATCATGCCGCTGTAGGAATAGACGAATTCGCCCCACGGATGGCTGTGCCGCGGATAGGACGCGTTTTCCGGCATCTGCGCGGAGCGGAAATAGAGGGGATGAGGAAGCGCATCCCGGAACGGCACGTCGCGAAAATGCGCGACCCCGTCCGGCTTGCCGCCTGTCAGGTTTCCGATACCGACTGTCATGAAATCACTATATCGGCCATTCATGCCAAATGCTATTGCGACCTGAACAATCGGAGCGATGATTTTGGACAGCCGCAAATCCATCGATATCACGGCCGTCGGCCTCATGGTCGGCATTTGCCTCATCTGGGCCTTTCAGCCGATCGGCCTGAAATCCACATCGGTCTTCGCGGCGCCCGTTCTCCAGATCGGCCTGAGGTCCGGCATTGCCGCCGTCTGCGTCTTCGCGCTCGTCCGGCTCCGCGGGCAGTCCATGGAGATTGTCGGAAAGACGGCCGGGCTCGGCGCACTTGCCGGCCTTTTGTTCACCGTCGAGTTCTTCATGGTCGGCGAGGCCCTCAAGCACACCTCGGCCTCGCATGTCGTCGTCTTCCTCTATACGGCGCCGATCTTCGCGGCGCTCGGCCTGCATTGGAAACTGCCATCCGAGCGCCTTTCGGCGGTCCAATGGGGTGGGATCGCGGTGGCGTCGGCGGGCATCGCGCTTGCGTTCCTGACGCCGCAGGAGGGGCAAACGGCTGCAAGCCTCGGTTCCATGCTGTGGGGCGATGGGCTGGCGCTCATGTCGGGGGCGGCCTGGGGGCTGACGACGGTCCTGATCCGGACGACGCGGCTCAGCAGCATCCCCGCGACCCATGTCCTGTTCTACCAGCTGGCGATGGCTTTCATCGTCCTGACGGGCGCGGCCGTGCTTGCCGGCGAGACGACGTTCGTTCCGGCGCCTGCACTCCTCTTCAACATCGCGTTCCAGGGCTTCATCGTCTCCTTCCTCAGCTTCCTGACCTGGTTCTGGCTGCTGACCCAGTATCGTGCCTCCCAACTCGGCGTCTTCTCGTTCATGACGCCGGTGTTCGGCGTCATCCTCGGCGTGCTCGTCCTCGGCGAGCCGCTGACGTCGGAATTCGTCGCCGGCACGGCCGGCGTGCTCCTCGGCATCATCATCGTCAGCGCCTATCCGTGGATAGTGCAGCTTCGGTCGACAAGGACCCGGTCCGCGGAGCAAACGAAAGCGTCCTGAGCGCGACGCGTCGCGAGCGAATTTCCAGCCACCGGCGCGCGCCTCGACCGGGCGGGCGGTATCGTGCAGCGGCCCGTTTTCCGCGGCGCCTTTTGGCGCGTCGCAACACATCGCAACAAAATGAGAGTCCCATCACGCCCGACGTTTTCGTCGTTGACGAAGGGAATTTCCGTGACTAAAACTTTTAGTCAATAAAAAATTTAAGCAGCACAAATTTATTCAGGCCGGAATGCGCGTTCGAGCGGAGTGTCGGACGGACGCAGGCGGTGACGGCCACGGTCCGCGGATTGGGGCATCCATATCGGGTGCGCAGAGGGAGGAGTGAACGATGTCGACAAAAGTGCTGGACGGCGGGGCCGGGGTGAGCCCCGGACGTGAGACGCCGGCCGAGGGAGAGGCGCATACGCTGCGGCGGCGGCTCGAAGTATCGCATGTTGTATGCCTGGCCATGGCGGATGCGTCGCCGGCCATGGCCGTCCTGCTGCTGACGGCGGGCGTGTTCCAGGTGGGTGGGACCTTCGGCGTCGGCGCCATGCTCATCCTCAGCGTCGTCGTGGTGCTGATCGCCATGTGCCTTGGCGAGCTCGCCTCGACATATCCGTCGACGGGCGGCTCCTATTCCATGGTGCGCAGCGCCCTGCCGGAGCCGCTGGCCTGGATCACGCTCTTCAATTTCGTCACGCAGGGCATCGTCATTCCGGCATCGCTGCTTCTGGGGATTCCGATCTTCCTCAAGAACATGCTGCCGTGGATCACCGTGCCCAACGAGGTGATCGCCTTCGTGCTGCTGGCCATTTCCGGCGCCATCGCCATCACCAAGGTCGAAATCGGCGCGAAGGTGAACATCGCCATTCTCGTCGTGCAGCTGGTCGTCGTCGGGCTTATCGTGCTGGCGGCCATCGTCGCCCCGGTGCAGAATCCCATCGATATCGTCTTCCATCCGGTCGTGCTGGAAAATGGCCAGCTCGTGCCGCTGACGCTCGGCATCGCGCTGGCGACGCTCGCCCCCGCCTTCAACGTGCTGAACGGCTACGATGCCGTGTGCGGTTTCGTCGAGGAGCTGAAAGGCGGCGCACACGATGTCGGCAAAGCCGTGATCTATGCGGCGATCCTTGCCTCCATCCTCATCACCATCCCGCTCTTTGCCGGGGTCATCGCCGCGCCGGATCTCGTCGCCTTCCTGCAATCGGACGCGCCGATCGTTTCGGCGGTTGAGAGCGCGCTCGGTCCGTGGGCCAGCACGATCGTCAATATCGGCGTCATCGCGGCGCTCTTCAACGCGGCCCTGACGCTGCAGATGTACTTCGCCCGCGGTGTCTTCGCCTCGGCGCGCGACGGTCTCTGGCCGCCGGCGATCGGCAACAAGCTTGCCGAGCTGAACCGCTTCCGCTCGCCGGGCTGGGGCGTTGCCGCGCTGCTCGTGCCCTCGGTCTTCCTGATCATGATGTCCAGCCTCGATTGGCTCATCATGTTCGCGGGCACCATGATCGCGACCGTCTATTTCTTCGTCGGGATCGCCGCCTTCTGGAGCCGCATTTCCCAGAAGCATGTCCATCGCCCCTTCAAGATGCCGTTCTGGCCGCTGCCGCCCATCATCGTCGTCGGTTTCACCGGCTATGCCCTGGTGACGCAGACCACGGACTTCCTGATCGGCGAGTTGGTGCTGGCCGGTATCGCCGTCGCCCTCTGGGCGCTGTCGAAGCTCTGGCGCAAGACCGCCTGAGCGCCAAGCCTGATCCGAAACGAAAAACCCGCCGCTGGATCAGCGGCGGGTTTTTGTTATTCCCATGAGGATCGGGACGCAGACGGTCTCAGCACTCCGGCAGATTGACGGCAAGGCCGCCGATCGACGTCTCCTTGTATTTTTCAGCCATGTCCTGCCCGGTCTGGCGCATCGTCTCGATGCAATTGTCGAGCGGCATGAAATGCTGCCCGTCGCCGCGCAGCGCAAGGCTCGCCGCCGAGACGGCCTTGATGGCGCCGAGCCCGTTGCGCTCGATGCAGGGCACCTGCACGAGCCCCGCCACCGGATCGCAGGTCATGCCGAGGTGATGTTCGAGCGCGATTTCCGCGGCGTTCTCGATCTGCTCATTGCTGCCGCCGAGTGCGGCGCACAGCCCGGCGGCGGCCATGGCCGCGGCCGAGCCGACCTCGGCCTGGCAGCCGCATTCCGCGCCGGAAATGGAGGCACGATGCTTGATCAAGCCGCCAATGGCGGCCGCCGTCAGGAGAAATTGCCGCGCCCCTTCCGCACTCGCCCCGATGCAATGGTCGCGGTAGTACCGCAGCACCGCAGGCACCACGCCGGCCGCACCGTTGGTCGGCGCCGTCACGACGCGCCCGCCGGCCGCATTCTCCTCGTTGACCGCCATGGCATAGACGAGCAGCCAGTCGGTGGCCGCATGTGGCTGTGCCTGGTTGCTGCCCCGTTCGCTCAGCAATTGCTGGTACAGGCCGCGGGCGCGACGCCGCACGGAGAGGCCCCCGGGCAGGATCCCGTCCTGCCGAAGGCCGCGGTCGAGGCAATCGTCCATCGCGGCCTGCAACTGCTCCAGTCTCGGCTCCAGGTCGGCGCCGTGGCGGACGCGTTCGTTCGCCGTCTTCATCGCGGCGATCGTGCGGCCGGCGCTTCGCCCCATCTGCAGCATTTCGACGGCGGACGTGAAGGGATAGGGCACGGCATCCGTGGCGGTGTCCCGGGAAGCCGGCGCGCCGGAAAGTTCGTCTTCGTTGACGACGAAGCCGCCGCCGATCGAGTACCAGACCTGCCGCAGCAGGATGTCTCCGGCAGGACCGAGCGCCGTGAAGACCATGCCGTTGGCATGGCCGGGCAAGGGCGGCCCGTAATCGAAGACGAGATCGGCGCCGGGATCGAAGCCGATGGGACCGACGCCCGGCACGGCAAGGCGCCGTGTGTCCTGCAATTGCGCCACGAGCGCTTCCGCCTGATCGGGATCGAGCGTTTCGGGAAGGAACCCCAGCAGCCCGAGAAACACGGCGCGGTCGGTCGCATGACCCTTGCCGGTGAAGGCAAGGGAGCCGTGCAGGGAAACGGTCAACCGGACGCATGCCGCCCGGTCGGGGAGAGTGGAAAGGGCGCCGAGAAAGCGCGCCGCGGCGACCATCGGTCCCATCGTGTGCGAGGAGGACGGACCGACGCCGATCTTGAAGATGTCGAAAACGGAAAGAAACATGGAGGGTTTCCTGACGGATCGCCCCCGGCGGCAGGCCGGGGGCGATCATCTCACTCGGCAGCTTCCGCGTAGCTTTCCAGCGGCGGGCAGCTGCAGATCAGGTTGCGGTCGCCATGCACGTTGTCGATCCGGTTGACCGGAGGCCAGTATTTGTCCGTGCGGAAGGAGCCTGCCGGGAAGCAGGCGGCCTCGCGGCTGTAGGGGCGGTTCCACTCCCCGACGAGATCTTCCACCGTGTGCGGCGCGCGCTTCAGCGGATTGTCGTCGGCGTCGAGCGTGCCCGCGGCAATCGCCTCGGCTTCGGCGGCAATGCCGAGCATTGCGGCGATGAAGCGGTCGAGCTCGGCCTTGGGCTCGCTTTCGGTCGGTTCCACCATCAGCGTGCCGGCGACGGGCCAGCTCATGGTCGGCGCGTGGAAGCCGCAGTCGACAAGGCGCTTGGCGATGTCGTCGACGCTGACGCCGGCCCGCTCCTTCAGAACCCGCGTGTCGAGGATGCATTCATGCGCGACATGACCGGCCGCCGAGGCGTAGAGGATCGGATAGGCCGAGGACAGCCGCCGGGCGATGTAATTGGCGTTGAGGATCGCGGTCTTGGTGGCCTGGGTCAGGCCCTCGCCGCCCATCAGCAGGCAATAGGCCCAGGAGATGAGCAGGACCGAGGCCGAACCGAAGGTGGCGGAGGAGACGGCGAAGTCACCCGCCGCCGGATTGCCCGGCAGATGCGGCACGAGATGCGCCTTGACGCCGATCGGCCCCATGCCGGGACCACCGCCGCCATGCGGGATCGCGAAGGTCTTGTGCAGGTTGAGATGGCTGACGTCGCCGCCGATATCGCCGGGCCGTGCAAGGCCGACCATGGCGTTCATGTTCGCACCGTCGATATAGACCTGACCGCCATGGGCATGGGTGATGGTGCAGATCTCGCGCACGGTGGTCTCGAAGACACCGTGGGTCGAGGGATAGGTGATCATGCAGGCGGCGAGGTTTTCGGCGTGAAGCTCGGCCTTGGCGCGGAAGTCCGCGACGTCGATA
The DNA here is from genome assembly GCF_050172695.1 of Shinella sp. G-2. Taxonomy (NCBI): domain Bacteria; kingdom Pseudomonadati; phylum Pseudomonadota; class Alphaproteobacteria; order Hyphomicrobiales; family Rhizobiaceae; genus Shinella; species Shinella sp. G-2. The sequence goes on along the minus strand of NZ_JBBEYH010000041.1, from coordinate 17,063 downwards.
TTGCCGTCGGCCGCAACCCCGACGACGACCACCTTCATGCCGGCCATCTGCGCGGAGGCCGGATTGGTGCCATGCGCGGAGGTCGGAATCAGGCAGACGTCGCGATGGCCTTCACCGCGCGCCGCGTGGTAGCGGCGGATCGCCAGCAGGCCGGCATATTCGCCCTGCGCGCCGGAATTGGGCTGCATGGAAAAGCCGTCATAGCCGGTGATCTGGCAGAGCTTCGCCTCGAGGTCAGTCAGCATCTCGGCATAGCCTTCGGCCTGGTCGGCGGGCGCGTAGGGATGCAGGTTGGCGAATTCCGGCCAGCTCAGCGCCATCATTTCGGCGGTGGCATTGAGCTTCATGGTGCAGGAACCGAGCGGGATCATCGCACGGTCGAGCGCGAGGTCTCGGTCGGCGAGGCGGCGCATGTAGCGCGTCATCTCGGCTTCCGCACGGTTCATGTGGAAGACCGGGTGGGTCATGAAGGCGGAGGTGCGCAGCAGCGCCTCGGGCAGGCGGTATTCATGCGTGAGCACGTCGTCGGCCATGCCGCCGCCGAAGGCGCGCCAGATCGCCTCGGTGTGGCTGCGCCGGGTCGTTTCGTCGAAGGCGATGCCGATCCGCGTCTCGCCTACCGGGCGAAGGTTGATGCCCTCGCGCAGCGCGGCTGCGAGGATGGCGTCGCGGCGCGGGCCGCATTCCACGGAGATCGTGTCGAAGAAGGTCTTCGGCGCGACATCGAAGCCGAGGGTTTCCAGTCCCTTGACCAGCCGCACCATCTTGCGATGGATGCGTTCGGCGACGGCGCGCAGGCCATCAGGGCCGTGGAAGACGCCATACATCGAGGCCATGACGGCGAGCAGCGCCTGGGCGGTGCAGACATTCGACGTCGCCTTTTCGCGGCGGATGTGCTGCTCGCGCGTCTGCAGCGACAGGCGGTAGGCGCGGTTGCCGCGGGCATCGATCGAGACGCCGACGATGCGGCCCGGCATGGAGCGCGTGAGGTTCGAGCGCACCGCCATATAGGCCGCGTGCGGTCCGCCATAGCCCATCGGCACGCCGAAACGCTGGCTGGAGCCGATGGCGATATCGGCGCCCATCTCACCCGGTGGCTTGAGCAGCGCCAGCGCCAGCGGGTCGGCGGCGACGGCAGCGAGCGCCCCGGCCTGCTTCAGGGCGGCGATTGGGCCGGTGAAGTCCTGCACGTGGCCATAGGTGCCGGGATACTGGAACAGCGCGCCGAAGACTTTCGACGGGTCGAGATCGGTGAAGGGATCGCCGACGATCACCTCCCAGCCGAGCGGTTCGGCGCGGGTCGCGACGACGGCAATGGTCTGCGGGTGGCAATGATGGTCGACGAAGAAGGCGCGCGCCTTGCTGCGCGACGCGCGCTCGCACAGGGCCATCGCCTCGGCGGCGGCGGTGCCTTCGTCGAGCAGCGAGGCATTGGCGACGTCGAGCCCGGTGAGGTCGGCCATCATGGTCTGATAGTTGAGCAACGCTTCCAGCCGGCCCTGGCTGATTTCCGGCTGGTAGGGCGTGTAGGCGGTGTACCAGGCCGGGTTCTCGAAGATGTTGCGCTGGATCGCCGGCGGCGTGACGGTGCCGTGGTATCCCTGTCCGATGAAGCTGGCATTGGGCGTGTTCCTCGCCGCAACGGATCGCAGGCGCTCCAGCACGCCGCGCTCCGACAGCGCCTTGCCCCAGGCGAGCGGGCGCGTCTGCCGGATGTCGGCGGGAACGATGGCGTCGATGAAGGCGTCGAGGCTCTCGGCGCCGACCGCGTCCAGCATGTCGGCCATTTCGCGCGGGGAGGGGCCGATATGACGGCGGTTCGCGAAGTCGTAGGGGGCGTAGCCCGTGGGTGTGTAGCTCATGGGTGTCTCCTCAACCGACCAGCGCCAGATAGGCCGCTTCGTCCATCAGCGCCGCGGCATCATCCGGATTGGCAAGGCGAAGCTTGAAGAACCAGCCTTCGCCTTGGGGCGCCCTGTTGATCAGGGAGGGGTCGGAGAGGATGTCCTCGTTGACCGCGACGATCTCGCCCGCCAGCGGGCAATAGACGTCGGAGGCAGCCTTGACGGATTCCACGGTCGATGCGGCGCCGCCCTTCTCCAGCACGGCGCCGACCTCGGGCAGGTCGACGAAGACGAGGTCGCCGAGCTGCTCGGCGGCGTGCCGGGTTATGCCGACGGTCGCGACATCGCCCTCGATCTTCAGCCATTCGTGGTCTTCGGTGAATTTCAGCATGACGGGTTCCTCAGGTGCGCTTGTAGCGCTGGGTGATGAAGGGAAGGGACGAGACGGAGACGGGAAGGCGCTTGCCGCGCACTTCGGCAAACAGCGGCGTCCCGGCGGCGGCAAGGGCGGTGGGGACATAGCCCAGGGCGACCGGCGCATTGACGGTGGGGCCGAAGCCGCCCGACGTCACCTGTCCGATAAGCTCGCCGCCGGTCTCGGCGGCGAAAAGCAGCGCGCCTTCGCGGATCGGCGCGCGGCCTTCGGGCCGCAACCCGACACGACGGCGCGCCGCACCGGCATCCAGTTCCGCAAGGACGATATCGGCGCCGGGAAAGCCGCCGGCGCGCGCGCCGCCGTTGCGGCGCACCTTCTGGATCGCCCATTCGAGGGCGCCTTGCGCTGGCGTGGTCGCGGCGTCAATGTCGTGGCCGTAGAGACAAAGGCCCGATTCCAGCCGCAGGCTGTCGCGCGCGCCAAGCCCGACCGGGCGGACCCGCGCATCGGCCAGCAGCGCCTCGGCGAGCGCCACGGCCCGGTAGGCGGGAACCGAAATCTCGTAGCCGTCCTCGCCGGTATAGCCGGCACGCGCCACGATGCAGCGGGCGCCGGCGAGCGTGACGTCGGCGACCTCCATGAAGCGCATGGCCGCCACCTCGGGCGCAAGGACGCAAAGCGCCGCTTCGGCCTCGGGGCCTTGCAGGGCGATCAGGGCGCGGTCGGTGATTTCCTCGATCGCGCAGTCGCCGGCCAGATGCCGGCGCAGATGGGCGATGTCCGCGGCCTTGCAGGCGGCATTGACGACGAGGAACATGTGGTCGCCGCGATTGGCGATCATCAGGTCGTCGAGGATGCCGCCGTCATCGGCGGTGAACAGGCCGTAGCGCTGGCGTCCGGGTTTCAGGCCGAGCACGTCCACCGGCACCAGCCGTTCGAGCGCCAGCGCTGCATCCTCGATCCGGCCGGACTTCGGGCGCAGGATGACCTGTCCCATATGGCTGACATCGAAAAGCCCGGCCGCGGCGCGGCAATGCAGGTGCTCCTTCAGCACACCGTCCGGGAACTGGACCGGCATCTCGTATCCGGCGAAGGGCACCATCTTGCCGCCATGCGCGATGTTGAAGGCGGTGAGCGGCGTTTGCCGCAGGTCGTCTGGCAAGGTCATGGAAAGGCTCCGATAAAAGCGCGAAACGGTTCGGGGGGCGTCAGTCCGGGCGACGGGCGGCAAGGGCGGCGGCGCAGGCCTCCTTCACCGCTTCGCCCATGCCGGGATGGGCGTGGGACGTCGTGACGATGTCGGTCAGGGTCGCGCCGAGCCGGAGCGCCAGGACAAGCTCCTGCAGGAGTTCGCCGGCGCCGTGGCCGAGGATATGCGCGCCGAGGACCCGCCCGGTCTCGGCGCAGGCGATCACCTTGACGAAGCCATCCGTGGCGCCGATGGCGCGGGCGCGACCGTTCGCCAGGAAGCTCACCTTGCCGGCGAGAACCGCGCGGCCGGCGGCCGCCGCATCCTCTTCCGTCAGGCCGACGCCTGCGATCTCGGGCGCCGTATAGACCACGCCCGGCACCAGGCCATAGTCGGGTGCGCCATGCGGCTTGCCGGCAAGCGCGTCGATGCAGGCGGCGGCGTCCTCTTCCGCCTTGTGGGCGAGCATCGGTCCGGGCACGACATCGCCGATGGCGAGGATGCCGGGCACGCTGGTGCGGAACGCGGCATCCACCGCGATGAAGCCGCGCGCGTCGCGCTGGACACCCAAAGTCTCAAGCCCGAGCCCGCCGGTGTACGGCCGCCGGCCGATGGCAACCAGCACGGCGTCGGCTTCCAGCGTCTCCCTATTGCCGGAGGCGCGGTTTTCGATTTCGACAGCGACCGTCTCGTCCGCGTGGGCGACAGACGTGACCGCCGTGTTCAGCTTGAAGCCGATGCCGTGGCGGGCGAGAAGCCGCTGGGCATTCTTGGCAAGCTCGCCATCGATGCCGGGCAGGATGCGGTCGAGATATTCGATCACCGTCACCTTGGCGCCGAGGCGCGACCAGATCTGGCCGAGCTCAAGGCCGATGACGCCGGCGCCCACGACCACCAGCCGCTCCGGTACCGTCTCCAGCGACAGCGCGCCGGTGGAGGAGAGGACGCGTTTCTCGTCGAAGGGCACGCCGGGCAGGGCGGCGGGCTTGGAACCGGTGGCGATCAGGATATGCCGTGCGGCGATGGTCCGCCCATCCACCACGACCTGACCCGGCGCGGCAATGGTTGCGCGCCCCTGGATGAAGTCCACGCCCGCCTTCTTGAACAGGAAGGCGATCCCCTTGGTGAGATCGGAAACCACGCGGTCCTTGCGCGCCATCATGCGCGTGAGGTCGAAGCGCGGGGCCTGCATTTCGATGCCGTGGTCGGCAAGCGTCTTCAGTTCGGCCCAGTGTTCGGTGGACGACAGCAGCGCCTTCGACGGGATACAGCCGACATTCAGGCAGGTGCCCCCGGCGGTGGCGCGTTCGTCGATGCAGGCCACCCGCATGCCGGCTTGCGCGGCGCGCAGGGCGGCGACATAGCCGCCCGGTCCCGCGCCGATGACGACAAGGTCGAAATCAGACATTCGCCTTGCCTCCATAGATCGGGAAGGCGCGGCAGAGCGCGGAGACCTTCTGGTGCACGGCCTCTTCGACGGATGCGTCGGGGCCGTTGCGCAGGCTGTCCAGCACGTCGCCGATCAGGTGGCCGATCTGCCGGAACTCCTCGGGGCCGAAGCCGCGCGAGCAGCCGGCGGCCGTGCCGAGGCGGATGCCGGAGGTGACGGTCGGCTTTTCCGGGTCGCCCGGCACGCCGTTCTTGTTGCAGGTGATGCCCGCGCGCTCCAGCGCGTCGGCCGCTTCGTTGCCCTTGAGGCCGAGCGGACGCAGGTCCACCAGCATCAGGTGATTGTCGGTGCCGCCCGAGACGATGGCCGCGCCGCGCGTGACGAGAACTTCGGCGAGCGCCTTGGCGCTGGCGACGACCCGCCCGGCATAGTCGGTGAAGTCGGGTTGCAGGGCTTCCTCGAAAGCGACGGCCTTGGCGGCGATGACATGCATCAGCGGGCCGCCCTGAAGGCCGGGGAAAACCGCCGCGTTGATCTTCCTGGCGATCGCCTCGTCATTGGTGAGGATGATGCCGCCGCGCGGACCGCGCAGCGTCTTGTGCGTCGTGGACGTCACCACATGGGCATGCGGCATCGGGCTCGGATGATGACCGGTGGCGACGAGGCCGGCGATATGGGCCATGTCGACCATCAGGAGGGCGCCGACGCTGTCGGCAATCGCCCGGAAGCGGGCGAAATCGATGACGCGGGAATAGGCCGAGGCGCCGGCGATGATCAGCTTCGGCCGTTCGGCCCCGGCCAGCGATGCGACCTGCTCGTAGTCGATCGTCCCCTCCGCCGTCAGGCCGTAGGTGATGGCGCGGAACCACTTGCCGGACAGCGCCGGCCGGGCGCCGTGGGTGAGATGGCCGCCGGCATCCAGCGACATGCCGAGAATGGTTTCGCCCGGCTGGAGCAGCGCCAGCATCACCGCACCATTCGCCTGCGCGCCGGAATGGGGCTGCACATTGGCGAATTCGGCGCCGAAAAGCCGCTTGACGCGGTCGATGGCGAGCTGTTCGACCACGTCCACCTCGCCGCAGCCGCCATAGTAGCGCTTGCCCGGATAGCCTTCCGCATATTTGTTGGTCAGCACCGAACCCTGCGCCGCCATGACCCGCAGGCTGGCATGGTTTTCCGAGGCGATCAGTTCGATCTCGCCCTCCTGGCGACGGCCCTCGGCCTGAATGGCCGCCCAGAGGGCCGGGTCGAAAACGGAAAGCGGGGTGGTGCCGTCGGTCATGTTTTTCTCCTCCAGATGACGATGCGCAGCGCGGGCTGGCCGATCTTTTGCGGGAGGATACCGAAGGACGAGCATTGTTGAACTTCATAGTTCTTATGCTAGCATGAGGATCATTTATGATAGGATTGGCCGTGCGCAACATTCCGACAGACCTCATGCGCAGCTTCGTCAAGGCAATCGACGGCGGCAGTTTCACGCGCGCAGCCGAAATGGTCGGGCGCACGCAATCGGCCGTCAGCCTCCAGATCAAGCGGCTGGAGGACGTGGTCGGCGTGCGGCTGTTCCAGCGCGACGCCCACAATCTGCAGCTCACCGCGCAGGGGCGCACCTTCGCGCAATATGCCCGCCGCATGCTGGCCCTGAACGACGAGGTGCTGGCCCTGATGCAGAGCCCGGACGTGTCGGGCCGGGTGCGGCTCGGCGCGCCGAGCGAATATACCGACTCCCTCCTGCCACGCCTCCTGGGCCGCTTCGCGCAGGCCCATCCCAATGTCATGCTGGAAGTGACCAGCGACCTCAGCAAGAACCTGCTCTCCCGCCAGCAGAACGGCGAGTTCGACCTGGTCATCGCCCTGCACGACGACATCCAGGGTGGGGGTGGCAAGCCCGTCCATACCGAACCGTTGATCTGGTTCACCAGCGCGGATCATTTCGGACATATGCAAAGCCCGCTTCCGCTGGTGCTGGCGCCGCCGCCCTGTGTCTACCGTCGGCGCATGCTCCAGCAGTTGAACCGGGAGACGAAGCCCTGCCGGATCGCCTATCTCAGCTCCAGCCACAGCGCCGTGCTTGCGGCGGTCAGGGCCGGGCTCGGCGTCACCGCCATGGCGCAGAGTACCGTGCCGGACGATGTCCGGCCCTTGGGGGCGGCGGATGGTCTTTCCCCGCTCGGCCATCTCGATGTGCGCCTGCACCGTCGGGCAACCGCGGAATCGGAAGAGGCGATCGATTATCTCGAGACCTACATCGCCGAGCATCTCGGCCAGGCGGGTAGCGTCGGCGCCGGGTAAGCCCCCGCTGCGGCGCCTTCACGCCGCATCACGCAATGGCTTTTTCAAGAACGCAGCGCCGCGTGAGCTCCTTGATGAAGAGCCGCTGGATCGACGAAATCCTCTGATCCAGCTTCGATACGATGACGAGCGGCGATGCATAGCGTTGCGCAGGCGTGCTCAACCGCCGCATCTGCCCGCTGTCTTCCCAGCGCTTGGCGAAATGTTCGGGAAGGTAGCCGATCACGCGGCCGCTCAGGATCAGGATGGCCTGCGCCTCCATGGTGGAGGACTGGATGCGGACCTGCGCGTCCGGATAGAAGTCGATCTCGGCCTTGTTGGCATAGGACCGCACGATGAAATCGTGGCGCGCGATGGCTTCGCTCGTCAACGCCGCCCGATCGACGTGAAACAACGGGTGATGATGGCTGCAATAAAGCGAGTGCATCTCGTGATAGAACAGGCGCTCGCGGAAGTCCGGGCCGATGCGCATCGGCGGCGTCAGGGCGATGTCGATGCCGTCCTTCGACAGTTCGCTCATCAGCGCCTGCGGATGCGTCACGAGAAGCTCGATCTTGGCGTCCTTCACTTGACGCAGGCAGGCATCCATGACCGCGTCGATGGGCAGCTTCGGGTCGCTGATCGTGTTGTCGACGACGCCGACGCGCAGCGTTCCGACGATCTCCTTGCGCAATTCGCCGAGCCGGCCTTCGAAATTCGAAACGGCGGCGACGAGGCTGTTGGAGGCCTCGAAAACCTCCCGGCCTTTCTCCGTGAGCTGCAAGCCGCGCCGGCCGCGACGGCACAGTTCGAAGCCGACGCGCTCCTCCAGCGCCTTGAGATGAAACGACAGCGTCGACTGGCTCATCCCAAGGGCAATCTGGGCGCCGGCGAAACCGCCGTTTTCGATGATGGAACGGAACACGGCGAGGCCGCGAAGATCGGAGGGCGAGAACCGCATACCCATCTCTCCCTGAAAGCGGAATGCATCGATCCTATCGATTTATTTGCGGAAAGGAAGCGGCGCCTCCAGGCATCCGGCGTGCCGTTGCCGCCACCGGGACGGAGACAGCAGTCGTCCATCTTCGCTGCATGCGCCGGCCGAGGCGTCTTTGAAGGAAACTTCGAAATTATCGAAACATACATCGTAAAGTCGGTGTTGATCGATGCATGCGGCCACGTAAGCTGCCGGTCACCGTCGGCGATCTGGGAGGATGCGGCCCCGGCGGATAACCGAAATCCGATCATCCAGGGCGCCGCCCTGCAGCCATCCGGCGAAGCATCGCCGGAAACGACGGCGCGCGCCAACGGGATCGATCCATTGGGAGGGAACATGAAATCCATCATTCGCACCTGTGCCTCGGCGCTCGTTGTCGCCGCCTGGTCCCTAGGCACCGCCGGCCTTGCCGACGCGGCCGATCTGCTGCAGCAGATCAAGGACAAGGGAGAGATCGTCATCGGAACCGAGGCGCGTTATCCGCCGTTCGAATTCGTCGAGGATGGCAAGGTCGTCGGCTTCAGCGTCGATCTCTTCGAGGCGGTCATGAAGGGCCTGCCGGACGTCAAGGTCGAGCGGCTGGATCTGCCCTTCCAGGGCCTGCTTCCCGGTCTCCAGACCCTCAAGTTCGACGCGATCGTGACATCGGTCGCGGTCAACAAGAAGCGCTACGAGACCTATCGCCTATCGCTGCCGATCGCCGATGCGACCGTGACCTTCGTCAAGCGCAAGGGAGACGAGTCGCTGACGAAGGCGGAGGACCTGAGCGGCCGGATCGTCGGCTCGCAGGCCGGATCGGCCCAGCTCAAGAGCACGCAGGACCTGTCGGCCGCGCTTGAGGCGAAAGGCCTGGCGCCCCTTCAGGAGATCCAGACCTATGTCGATTTCAACGAGGCCTATGCGGATCTCGGCGCCGGACGCATCGATGCAGTGGTGAATTCCCTGCCGAACCTGCTCTATCTGCAATCGCAGCGTGGCGACGCCTTCGAAACCGCATCGACGACGTTCGGACCGGCCGCCTATTTCAGCTGGGCCTTCCGCAAGGACGAGGACAGCAAGCCGCTGGCCGACTTCATCGACGACCGCCTGCGCGCCCTTTCCGAAGACGGAACGGTCAAGCGGCTCCAGGAAAAGTGGTTCGGCTCCGCGACGGCCTTGCCGACCGACGCGCTCCCCGAGCCGCAAGGCTGACGCCGGAGGGGAGAGGGCAGGACATGCCGTCTCCCCGACCTTTCCGGACCCGGCCGCATCCTGCGCTTCGGCGCGGGATGCGGGGATCTACTTCCAGCACGGTCAACCAGCGAAGGTGAGCCAGATGGCAGCCCTTTCCCTTATCTATGACAGTCTGCCGATGCTGCTGTGGGGCGCCGGCATCACCATGCTCGTGTCGGGCGTGGCCATCGTTCTCGGCATGCCGCTTGCGCTCCTTCTGTGTTTCGGCCTGACATCCTCGCGTCCCTGGATACGCGGCCTGTCGCTTGTCTATCAAAGCGCCTGGCGCGGAACGCCGATCCTCGTGCAGCTGCTCATCATCTACTATCTGCTGCCCGTCTTCGGCCTCAACGTGCCGCCGATCCTGGCCGCCATCGTCGCCCTGACCCTCAACACGGTGGCCTTCCAGGCCGACATTTTCCGCGGCGGGCTTCTCGTGGTGCCGCGTGGGCAGATGGAGGCCGCGCGCATGGTCGGCATCCGCAAATGGGCCGCCCGCCGGCGCATCTTGATACCCCAGATGTTCCGGCTGGTGATCCCCTCGCTCGTCAACGAGACCATCAGCATCCTCAAGAACTCCTCGCTGGTCTCGGTCATCGCGGTGACGGAACTGATGCGGGTGAGCCAGCAGATCGTGGCGACGACATACAGGCCGTTCGAGATCTACATCGCCGCCGCGGTCATCTACATCGCCATCAATTTCCTCCTGTCGCTGACCGGTCGCGCCGTCGAACAGCGCCTTGCGCAAGGAGCCTGACCCATGAGCGGAATACTCGAACAGTGGCGCCAGTATGCGCCCATGCTTCTGGAAGGCCTGGCGACGACCGCCTGGATCTGTGCCCTTGCCACCCTCATCGGCCTTGCGGTCGGGCTCCTCCTGGCCTGTCTGGCCATGGCGGGTCCCGCACCCGTGCGGCGTGGCGTGCGCATCTATGTCGAGATCATGCGCGGTCTGCCGATCCTGATCCTTCTCTTCGTTCTCTACTACGGCGGGCCGAGCATCGGTTTGCGCCTGAAAGCCGAAACCGTTGGCGTGCTCGGCCTCGGCTTCTACGGGGCAGCCTATTTCGCGGAGATCTTCCGGTCAGGCTTCCTGTCGATCCCGAAAGGGCAGGTCGAAGCCGCCCGGATGGCGGGCCTTTCCGCCGGCCAGATCGTCCGGCACATCAAGCTGCCGCAGATGCTGGTCGTCATCACGCCGCCGATGGTCAACCAGATCATCATTCTCATCAAGGAATCGGCGGTCCTCTCCGTCATCACTGTCGCCGAACTGACCAAGAACACGGGCCAGTTCGTCAACGAAACCTACACCGTCATCGGCCCCTACCTCGCGGCCGCCCTGCTTTACTGGCTGCTGGTCGAAGCGGTCGCCGTGCTGGGCAGGCTCGTCGAGCGCAGGGTCAGGTTCTAAATAACGATCAGGATATGCAAGATGAAGCGTGCAGCCCCCCAGCCTATTATCAAGATCGACAACCTGATGAAGAGCTACGGCGCATTCACGGCCCTGTCGGGAATTTCGCTCGACATCAATCCGTCGGAAGTTGTCTGCATCATCGGCCCCTCCGGATCGGGCAAGAGCACGCTGCTGCGCTGCACCGCCTTCCTGGAGGAATATACGGGCGGTGAAATCGAGATCGAAGGGCAGCTTCTGGGATACCGCAGGACGGACAACGGCCTGGTGCGCGAGAGCGAGCGGAATATCGACGCGGTGCGGCGCAATGTCGGGATGGTATTCCAGCACTTCAACCTGTGGCCGCACATGACGATCCTCGACAATGTCACGCTCGGACCGCGCCTTGCCAAGGGCGTTGCGCCTGAAAAGGCTGAGGTCCAGGGCCGGGCGGCGCTGGCGAAGGTCGGCCTTGCCGACTTCGCGCATCGCTATCCGGGCCAGCTGTCCGGTGGCCAGCAGCAGCGCGTCGGCATTGCGCGGGCGCTCGCCATGGAGCCGCATGTCATCCTCTTCGACGAACCCACCTCGGCGCTCGACCCCCAACTGGTCGGCGAGGTCCTTGACACGATGAAGGATCTGGCCAGCCAGGGCATCACCATGGTCGTCGTCACGCATGAAATGGGTTTCGCAGCCCAGGTCGCCGACAGGGTGGTGTTCATGGACCGGGGCCGGGTGGTGGAAGAGGGCGCGCCGGGCAAGCTCTTCAACCGGCCGGAAAGCGCAAGGCTGCGCGAATTTCTCGATACCTGGCAGCAGCGCAATCAGCTCTTTCGGCCGGATGGGGCGGAACTGGAGAGTGCCGCCGGTTAGGCGGCGCCGCCATGCGGCGGCCTTTGCACTTCAACTATCAAAGGATAGCTGATGACCCGATCACGGTGTGCCGAAGAGGCTCCTGAGCGCTGTCAGGTCGCTGCGCAGGCGGCTGTCGATATCGTCGTCGTCGCGGTTGTCATCGGCGATGAACTGGAAGAAGCGGATGTTCTGCAGCGAGAACAGGCAGTCGGCCAGCGCGGCACTGTCGACGGCTTCCGGCACGAGGCTTCGCGCCTGGAAATCGACGATCATCGCGCGCATCAGGTCGACGAGAACGCGGTCCAGTTCGAGATAGGTCCGGCCGAAATCGCTGCTGCCTTCCTGGATGCTCGCGGACAGAACCTCGCGCCAGGTCGACTTGGCGAGGTAGCGCATGGCGTGGCGACGCAGGATCTGGCCGAAGGTGGCGACGGCGTCGATGATATCCGTCGGCTTCTGCGCGATCATGGCCTTGAGCTGGCGGATCAGCAGCTGGTCGCTTTCGCTGACGAGCGCGAGCAGGAGACCGGCCTTGCTGTCGAAATAGTTGTAGACGGTGACGGCGGAAACGTCGGCGTCCTTGGCGATCAGCTCGATCGTGGTCAGCGCATAGCCATCCGTCTGGAATCGAGCCTTTGCGACTTCCAGGATACGCTCCCGACGATTTGCTTTCTGCCGTTCTCTCAGTCCCATCAAGGCCATGCCACCCGTCCGCCTCCCTCCATGGCTTTTGCCCCCGATTTCCCGGATGCGCAACCAAAATTGGTGTTGACAAGATTTTTTAGTGACATAAACTTTTTATGCTCTAAAAATTAGGGGAACCAACCATGAGCATTTCCAGACGTTCTTTCTGCTTGCTGGCAACGGCGACGGTTTTGACGGGCTTTGCCCTGTCCGCGCCGGCCTTTGCCGAAAACCCCAAGGTCGCGATCGTCCTGCCGGGCGTGAAGACGGACAAGTCGTTCAACCAGGCGGGTTACGAAGGCGTGGAACACGCCGCCAAGGAACTCGGCTTCGAATTCGCCTATAGCGAGAAGGTCGCCCAGCCCGACCAGCCCGAAGCGCTCGCCGACTATGCCCGGCGCGGCTATTCCGTGGTCATCGGCCATGGCGGCGAATTCCAGGATTCGGTCGCGAAGGTCGCGTCCCGCTTTCCCGACACCAAGTTCGTCGTCGTGAACGGCACCGAGCCGGGCGGCAATGTCGCCGTCATGAGCTTCGACTTCCCGGCGCTCGGCTATGTCATGGGCTATGTGGCCGGCAAGGTGTCCGAGACCGGCAAGGGCGGCTATATCGGCGCGCAAAAACTGAAATTCTACGTCGATCTCGGCAATGGCTATGCCAAGGGCTTCAAGGCCGCCCGCCCGGACGGCGAGGTCCTGACCGCCTGGACGAACGACTGGGACGACGTCGCCAAGGGCAAGGAAGCCGCCCTCAACGAAATCAGCCAGGGCGCGGACGTCATCTTCCCCTCCATGGACAATGCCGTCGTCGGCAGTCTTCAGGGCGTGAAGGAGAAGGGCAAGAAGGCGATCGGCATCTATTACGACGCCATTTCCGACTGGCCGGACACCGTCGTGCAGTCCGCCATCTTCGACATGCGGGGCGCGCTGCTGACCACGCTGACCGAGGCGAAGGAAGGCCGTCTGGAAGGCAAGGCCTATATCTATGGCCTGGAAACGCCGAAGGCGACCCGCATCGGCACCTACCACGCCTCCGTCCCGGCCGCCGTGCAGGACGAAGCCGCCGCGATCATCGAAAAGATCAAGGCCGGCGAGATCGACGTCCACTAGGACACCGCGCTTTCGCGCGGGGAGGGCGTTCCTCCTCGCGCAACCCTTCGCCACTCGCAAGAATCCTGGATTGTGCCATGACTGCGCAAGGACTTCGGCTGGAAAAAATCACCAAGACGTTCGGCGACTTCAAGGCGCTCGACGACGTCGACCTGACGATCGCGCAGGGCACCGTGCACGCCATTCTCGGTGAGAACGGTGCAGGCAAGACGACGCTGATGAACATCCTCTACGGGCTCTACCAGCCCGACGGGGGCCGCATTCTCCTCGATGGCGTGCCGCAGCGGATTGCCTCGCCGCGCAAGGCGATGGATCTCGGCATCGGCATGATCCACCAGCACCTGATGCTGGTGGAAACGCTGACGGTCGTCGAGAACGTGGTGCTCGGCCTGCCGGGGCAGGGCCTGCGGCTTTCCCTCGACGACCATGCACGCCGGCTGGCGGCGCTGGCCGACAGCTTCGGCTTCGATATCGATCCGCACCAGGAGGTGTGGAAGCTGCCGATGGGCATGCGCCAGCGGGTGGAAATCCTCAAGGTGCTCTATCGCGATGCCCGTCTCATCATTCTGGACGAGCCGACCAGCGTGCTGGCGCCCAACGAGGTGGAAGGCTTCCTCGAGGGGCTTCGCCGGCTGCGGGCCGCGGGCAAGACCGTCATCTTCATCAGCCACAAGCTCGACGAGGTGGCGGCGGTCGCCGACCGGGTCACGGTGCTGCGCCGCGGCGCGGTGTCTGCCGACCTTCCCATGGAAGGGGCGACCCCGCGTGAAATGGCGCGCATGATGGTCGGGCGCGATGTCGTTCTCACCACGCTTGAAAAATCCCCGCTGACATCGGACACCGTTCTCCTGCGGGTGCGGGACGTAAAGGCGCGCGACACCCGCGGCAACCAGGCGCTCAAGGGCGTCTCCTTCGATCTGAGGGCAGGGGAAATCCTCGGTGTCGCCGGTGTCGACGGCAATGGCCAGGCCGAGCTTGCCGAGGTCCTGACGGGTCTGCGCAGCGCCGAAAGCGGTGCCGTGGAACTGGGCGGCGAGGATATCACGGCCGCAGGCGTTTCCGATCGCCGGCATCGGCTCGGCATCTCCTTCGTGCCGGAGGATCGTCATGGCACGGGTCTCGTCCTCGACTTCCCGGTCTACCAGAACGCCATGATCCGCGATTTCCGGGAGGATGCCTTTTCCTCCGGCCCGATGCTGCGGACCGCCAATGCGAAGGCCGTGACGGCGGACTGGGTGCAGCGTTACGACGTGCGCCTGCAATCGGTCGATCAGGCGATCCGGTTTCTCTCCGGCGGCAACCAGCAGAAGCTGATCTTCGCCCGCGAGGTCGAGTGCCGGCCGCGGCTGCTGGTGATCATGCAGCCCTGCAAGGGGCTCGATGTCGGCGCGATAGAGGCCGTGCACCGCACCGTCATCGCCGAGCGTGAGCGCGGCACGGCGATCCTCTACATCTCCACGGAGCTGGAGCACATTCTGAGCGTCTGCGATCGCGTAGCAGTCATGTGCGCGGGGCGGATTACCGGCATCATTTCCCCGGAAGAGGCGACGGCCGAACGTGTCGGCGCGCTCCTTGGCGGACTTGCAGAGGCGGAGGTGGCGTGATGCTGCGAGCCATCCAGTATTTCTATATGTTGCGCCCGGTCTGGGCCGTACTCCTCGCCCTGCTTGCGGGCGCGGGACTGATCGCCGTTGCAGGCGTCAATCCGTGGGATGCCTATGGCGCCCTCTTCGGCGGCGCCTTCCTCGACTATTACGGCCTTGCCAGCACGCTGGCGAAGATGTCGCCGATCCTGCTCGCGGGACTGGCCGTCATCGTGCCGCTTCGGGTCGGTCTGCTCAATATCGGGGCGGAAGGCCAGATCTATATGGGCGGGCTGTTCTCCTCGATGGCAGCCCTGCTGCTGCCGGACATGTCGCCCTACCTGCAGGTGCCGCTCTGCGTCATCGCCGGCGCCCTGGGCGGCGGTCTTTGGGGCATGATCCCCGGCTACCTCAAGGCCTATCGCGGTATCAACGAGGTCATCATCACCATTCTCCTCAATTTCATCGCCATCAACCTGGTGAGCTATGTTGCCGGTGGGCCGATGATGCAGGAGGGCGCGCCCTATCCCTATTCGGAAGAAATCCGCGAAGGGCTCTGGCTGCCCTACATCATGCCGCAGACCGATGCGCATCTCGGCGTTCTCGTCGGCATTGCTCTCTGCCTCGTGGCCTGGTTCGTCTTCCGCTTCACCACGGTCGGCTTCGGCCTCGGCATGATCGGCAAGAACCCGACCGCCGCCACCTATGCCGGCCTGCATGTGCGGCGCAACGTGGTCGCGGTGATGTTCGTCGCCGGCGCGATCGGCGGGCTCGCCGGCACCTTCGAGGTGCTCGGCCTCAAGCATCGCCTCTACCACCTGTTCTCGCCGGGCTACGGTTTCGACGGCATCGTCGTCGCCTTCCTCGCGCAGCTCTCGCCGCTGATGGCGCCGATCTCCGCCTTCTTCCTCAGCGGCCTCAAGGTCGGCGGTCTCATCATGCAGCGCGCCGTGGGGCTCGAGAGCACCGTCGTCGAGGCGATCCAGGGCCTCGTCATCATCTTCGTCGCGGCAAGCCTTGCCTTCCGTTTCGACCGGGGCAACTGGCGCCGCTTCCTCGAACGGCGCAGGCTGCTGGATGCCGGCCTCGCGCAGGGTGCAACGAACCATGTCGGAGGCAAGCCATGACCCTGCTCGGTGATATGTCGGCTCTGGTGGATTTTCTCTCCACCGTTCTCAGATTGTCGATCCCCATCGTCTTCGCCGCGCTCGGCGGCGTGCTTTCGGAGCGGGCGGGCGTGTTCAACGTTTCGCTGGAGGGCTGCATTCTCGGCGGCGCCTTCGGCGCGGCGACGGGAGCCTATCTTACGGGAACGCCCGTCGGCGGCCTTCTCGTCGGCCTTCTCGCCGCCGCCGCCATCGGCTGCATCCTTGCCGGACTTGCGGTGAGCCTCGGCATCAACCAGCTCGTCACGGGCATCGCGATCAACATCCTGGTGCTCGGCCTGACATCCTATCTGGCGCGCCTCATCCTCGGGGCCGACGCGACCTCGACCCTGCCGGGCTTCACGCCGCTGGCAATCCCCGTCCTCTCGGCCATTCCCGTCGTCGGGCCGGTCCTCTTCAACCAGGATCCTCTGGCCTACGCGATGTATCTCGCCGTTCCGCTGACCTACTGGTTCCTGTACCGCACCCCCTGGGGGCTGATCGTGCGCGCCATCGGCGATTACCCGATCGCCGCCGATACGGTGGGCGTCAGCGTTCCGGCGGTGCGTGCGCTCTGCGTCATCGCAAGCTGCGTCCTCGGCGGGCTCGGCGGCTGCTATCTCGTGCTCTGCCAGGTCTTCGTCTTCACCGAGAACATGAGCGCGGGCAAGGGTTGGATCGCGCTCGCGGCGGTGATCCTCGGCCGCTGGAACCCGGCGCTCGTCTTTGCCGCCTGCATCTTCTTCGCCTTTTCGGAAGCCTTGCAACTGCGCCTGCAGTTCAACAATCCGGACGTGCCCTACCAGCTCTTCTCGATGGTGCCGTTCCTGGCGTCCTTCGTCGCACTCGTCGTCTTCGCCGGCCGCGTGCGGCCGCCGGCCGCCATCGGCATCAAATACATCAGGGGCGGAAAATAACCGTCCTTTCCTCTTCACCCAGCAGAAATGGAATGAAAATGACCAGCAATTCGTACGAGACCGGACGTTTGAACCTGCCGTTTGTCGGCATCTGCACCTTC
>NZ_JBBEYH010000040.1:0-25449 GCF_050172695.1 Shinella sp. G-2 | reverse complement strand
CCAGAACATCAACTGGGTGCCGCCGCAGGGCGGCGAAGGCCCGGTCTATCCGAACATGTGAATCCGTGCTGAAATCCTTCAATCGAGCCGCCGACTGTGTGCCTTTGGCAAATCGCGTGGTTGCAGTTTGCGGAGCAGTCTCGTAGCACTCAACTGTGAGATTTCGAGCAAGGAAAGCCATGAGCAAACAGTATAAGGTTTCAGAGTTGTCTGCTGCGACCGGTGTGCCGCCGGCGACGCTTCGGCTTTGGGAGCAACATGGGCTCATCGTTCCAACACGGACGGCCAGTGGCTACCGGATGTACTCCGAGGATGACTTCGCCCGCGTACATCAGATCGTTCGCTTGAGATCCGTCCAAGGCCTGAATCTTGCAGCGATCAAATCTTCACTGGACGGAACGGATCTGGTCTCCCAGGAAACAGGAAGCGAAAACCTTCCGCCTCCGAGGCTCGGGTATGAGATCCGGCGGCTGCGTCGCGAAAAGGGTCTGACGATAACGGCGCTTGCGAAGGTGTTGGCCGTGTCCTCGTCGGTGATAAGCACACTTGAGCGCACGTCTCGAGGCGCCAGTGTCCCGCTGTTGCGCGCTATAGCCGAAACATTGGGCGTTACCGTGACGCAGCTCACTGCCAGCCCAGAGGAAACACCGAAAGCCGTCATAAGGAGCGGGGAGGGGCGACAGCTTCCTTCACTCGGCAAGGGCATTCAGATCAGAGAGTTAGCTTCTGGTCCGCGGATGATGGACTGTCAGGAGTGGACGCTTGAACCGGGTGCCGGAAGTGAGGGTTTCTACCGGCATGAAGGCGAGGAGTTCATCCGGGTGTTAGAGGGTAGCTTTGAGATCGAAGTGGATGGGCTAGGTCTCGCTACCTTGAACCCAGGCGATGCCATGTATTTCGAAAGTCACCGCGCGCACTCCTGGCGCTCTGTTGGCTCGAAGGCTTGTAAACTGATCTGGGTGAACACCCCCCCGACTTTCTAAAGCGATTGCCGGCGATGAACCTTCGTCCCTTGCCGGAAGGTGGGCCGAGAGATTTTTATAAACTCGGCATGATTTCTGTAGAGTTTCAGCCCTGATATGATATGAATCCTTTTCAGACGGACCGATCCCGAATGCGGGCGAGCCGGCGAGATTAAGATCTGCCATCAATGCCTCTGATCGCCGGATAGAACCATGTCCGCCAGCAGGAGCTACGAGGGCAGGGCAGGCTCCAAATCTAAAGGACACAGGAATGGATATTCCATCACAGGCCGATGTCGTCATCATCGGCGGCGGTATCGCGGGCTGCTCGATTGCCTATCATCTGACGAAGCTCGGCATCAAGGACGTTGTTCTTTGTGAGCGTCGACAGCTCACGAGTGGAACGACTTGGCACGCCGCCGGTCTTGTGACGCAGCTCCGTGCAACGCAGCGTATGACGGAACTTGCGCAATATACCGGAGAGCTCTTTGGGCGGCTCGAGGAAGAGACTGGGCAGGCGACCGGTTTCAAGCAGAACGGTTCTTTGCGCCTTGCGAAGACGCAGGCTCGCTATGAGGAATTGGCACGTGGTGCGTCGATGGGGAGAAATTTCGGCCTGCCCGTCGAGGCCATGACCGTTGATCAGATCAAGGAGCGTTGGTCTCCGATCAGCACTGAAGGGCTCGTGGGTGGTTTCTGGTTCCCCAATGACGGCCAGGTTAATCCTGCCGACGTGACGATGGCCTACGTAAAGGGAGCTCGCCAGGGCGGCGCCAAGATCCTCGAGAATATTAAGGTTACACAAATCCTCACCGAGAGCGGCAAGGCTGTCGGCGCAATGACCGAGCAGGGGCGGATTTCTGCCAAGAAAGTGGTCATCGCAGGTGGGATGTGGTCCCGTGACCTCGCAGCTCAAATCGGCGTGACCATTCCCTTGCATGCCGCAGAACACTTCTATGTGGTGACCGAGGCTATCCCAGAGCTGCCGCGCAATCTTCCGGTTATGTTCACAGCCGATGAGTGGGCTTATTACAAGGAAGATGCCGGCAAGCTGCTAATTGGCTTCTTTGAACCCGGAGCGAAACCGTGGGGTCAGAACGGCATATCCGAGAGCTTTTGCTTCGATACGATCCCCGAGGACTTGGAGCACATCAGTCCATACCTTGAGATGGCCATGGAGCGCGTTCCTGTCCTGCAGGAGACTGGCATCCAGCTCTTCTTCAACGGTCCCGAAAGTTTCACTCCGGACAATCGCTACCATCTTGGTGAGACATCGGAAATCGACGGCCTTTTCGCCGCGACCGGCTTCAATTCCATCGGGATCCTTTCATCAGGTGGTGTCGGGAAGGCAATGGCATCATGGATCGCTGAAGGTCGTCCGCCGGTCGAACTGCTGGATGTCGACGTTCGCCGAACGCAATCGTTTCAGCGAAACAAGAAGTATCTTGCCGACCGCTCCGTCGAGACCATCGGCACGCTGTTCGACATGCATTGGCCGGGGAAGCAATTCGAAACCGCGCGAGGCGTTCGCCGCTCGCCGTTCCACGACCGCCTGTTGGCATCAGGTGCGTTCATGACCGAACTCGCAGGATGGGAGCGCCCTGGCTTCTATGGCACAGAGGACGAGCTTGCCAACATCGAATATTCGTATTCAAAGCCGAGCTGGTTCGACAATGTCGCGGCTGAGTGCGCCAACACAGCCGAGAATGTCTCACTCTTCGACCATAGCTGCTTTGTCAAATATATAGTCGAAGGCCCTGACGCTTTAAAGTCCCTGAACTGGATCAGCGCGGCTGAATGTGATGTGCCGATTGGGAAGGTTGTTTACACTCAGTGGCTGAATGAGAACGGCGGTATCGAGGCCGACGTAACGATCACCCGACTGGCGGAACAGTCCTATCTGGTCGTCACGGTGGCTGTTTCTCAGCGACGCGATATTGCTTGGTTCAAGCGACGCGTGCCTGTAGGCGCCCAAGTATACATTACAGACGTTACCTCGGGGCTTGCGATGCTCGCGCTGTGGGGACCGAAGTCCCGCGACCTGCTCGCGAGTGTCTCCTCCGATGATTTCTCGAACGAGTTCTTCCCGTTTGGCACGAGCCGCGAGGTCGATCTTGGCTACGCGCGCGTCCGTGCCAGCCGGTTGACGTTCGTCGGCGAATTGGGCTTCGAACTCTACATCCCGAGCGAAATGGCGGCACATGTCTATGATGTTCTGATGGAAGCCGGACAAGATTTTGGGCTTAAGAACGCTGGGTTCTTCGCACTCAATTCGATGCGAATGGAGAAAGGGTATCGCCATTGGGGCCACGATATCGGTGAGGAGGATACGCCGTTCCAGGGGGGCGTTGCTTTCACCGTTGCGCTGGATAAGCCAGGCGGGTTTATCGGCCGAGACGTTTTGGTACGCCAGAAGGCCGAGGGCACTTTGAAAAGGCGGCTTGTGCAGGTGAAAGTCTCTAATGAGACCGGGGGCACACACCCGATGTTGTTTCACTACGAGCCGCTTATTCGTGACGGCATCATTGTAGGGTCGATTATGTCGGGAGCGTACGGACACCGCGTCAAGGCTTCGCTTGGTCTTGGATATGTCTCGTCCAACGAGGGCGTGACCAAGGAATGGCTGGCAAGTGGCAAATGGGAGGTGGAGGTCGCGATGAAACGCTACCCAATCGAGGTCCAACTCGGCGCTTGGTACGATTCACGCAGCGAGAAGGTGAAAAGCTAGTAGACGGTTGTGGCTGGAACTTACATGTTCCAGCCACACCTATTGACCACGACCTGAACGGACACCTCGATGACGAAGGTTTTAGTTCTGGGAGCCACCGGTCAAACCGGTCGTAAAGTTACGGAATGTCTCCAAGCAAGGTCGGCAGTAGACGTAATCGGCGCGTCTAGGCGACCCCATGGTTCCGGCGGACGGGCGTTCGATTGGAATGTTCCTGAAACCTGGAAAGCAGTTCTTGCGAACGTTGTCTGCGTCTACCTTGTCAAACCGAACGCCTATGGTGCTGTGGACGTTGAAGCCACGGTGGCAAGCTTTCTGGACGACGCAAAATCGGTCCGGCGCATCGTGCTTTTGTCAGGCATCGCGGCTGAAACTCGGAATGAAAATCTCGACGAACGGCGCGTCGAGCGGCTGATCGAAACCTCGAGATTCGAGTGGACGATTTTGCGCCCCATTGGTTTATACAGAACTTCTCCGCCCCCGAGTACTTCCTTCCGAAGTTACGCGACGAGGGCGAGGTTGGGGTGCCTACTAAGGGTTGGCCAACTGCGTTTGTCGATACCCGCGACATAGCAGACACGGCGGCGACGGTCCCTAGAGGCAGGGCATACCGGCAGATCCTACACTCTACCGGTCCAATCGCCCACACATGGCACGAGGCGATACAAGCGATCGTGAAGGCGGCGGGTCATGAAATGTGGTACGTTGACGTCGATATCGAGGAGCATCTGTCCGGCCCCGCCTATTCAGGTTTGCCGAACCAGGCCATGGAGCATCACCGTGCTGTGCATGAGTTCATGTGCAGCAAGAATTCCTCGGATATATCTGGTGCGATTGAAACTATTCTAAGCCCGCCCTCTCGTGCGCTACACCAATATAACCGCGAAAGCGTCCATCTGCGGCGACGTGAAACAACCCGATCCAAATTCCCAATGCGACCATCAGACCGTTGAGGTTGATGGTCGCATTGGGATGCATTTCAATTCAAAGAGCAGAGCCGCCGTTCACGCCCAGTACCTGGCCTGTCACGTAGCTAGCGTCGTCGGAGAGAAGGAAAACAATCGCCGAGGCGATTTCCGCCGGACTGGCCTCGCGCCGCAGGGGGATGCTCTCAAGCCATCCTTGGCGGATTTGCTCCGGAACAGCTTCAACCATCGGGGTTGTAGTTGTTCCCGGAGCGACAGCATTTACCCGAATACCGTTACGTGCTTGCTCGATTGCAACGGTCCGCGTCAGGCCGACCAGACCCGACTTCGCCGACGAATAGTTCGACTGGCCAAACGCGCCCCACCGAGCTTCGGACGACAGGTTTACAATCGAGCCACCGCGACCAACCATCAAGGGCACGATGGCCTGGCACCCGAGCCACGCCCCTTTCAGGTTGACGTTCAGGACCACATCCCAATCGTCCTCGCCCATCTTTAGCAAGGACTTGTCACGTGTCAGGCCGGCGTTGTTCACAAGGCCGTCTGCTCCGTCAAAGGTTTCCTTGATCTTGATCGCGGCTTGGGCCCAGCTTTCGCGATCCGAAACATCGAGCGAGACGGCCAACGCACGGGCGCCGGATGCGTCGATTTCCCTGGTCGTCGCTGCTGCGCCATCAAGGTTACGGTCCGCAATCACCAAGATCGCACCTTCCTCGGCCAGGCGGATAGCGGTCGCTTTACCGATCCCTTGCGCGCCGCCCGTTACGACCACGACTTTGTCCTTTAAGCCACGCATCAGCCTCCACCTCCGATAAGATATCTGTTGTATCCGTCCTGCACGATCTCGCCCCGTTGGTTGCGGATCGCGACCTCCACTTCGACCACACCGCGCGACGGGTCCTTCGAGCTTGGGCGTTTCGATTTCACGACGTAACGCTGGCAAATCCGGTCGCCCGGTAGCACCGGAAGAAGCATCCGCCGTTGTGTTTCCAGGAAGCCGAGAATTTTCCACGCCGAAAGCTCTGTGCAGTTCAGGCCCTCGCCGATCGAATGAACGAGTAGTCCGTGCGCGATGCGGGAAGGGTATTTGGTATTTTCGCGAACCCATTCTTCATCCATGTGGAGCGGGTTGAAGTCCCCGCTCAAGCCGGCGAAATTCACGATGTCAGCTTCCGTTATGGTCCGGCCGGCGGACTCGTATTCCGCGCCTTCTTGGATGTCGTTGAACACGGTTTCCATTCGTCAGCCCTCCACGAAGCAGGGCATTTTTACGCCGGGATGAATTTCACGGAACACGACCTTGAGGGCCATATCGCACTGGATTCTTTCGATCGGTGTATCGACGACCCAGCTTGTGATACGGGCACCCTCTTCCAGATCGACAATCGCGATAACGAACGGCGTTATCGCCGCAAATTCCTTGTGGATTGATCGCTCGACGACGGTGAAGGAATAGAGAGTGCCGCGGCCCGTGGCTTCGGCCCACTCCGGCTCTCGCTCTGGAAAGCCCGCCACGCGGGCGCGAGGGTACATCTGTGCCGCGCCGGTAAGCGGATCCCTTTGAATGAGCAGGACATCCCTGCTAGCCGCCTCGAACCAATGCTTTGAGAGAGCATTGTGGACAGGATGGACAGAGGTCATTTCAATCATTGTTTGCCTCCAAGAATGAGAGTGGCCGTGGCTGAAAGCCAGCCGCCGGTACCGTTGATGAGGCACAGATCTGGGGAAGCAAGTTGAAGGCCGGGGCTTTCGCCTCGGAGCTGGCGTACTGCCTCGATTGTCGCAAACATGCCGCGTCTTCCCGCGTGGTTCGATGAAAGGCCCCCACCATCCGTATTGATTGGGAGCCGTCCGCCAGGCGCGATCCCACCTTCGGAGATAAAGTCGCCCACTTCACCCTTGGGAACAAAGCCGAGGGCCTCGAGCGTGAGAGCGACCGTGATCGTGAAAGAATCGTAGATCTGCGCAACATGGATTTCTTCGGGTGTTAATCCAGCGGTCTGGAACGCCCGCCGGCCCGAATGTTCAGCGACAGTGGTGGTCATGTCGCACATCTGGTTCATCTGGCCGTGGCTGATCGCTTCTCCGAAGCCCAACACAGAAGGCCCGCCTCGGCGCGTGTCGCGTGCACGGTCCTTAGACGTGACGACGATTGCACCGCCCGAGTCGCTGACGACGCAACAATCGAGTTTGTGAAGCGGCGACGAGATCATCGGAGAGGAGAGGACGTCATCGATCGTGATAAGATCGCGGTACATCGCCTCCGGATTCAAATGTGCGTACCGGCGCGCTTGAACGGCGATTTCGGCGAGGTGTTCCGACTTGAGTCCGTACTGGTGCATGTATCGCGTCGCGGCCAACGCATAAGCGGAAATTGTCGAAACTCCGTACGGTACCTCGAACTCGCCCGGTCCGGTCTGCCCGGTATTGAAGTCGCTTGCGCTCAGAGGCCATGAGCGGCCGGATGAGGCGTATGAAACGACGACTGTGTTGCAGAGACCGGCCTTGATCGCCGCGACGGCGTTGCCGACATGGCTCAGAGCTGCGGCTCCTCCGATATCGGTGCTGCACACCCAAGAGGGGTTGATACCCACGTATTCGGCGATCTCGACGGCATTCAGCTGCCAGCCCGCTTCGGAGGGAAACGAGGCTGCCGTAGCGAAACCGTCGACGTCAGCAATCGTCAGACCGGCATCGGCAAGCGCCCCGGCGATCACCTCAGAGTGGATTTGGTAGGGATGGACGCCAGGCGCCTTTCGACGCGGGGACTCAAAGGCTCCCACGATTGACGCGGAGCCGCTTGGAAAACGTTCGGTTGCCATGAGCTAGGATCTCACTTTTGTAGCACTTCGACTTGTAGTGAAAGATTTTGCGGCGACGATGATTGTGCCGATCAAGACCGGTGCGATGATGATTGTCGCGACAGCTGAGACCGCCGGAGTGATGCCGCTTCGAAGGAAGGAATAGATCGTGACTGGCAGTGTTTTATCGAGTTCCGTCTGGAACATCGCCAGCACAGCCTCGTCCCAAGACGTCACGAAGGAGATGAGGAACGCGCCAACGAGCACCGGCATGGCGAGCGGCACGACCATATCCCAGAAGGCCCTGGTACTGCTCGCACCCATCGACCAGGCCGCTTGCTCGATCGAGATATCGACGGCAGCAAGTGCATTGGCCAGCACGAGGAACACAAGTGGCAAGCAAAGTACGGCATGAGCGACGACTAGTCCGAAGTCGCTGCCCAGCATGCCCAGCCGACCTTGGACGTCATAGATTCCGATACCGAGTAAAATGACCGGAACGATCAGAGGCATAATGGCGGCCATCTGAATGGCTGACTTGAGCGCCGCAGACTTTGAACGCGTCCCGACCCTGGCGAGCGCGAGGCCGCAGAGGGAAGCGAAAACTGCCGTCATGACGCCAACCCTGATGCTCTTGAGGAACGCATCGATCCAGATCGATGACGTCAGAGCCTCGATGAACCACTTGGTACTGAAGCCAACCGGTGGGAATTGAATCTGCGTGGTCGGAGTGACCGACGTCGGGATGACGACAAGGAGCGGTAGGATCAGCAGAATGAGATCGAAGACGAGCACCACGACGCAAATACTGGTCACCGGAGTTGGTCGAAGGGGGGCGCGGGCTGAAGCGCCGCGCGAGCCTTGCTGGACCGGCGAAAGCATTCCCTTACCCCCTACCTTAAGTGCCACGGCATATCCAACGATCGAGACCGCCAGCAGGACGATGCCCATCGCCGCTGCCTTGCCCCACTGGTAGTTCTGGACCTGCTGCTGGATGAAGATCGGGATGGTCAGATTGTGCGGACCGCCGAGGATTGCCGGTGTCAGGAAGAAGCCAAGCCCCAGGACGAAGACCAGCACGCTTCCACCCAGCAGCGCCGGGCGGACCTGCGGGAAATAGATGTCGAGGAAGACACGACTTTCAGATGCGCCCATTGTTCGAGCGGCGGTGAGAAGCGAGGTATCGATCGACATCATCGCCGAAACGAGGATGAGAATTAGATATGGCAGCAGGTAGGCGACCATGCCGACGATCGTCGCGAACGTGTTGTACAGCAGGGGAAACGGGCCAAGCCCGAGCGCTCCAGCAGCGGAATTGATGATGCCTTGCGTACCGAGGATGGTGGTGAAGGCAAATAATCTCACGATGATCGATACCCAGAACGGCATAAGCACGAGGACCATCATCAGCGATGACAAACGCCGGGAGAGGCGCGAAATCACGTATGCGGCCGGAAATGCCAAAAGCACCGTTGCGATCATCGACACGAATGCGAGCATCACGCTGTGCAGCGCTACCTGACGCAACAAATCGTCCTGGACGATCGCTGCGTAGTGGCCAAAGTAAAGCGGCTCCGAAAAGCTCGATCGGCCCTTTTCGTTCAGGCTGCGCATGATGATCGTCAAGAGCGGCCAGCCCAACGATAAGGAGAGGACGAAGATTGCTGGCAGTAGCAAGGCGAACTTCGTTGCGGCGACGCCGACATGACGTCTTTGCCCGGCAAGGGAGGTAACTGAAACGTACCTCATCCACTTCGACCTTCCTGCGGCATGCGATATGCGAGCCTGAGGAGTCGCGCGAGATATTTGCGCGTGTCTCGGGGATCGATCATTTCTTCCGCGCCGAAGTTTTCGACAGCCTTCCAGATCGATGTCTGTTCTTCGAACCGTTTCGTCAGCTGCGCCTTTAAAGCCGCTCGTTCCTCAGGCGGTGCAGCTTCCAGTTCTGCTCGGAACGCCGCTTCGACGCCGCCTTCTATCGGCATGTCGCCCCAAGCCGCGCTTGGCCACACGAGCCGCAAGCTCAAAGGATTGCGGCTTCCTGTCGCCACGCCGCCGAGGCCAAAGGACCGACGGACCTGTACCGTTATCACGGGCACCTTCGCTTGCTGGATTGCCCGAAGCGCCATTGCGCCAAACGTCAGGACACCTGCTTCCTCCGCCTTCGGCCCTACGAGGAAGCCCGGAACATCGACGAGATATGCGATCGGAATATGAAATCGGTCACAGAGCTCGACGAACTTGGCCTGCTTCAGAGAAGACTGCACATCCAGAGATCCGGCGACGAACCGCGCGTCCGAAGCCAGGATCCCAATCGTGTGACCTTCGATCCGGGCCAGGCCAGTGCGAAGCGAACGACCGTAGTCCGGCGCGATTTCGAAGAACGTGTCCTGGTCTGCGATGCACCGTATCAGCTTGTGAACGTCGTAGGCGCGTCTCAAACTCGGAGACACGATCGAAAAGAGCTCGTTCTGATCATTTTCGGCCCAAGTCTCAATGACTGCCGGCCGGCGGCTGACATTGTCTGGCAGGTATGAGAGGACCTGACGGACTTGAGCAAGCGCCACATCCTCGTTTTCGGCAGCGTTGTCAATCAGACCAGATGAACGGGTATGGATCGCGACGCCACCAAGGGCGAACTTGTCGATCTCCAAACCAAGGGCCTGCTTAACCACGGGAGGGCCTCCGGCGAATAGACACCCGTTGTCCGAGGTCATGACGGAGAAGTGCGATATGTGCGCTCGGGCCGCAGAGCTGCCGGCGGTAGGGCCTAGCACGGCAGCCAGAACGGGGACTTGTTGCAGCAACTCGAACATAGGATAGGTGGGGTTGGCGGACTGCAGTTCCGGATAGCCGATCTGATCCTGCAGAAGGATGGAGCCACCGACCCCGTTGATCAGCATGACGAACGGGATTTTGTAACCGATCGCAAATTCTTCGATGAACCCGCCCCAACCGCCCTTGTAGCGCACAAGGTGCACGCCCGCGCCGCCGCCTTCAACACTGAAATCTTCCGCGCCGATTGCCACCGGGCGACCGTCGATTTCGCAGAGGCCGCAAACGAACGTAGGTGCGAGGAGAGAGCCATCCTCGGTAGGTGTGGTCACGAAAGTCCCGATCTCGAGAAAGCTGTCGGGATCCGCGATTTTGGCAATCCGTTCGCGTGCCGTGGAGCGACCGTAGCGATGCTCGCGTGCAATCCGGTCTGGTCCGCTCGATGCGAGCGCGATTTCGCGACGACGATCCAGTTCTTCCAGCAAAGCCTGCCATTCAGGACTAATGTTCTGGGTCATCCCATTCCTCCTCAGATTGCTAGGATCTTGGCGCAGATGCTCGCCAGTTCCTTCTTGTCGACCTTTGTTGCATTTCGGATAGGGAAGCTGTCGACGAAGACGATGTGTCGCGGCTTCTTGTAGGATGCGAGCTTCGTAAGAAGAAACGCCATGATCTCTTCCTTGGAGATGGTCCCTTCCTTCCGTGGCACGATCGCGGCGCAAACCACCTCTGTGAACTCCTCGTCGGGAAGGCCGACCACAGCGACGTCGATGACCGCGGGATGCTGGCGTATGACGTTCTCGATCTCCGCAGGGTAGATGTTCTGTCCCTTCGAAATAATGAGGTCCTTGCTACGTCCGACGATGCGGATCCAGCCCTCGTCGTCGATGGTCGCGAGGTCGCCGATCCTGAGCCAGCCGTCACGCACCGTTTCCGCATCGAGCTGAGGAGCGTTCCAATAGTTGTTCATGACCGCCGGTCCAGCTGTCCACACGTCCCCTACGCCTCCGGGAGGAACCAAGTTTCCGTCGGCGTCGAGGAGCCGGATTGACTGGCCGGGAACGCACCGACCGACCGATCCAGGGTGAAGATCGATATCGTCGCCATCAATTAGCGTTGGGAGACCGCATTCCGTGGAGCCGTAGGCGATCGCCAGATGGATGTGGGGCCAGCGTCGACGCGCTTCAGCGATGAGCGCGGGGGGGCAATTTTCACCACCCGTGTACCACCATTTCATGGACTGGAGGGGCAAGGGCTCGCGATCGTCTGCTTCGATCATATTGCGGAACATGGACGGGAAGATAAGGGCGTGCGACACGTTCCACTTCTGGATAAACTCGCCTAGTCGCTCCGCGCTCCATCCGCGGCTCGGCATTATGGCGACGGTTCCGCCGACGAGGAACGTCGGGATGGAGCTCTCATTCAACGCAGCCGTGTTGTACATCGGCGCATTGAGAAGCATGACCGTCTCTTGGTTCATCTGCTTGAAGATGCTGGCCTGCTGCATGGCACACCATATGACTGCGAGCGAACGCATCACGACGCCCTTCGGCTTTCCCGTCGTCCCAGAGGTGTACAAGATCATTTGTACGTCATGTGGGATCGCAGAGGCCAGGGACGGACAAGCATCGGCGAAGGCCTCATACGCAGATCCGCCTGCATTGGCCTCAAGCACGACTAGTTTTGGGCCGTTTGCTATAGCCCTCGACGCGTCCTCGGCTACGGGCGAGGTCTCAGTTTCCACGAAGAAGAGCTTAGCGCCGCTGTCATCGAGAATTGAGGCCACTTCGCTGGCGGTTAGCCGGAAACTCACGGGTACGAACACAAGACCGGCGAAAGCGCAGGCGAAATAGAGCTCGAAGATTTCGCCCCGGTTATAGAGCATCGAGGCAACGCGGTCGCCAGTCTGAAGCCCAGCCGCTCGAAACGCGCCGGCCAGCTTCAGCGCTCTGGACCGTAATTGCCCGTAGGTAAGCGCACCGTGCTCCCAGACGAGAGCGAGCTTTTCCGGCTGGTGCAAAACCTGAGGACCCGTATCGCCGAGAATAGAAGATACTGTCCACCCGAGGGTAGAGGAAATAACATTCGACATGTGCGTTCCCGTTTATGTGTACTGTTGCCCGCTATGCGGAGGCATACCGGGTAGGCGGCGCTGGCTCGCCTTTGTCACTCGACGACACTTCGGTTCCCAGTCGACGTATCCAGTATCTGATAGGCGACTGTTCCCGAAGTTGACTCATCACCCGCGGATCAAGAAGCGAGTGAATGCTCAACCCGTCCGCGAGACCGACAAGGTCGGCCGCCACTCTTTTCGGCTCCAGGTCCGGGGGCAGATCACCGTGCGCTTGCGCCTGACGAATGGCCCGTGTCGCGGACTTTCTCCATCCCACGAGATAGCTCTCAAGCTCCTGCCTCAAATCAGCTTCAGTCATGCCTTCGGCATAGAAAAAGAAGAAGATTCGGCACAGCGCAAGCCGACGCTTGTCCAGGGGAATGCTGCCTTCGAGGATTTGCTCGAGGGCAGCGATGCCCTCCAGCGTATTTATAACGCGCGTATTATGTTCGCCAAGGATTTCGGCGGCTCGGCGCAATCCGCCAAGGAGAAGATCCTGACGATTTTTGAAGTAGTGGCCGATGACGCCGGTGGACCATCCCGAACGATCCGCAACCTCCCGGATGGTGGCCGCCGCTATGCCGGCCTCCGAGACGACATCCAATAGAACGTCGCAAATCTGCTTTCGTCGTTCGTTGTGATCCACCAGGCGAGGCATGTCATTCTTTCTTTAATTGAGGGCGACCCAACGATTGAAACGATCAACTACTTCCGTGATATTTTTCGCGTAGTAGTCGGCGTTTTCCTCGATCGCTTTCTTAGCATTATCGCCTGCTACGATCCACGGTCCAAGATCGTCACCGTACGCAGTGCTGTCGAGGCCGACAATATCCGTTGCATAAGTGATCTGCTTGACAAGCGCCTTCTGCCCTTCCTGGTCGGCGATGAAATGGGCAATCATCGCTTGGCCGGCGTCGGCATTCGGTGCGCCTTTAGGAATGGCATATACGGCCTGGGAGTAGAGCGAATTCTCCCATTTCGCGGCGAGCGGCGCGTTGTCGTTCTTCACTGCGCTGTAGACGCGGCCGCTCCAGGCGATGCCCATTGAGCACTCGCCGCTTGAAAGAAGGCGGATCGCGTCATCGCCGTTGGACCACCAGAGGATGTCAGACTTGATGGTGTCAAGCTTCGCGAAGGCCTTGTCTAAGTCCAGGGGGTAGAGATTGTCGCGCGTCGCGCCGTCGGCAAGAAGCGCGGCCTCCAGCACGCCGCCGAACTGGGGATACTTAAACAGGCAGCGCTTGCCGGGGAAACGTTTTACGTCAAAAAGATCGACGACGCTGGCCGGCGCGTTATCGGTCGCGAATTTGCTGGTGTTATACGTGAAGACGATGCCATAGCGCAAAACATCCACGCCATATTCGTCGTGCGCCGTAGGGCCGAGTTTGCTCAGATCGACGATGCTGGGATCGAGCTTCTGAACGTAGCCGGCGTCACGGGCCTTGATAAAGTCGCCCTTTGTCGGGAACTCGATCATGCTCCAAGGAATCGAGGCGCCGCTGTCCATCGCCGCGAAGTACTTAGTCATGTCGGAGTTGAAGTCGCCTTTGACTTCGACCCCGGTCTCGGCCGCGAAGTCCTTGATTACCGTTTCCTCACGGGCCCGCGTCGTGGCACCACCGGAGCCATCGTGCCAGACGAGCTCTCCCGATATTTTTGCTTTCACGTCGGCCGGCAGAATGTCGGCGGCGTACGAAGCCACCGACGACAGCGTGAGCGCTGCGCCTGCGACGATAAACGTGGCCTTGCTGGTCAATTTCCTCATTTGCATTCCCCTTCCTCTGGTTTGCCTTTGCTAAGACAAATGTAACAAAAAGAATCCGTAGCGCAAGCTGCAACAGGCTTTTTTTATCACAAGCGTCTTGATAAAAAATGAGGTAGCCCGCTATGATGGGCAAATAGCAGTCCGATGAGCGATGTCGGTCGCCGTCCCGGGCTAGCGGAGGAGGGTAGCAATATGATCAGCCAAGACGCCACCACGACGAAATCCCGCTCGGAAAAAAACGAAGCGGAGCGGGCGAACGGTATCGAGGTGAGAGACGTCGAAATTCGGTTCGCCAACGGCTACTTAGGGCTAAAAAAAACAGCTCTTAGTATCGAGCCTGGCTCGTTCTGCACCTTGCTCGGTCCTTCGGGCTCTGGAAAGACGACACTTCTACGAACGATCGCCGGACTTCTCACCCCGAGCTCAGGCGTAATCATGATCGGCGCGAAAGATGTCACCCGTCTTCCGGTTCAGGCGCGTAACATCGGGTTCGTCTTCCAAAACTACGCGCTATTTCCGCATATGACCGTCGCGCAGAACATCGAATATCCCTTGAAGCTGCACAAATGGCCGCAAGCCGATCGGCGGCGTCGTGTACACGAAATTCTTGAGCTTAT
Organism: Shinella sp. G-2; assembly: GCF_050172695.1. Taxonomy (NCBI): domain Bacteria; kingdom Pseudomonadati; phylum Pseudomonadota; class Alphaproteobacteria; order Hyphomicrobiales; family Rhizobiaceae; genus Shinella; species Shinella sp. G-2. Next base: position 10,762 of record NZ_JBBEYH010000040.1, on the reverse strand, counting down.
CGAGCTCCCCAATGCGGGCGATCGTGCGGTGGGCGAACTCAGCGGTGGTCAACAACAGCGTGTCGCGATCGGACGCGCGCTGGTCTATCGCCCCGCGCTACTCCTGCTCGATGAGCCCATGGGTGCGCTCGACCGTAGGCTCCGGCAGCAACTGGGCGCCGATCTGCGGGAAATCCAACAGCGCACCGGCATTACCGCGGTCTATGTAACGCACGATCAGGAAGAGGCGTTCATCCTATCGGACAAGGTCGCGATCATGGATGGTGGGGAAATCCTGCAATACGACACCCCATCCGAACTCTATTTCCGACCGAAGTCTCGTTTCGTTGCCCGCTTTTTGGGGGAGGCGAACCTGATTGACGTGACGAGCTTGGAACAGGGTGGCGATGGACGGACCCTTATACGGACAGGCCGCGCTACCTTCTCATTGCCTCTTCCGCGCGCGATCCTCAAACAGCACTCGTCGCTGTCGATCGTTCTGCGCCCTGAAGATCTGATCCTGCTCGGCTCAGACACAGTCGATGAGATGCAAGCCCCTGCTATCCCCGTTCGTATCGAGAAAGAACTCTTTCTTGGAAGCCGCTGCATCGTTACCGTTTCTGACAACTCCGGTGCAACGTATTTGGTGGAATGCTCAAAGTCGCAAATTCCTGCCTCCGGCGCGGAGGTGTGGCTGACTTGGAATCCCGCGTCGATGGTTCTTGTCGATCACTAAGAGCTTGAGGAATGAAAATGAAGAAGATCCTTATTGCGAACCGTGGCGAGATTGCCTTGCGTATCGTCAGGGCATGCCGCGATGCAGGCTACGTGTCAGTGGCCATCGCCTCCGAGGCGGACCGGGACGCCCTGCATGTTCGAGCAGCGGATGAAGCATTCACGCTCAAAGGCCACTCGCCCCTGGAGACGTATCTCAATCAATCGGCCATCCTCGACATTGCCAAACGTAGCGGCGCCGACGCGGTCCATCCTGGATATGGCTTGTTGTCCGAGAACGAGACCTTCGCCGCGGCCGTACAGGCGGCCGGGCTCGTGTGGATCGGTCCTCCGCCAGAGGCTATCGCCCAGCTTGGCGACAAGGTGAAGGCTCGTGCCATCGCGCGGAAGGTCGGAGCGCCGCTTCTTCCATCTCTGGACGAGGGAGCAGTTACCCAGGAACAGGTTCGGGCATTCGCCGAAACTCATGGCCTGCCGGTTATCATAAAAGCACAGAATGGTGGTGGCGGACGCGGCATGCGGATCGTCCGGACAATGGAAGAAATCGTACCGCTCATGGCGGCTGCGGAGCGCGAAGCAGGCCTCGCGTTCGGAAGGCCGGAGTGCTTCGTCGAGGTGTATGCCGAGCATGCACGTCATGTCGAAACCCAGTGCCTCGCCGATCAGCACGGTATCGTTGCGGTCATTTCGACACGTGATTGCACTCTGCAGCGCCGACAGCAGAAGCTCGTGGAAGAGGCACCGGCACCATTCTTGAGCAACGACCAGATTGACGTTTTAAGGAAAGTGTCGATCGGCATCCTTAAGGAGGTTGGCTACTGCGGGGCTGCGACCTGCGAGTTCCTGGTAACGAATGCGGGGAACATCTATTTTCTCGAGGTGAATACCCGTATTCAGGTCGAGCATCCTGTGACTGAAGAGGTGACAGGCATTGATATCATACGGGAGATGTTCAGCATCGCCGAGGGCAGCCCATTGCCATTCACCGACGCGCCGGTTCGGGGACATTCGATTGAGTTCCGGATCAACGCTGAGGACCCATGGGCCGATTTCCGACCCGTGCCCGGCAAGATCAAGCGAATGCGGCTTCCTGGCGGACCGGGCGTGAGAGTGGATTTCGGTTATGCCGAGGGTGACACCATTCCTCCATACTATGACTCTCTTGTCGGAAAACTGATCGTAACCGGCCGCGATCGGGAACAGGCAATCGAACGCGCGGCACGCGCGCTTGACGAATTGGTGATCGAAGGCGTGAGCACAGTGACACCGCTCCATCGCGCTATCGTAAAGCGCGGCGAGTTTGTCGCTGAGTATCGTCAGGAATTTGCCATCTACACACGGTGGATCGACGTCGAGATGCCCCAGCTTGCCCAAGAGGCACTGGCGTTACACAAAGCCGATGCACCGCAAGAAGAGACCACAGAAATGTCGATGCTCGAGCAGCCGCAACATGTTGATGAGGCTCCCATCTACCGCATCGGCGTAAAGGCTCCGCTCTCGGGGATGGTAATGGAGCTTTGCGTGAAGACGGGGGACAGAATCTCCCGGGGCGATGTAGTTGCGATCATGGAATCCATGAAAATGGAACAGTCGATCCTCGCCGAAAACGAAGGTGTGGTGGCCAAGATCAATGTTGAGATTGGCGCCTTTATTGAAACGGGCGACGACCTAATGGGGCTCGACTGAGATGCCGGCAGCAATGTTTGAATTCGAGGCTGTAGATGATCGCCCTCAAGAGAATGCACTCTTGACACTTGAGGCAACGGTGGATGATCAATGGATTGATTACAACGGCCACATGACGGAGTGGCAATATTATAAGTTGTTAGCTGATGCAGGTGAAAACTATCTGCGGGCGATTGGCTTCACGGAAGAGTATCGCCTCCAGGGGTTCAGTTTTTTTTCAGTAGAAGGGCATCAGCGAAATCTCCGAGAGTGCCGGCTAGGCACGCCGTTACGCGTGTTCACCGAGACGATCGGTTACGACGAAACGAGGCTCCATATCTACCAGTACGTCGTAGATGCCGCCCGAGACATTGTGCTTGCTACGGGTGAGCACATGATGGTTCATGTGGACACTGTTAAGCGGCGGTCCGCACCCATCAACGACTATATGCGCAGCTGCCTGCAGCGGGCGTTGGATTCCTGGCGGCCGGTGAAAGCTCCCAAAGGGCTCGCTGCAGCGATAAAGGCACCGAGAAGGTCCTGATCTCCTAGCCATCGTAGGCAAACGCAACGGGTTTTGCTTAGGGAAGCGGACGGCTGACCGTGTCACCGGAGTGAAGCCTCATGCGATTACCGGCGGCCAGGCGCTCTCGCCACGCAAACCACACCCGAAGGCGATGGTAGCTTGGAATTATATTATAAATTGATGCTCAAGCGGCGCGGCACCGGCTACATAATCGCACCCTCCGGCGCCACAAATTTGCCCGCGGTCACCACATCGGCAACTCCTCGACCTTCCCGATCATGAAGCTGCACATATACGTCGAGGCTGGACCCGCGACGGCGGCTTTGAGCCGCGCCGTCTGTTCTCCGATCTTCGCTCGAGCATCCAGAGGATCCGCTCGAAACTGCGACTCCGAACCGGGCCGCCGCCAGGCCGCCGCCTGACGGGCCGATGCCCCGTCATCTTCAGCTTTAAAACACGTAGCCGCGAATCTTCGCCCAGCGCTCTGGCCATCATCACCACCGTCAAAGCGGACGCTGTCCAGAACGTCTGAAGCAAGTGATGTCAAAATCATCCATCGACCCATCGCCGTGCTCTAGTTCGTCAGCTCGCTGAGGAGAGGCAATTGTTTCGCTTGCCAAACCTACGACCGGAACGCTGCGAGCCAGATCCGGCCGTGATCCATGATAGAAGGCACCAAATAAATGCGTGCGGGATTCCTACGAGACCGAGAGAGATGATTTAAAAGAGACCTAACGACCGGTACCGCAAAATTCAATGCCGGCCTTTCGTCCATCTTTAGTGGCCTGAGCGATTTGGCCCGGCCCAAGACAGTCCCCTATGCGTTCGACCGACGCAATCTTTCCTGCTTCTTTCTTTGCAACTAACTCATGATAAAGAATATCATCGGATACTTGGCCGGTTACCAGAACGACGGCGTCCACTTTTCTACTGGATTCCACACCAGTAAGAATACGACTCGTCGTAATGTTGCCCGACGAGATACTAGTTACGGAGGTTCCGACAACGATTTCAATACCCATCTCGTTCATTGAGTTGATTACGTGGACAAGTTCCAGCGTGTTGATCGTCCAAGGTGCCGGATCGCTCGCAGTCGTGATGTAAGTTACTTTACAGCCCGCCCGGGCAAGGCGCTCAGCCACTACCGTTGCCATGTAGAAGTAGTCTTCATCATAAACGACGACCTCACCGCTTGGTAAGTTGCCATCCAAGATTTCTTCCGGGCTGTACACGTGGGGGAGATCGGCGCCGGGTATCGGTTCATCGTGATTGCGACCGATCCCGTCCTTGCGCCATTTTGCTCCGGTCGCCACGATCACATGATCAGCTTCGAAGCCGATCACGTCGTTAGCAGTCAGGGCACTGTTGAGATACATGTTTGCATTGGGCATCGTCTGCAATTGCCCAACACGGTAATCCACCACGCGCCCCCAGGCACTCAAGCGAGGCATTTTACGCTCTCGCACCAGACGGCCCCCCCACTCCGATCCTCCATCTGCGATAGAAACCTGGTAACCGCGTTTCGCAAGTGTGTGGGCCGCTTCGAGACCCGCGGGACCACCACCCACAACAAGAATCGTCTTGGATGGGTCATCGGCAGGAGGCACATTTTCTGGATGCCAGCCTAAAGTATGCTCTTCTCCTGCTGACGGGTTCTGAGTACAGCGAATACGGACGTATGTCATAACCTCTGCTGTGCAAGCATTACATCCTATGCACTCACGGATATCATCATGGCGTCCTTCGTCTATCTTGTTTGGCAAGAAGGGGTCGGCTATTGAAGGTCGGGCGGCCCCGATTAAATCCAGAACGCCCCGCTTAATCTGGCTGACCATAGCGTCAGGAGACGTAAATCGCCCAACACCTACAACAGGTTTGTTCGTTACGCTCTTAACAAAATCGATAAACGGCTCTTGCTGCCCTTCTTCAAAGAAGCGACTGCTTCCGCTATCCCACGGCCAATCACTAACATTGACATCCCACAGGTCAGGAACGTCCGATAGTGCTTCAACAACGCGCCGCCCGTCTTCAAGTGCGGTAATATTTGATGCCCGTCGCCTGTCTTCTACCGCAAATCGGACCGCAACCGCGCAAGTGTCGCCAACCGCATCCTTCACGTCAGAAAGAGTTTCGCGAAGCAGTCGAACGCGATTTTCGAAGACCCCACCGTATTCGTCGGTTCTCTTGTTTGTTTTTACATCAAGGAAGTCCTGCAGAAGGGACAAATTGTGAGCGCAGTAGACATACACAATGTCAAATCCGGCCGATTTAGCGCGCACTGCCGCATCGCGATACCAGCGTCTGAAGTTGGCAATATCTTGCTTGTCGATTGTACGGGCTGTGATCGGGTTGTAATAGTAGTGGGGGAATTTGGCGGTAGGAGATAATGGATGCTCGCGATGGGAGGCGGCCGGTCCCGACGCACCTGCATGTGCGAGTTCCACGCCGGCCAACGCACCATGTTCTTTTATGGCTGCGGCAACGCGTGCTAGTTGGGGGACATGACTGTCGCTGTAAAAACAGGGGTCCGGGAGCGGTGCATGGTCAGAGGTTTGATGAATCATCGTTTCCTCCAAGCATACGACGCCCCATCCTCCTTCGGCCCGAGCTTTTCGATACGCGATCATTCCGTCGATGGAGGACATACCCATACTTAGAGCATGCGGTACAACGTAGAATCGGTTCTTGGTTCTGACGGGACCAATTTGAACGGGCTCGAACAGGATGTCATAACGTGGATCTCGCATTAGAGACGCTCCAATCGGTGTCGGGTATGCTGTACAACGCTAATGATGGTGCGCTGACAATTTAAGATGGCGAAGAAGTTAATGCTTACAAACCGCCGGTGTTCAGATCGTGCGGGTTGAGATCTCGCGCGCTTTGCAAAACGCATTTTTAACTGCAATTTTTCCCTCGCGGAAGCGAAGAATATCGAGACCGTCGATGGCAGAGGTGTTTCCATCGGATGTTATTACTAGGGTCCATGTAACGGTCGCAGTCGAAGTACGCTCGTCAATGGAGGTGGATGTGATGTCGTATTTTGTGGAGGCGTTCAAAAATTGATCACTCGGCGCAAGCGCTTGTCCAATTGCTGCGCGTCCACTGTGCTGAACACCGAAAGGGTCCACGTATACACTAGCGTCGGTGAAGAAATCGAGCGTCTTCGAGAAATCGCGTGTGTTGAACGTATCCATAAAGGACTCAACCTGTGCGATAAGATTTTCCATTTACAATCCTCCAATAGATTCCTACAATCCGAAAGGTTCGAGAGCTATCACCGAAAGAATGACCAGATGGTCAGTCCACCTCGGAGCGCAGTATTAACTGCGCAAAGAAGACAAGTTGGGGCTCAGCTCACATGACCGGCGAGCCAATCTATGATCTCCCGAGCTATATCGTCGGAGTTATACTCAGACATTAACATGTGACCATTCCCGAAGATGCCTTTCTCTTCAAGACGAATGTGGTCGACATGGTTTCCCCGGCCCCGGATGTAGTCTGCTGCTTGTGCATTTGCTTCACGCATCCAACTTGCTTCACCTGTTACAACCGCGATCGGCCGCATGAATGGATCATGCTCCCCGGAAAGGGGTGCCGCGTTGAGGCCGTGCGAAAATTGGCCTAGGGGGTGTTTGAAGCCAGGACAGCCTAGTGGCTCCACCGCAACGATAGCCCTCACTGATGGGCCACCAATCGCCGCCAATGCCCATCCGCACGGCGCACCAGCGGAGTGGCTGAGCAAAACGGTGTCCCCAACCATGCTGAATAGGCCCTGCGCGATAGCTTCCACGTGTTCTTGGCTTGCGGCGAGACTTGTTGCCATTGGCCCTTGACTCGCCATGAAGCGATCAACAGGGGTCTCACCGCCGGGCCATTGCGTGTGTTTTTCAGCCCCCGGCCAAAGTTGGCTTTTCGCTGCTTCAAAAAAACGTGGACCGAGTTGCTCATAACTAGGTGGTTCCGTCGCACTGCCAAGTACGCGCCGATCCCAGCGGCTTCGCCCATGTCCTGGCCGGTCAAGCAAGTATACGGGATATCCCGCGCGCAGAAAGGCGTGCGCCCAGCCGGGCCGCCCATCCGGAGTGCGCAGAAACTCCGAACTTTGTCCACCACCGCCATGTACGAATGTAATCGATACGCTTTTTGGTTCGACGGGCACGAACCATTCGACATAGGCAGTTGGACCCGGATAAGTCTCGCCCGCGTGCAGGTTGCGGGACGTTGTGAGAAATCTCCCCCCGAAGTCTGCGAGGGCCAATGGTGTTAGATTGCTCAATATACTGTCCGCATCTGTTCGTGGAACTTCATCACGACGCGCATCTTGTCTCTGTCCGCAGCGATCGCACGCGCCTCCTCGATCCACTGCTCTTTCTGCTGGCCAGGTAGCATATGATACATGTTACGTAGGTTTGAAGATGCGCGCGGCGAGACAATTTCAAGAAACTTGAAACGACGGTCTCTATCGTAGGTTTCCAATATGTCTTCGCTACGGTTATCGTGAACAACTTGGGTCAGGGCCTCGACGAGCGCGAATGTGTCAAACATACCCCCTGTCAGCCCTAGCCCCCCTGTGGGATTGGTGATGTGCGCTGCATCACCGACTAGCATAATGCGCCCTACCCGCATTCGATCAGCGCAGCGTTGATGCATTCGGTAGGGCGAAAATGCCTCCACCTCGAACGGAACGCCGCCGGTAAGCAAACTCGGCAACACCTTTGCAATTCTCTGAGGGAGTTCCTCGACTGGAAGCGCTGGGTCTTCCATAAATGTCACGCGCCAGAAGTCGCTCGTGTCGATTTTACAGATGACCGAACCGTAGACATGATCGATCTGCATCGTCGTCTTCGAATAGCCACGCCGATCCAGATCTACGCGTGTATTAGTTGCGACATAACGTTCTGGCCACGTGATACCGAAGAAGTTAAGCTTCAAAACCTCTCGCCGAACAAAACTGGTGGCGCCGTCGGCCCCGATCAACCAGTCGGCGTCAATGGTCTCGTTAACTCCATCCTTTACAATCGTCGCCCGAATACCACTACTGTTCTGTTCGCATGCAGCCAGAGTGGTCGAATAGTGGATCTCTACGTTCGGCAACCTCTGCAGATGCGAGAGAATGATAAGTGAAAGCTTATCTTGACCCAGATGAAGGGCGTAGGGGAATTCGATCTCGCCTTCAAGACACCCGATATCCCAACGAATCATCTCGCCGGTTTCGTGGATGCGCCAGGCGTGGTCCTGCCGAAGGAAGCCAGCCTTCACGCAATCATCGAGCACACCTAGATCTCGGAGATGTGGCAGAACAGATGAATGGTAAACAAGCGCACGAGGACTATCGTTGGGCCTCGCCTCTGCTTCCAAGACAGTCACACGCATACCGGAACGTGCTAAGCCTAACGTGGTAAGAAGCCCGGTTGGGCCGCCACCGACGACAACGACATGTGCGCTCATATTAACTCTCGCTCCCTTTGAAAATGGTGGTCGCTGACCCAACGGGCATTGAAGGTCACCACATTTACGTCGACGCTGCCGCGCCGGCCAAACATGGCACGCCAGTTGCCGCTGCCCTCCGATCGAACGATACTCGCCCGCAGTGAATTCACAAATTGAATAATTAGAAACCGCGCTGATGTCAAGACGACTGGGTTGCGCTCAACGGCCTGCCATTGAGCGTCCACGTAAACCTGCGACCAGTACATAACGGTAGATTTGGGGAGCCGAGTCGACACGCGAAGCTGCCTTTCCGAGGCAAATTAATTATTCAATATTGTAATTTATTGAGGCCGGCGCTATTGTGTCTTTCGCCGACCAAGTCGGCGTCAAGAGTCGCAACACCCTCTGATCTGTTCGAAGGGGGCTGCACTTAATGGGTTTTGACGGAACGCGGGGGAGGAATTCATGAGCGTGGACGTTGGGTCATCTGATGCAGGCATACAAGTGCAAACCGTCGGTCGTTCGCATGGGCTGGGTAATGTACTCCGACGGAAGTCATTAATCGCGACTGGCCTGGGCAATACACTCGAGTGGTACGACTGGACGATCTATGCGGTTTTCGCGCCTTACATAGCTAAGGCAATGTTTGACACCCAAGACCCTGTCTCAGCTTTGTTGAGCACCTTGGCGATTTTTGCGGTCGGCTTCATCTCTCGTCCGCTTGGAGGTATTGTCTTCGGAGCCCTTGCGGATCGCTTGGGGCGCAGATCCGTGCTGTTGACAAGCATGGTACTAATGGGTTTCGGCAGTCTTTTGATTGCCGTGTCCCCAACGTATGCCGCTATCGGCGGATTCGCGTCTCTCATCGTATTGGCTGCTAGGTTGTTGCAAGGTTTTGCTCATGGGGGTGAGGCGACCGCTTCCTACGCATATCTTGCGGAAATCGCTCCAAAGGAGCGGCGGGGCCTGTGGACGAGCAGCATGTTCTTTAGTGTCGGCATCGGCAGCATAGTCGCTACGCTGCTTGGTGTGGTCTTGACCCGGGTAATTGATGCCGTAGACATGGACTCGTGGGGCTGGCGTATTCCGTTTCTCCTCGGTGCTCTGCTTTCCGTGCTCGTGTTGTTTCTGCGAAAGAGCATGATGGAAAGCGACGTACTGACGGATTTCGTAGGTTCAAAAGGGGAGGGTTCCCCTAATCCGGTCGAGACCTCCGATTGGCCGAGAAGCAAAATTATATCACGTGCTGTCGGGATTTTCTTCTACCAAGCCGGCGTCGGCCTGCCATATTATCTCTGGACCGCGTACGCTGCGGTGTTCGCAATAACGCAGCGTGGCATGGATCCAAGCGGCGCCTTCACAGCGAGTTTGTTTGCACAAATTCCCTATATCATCGCCGTTCCTGTATGGGGATACGTTTCCGATCGAATCGGCAGGAAGCCCGTCACCATATTCTATTTTCTGTCAGTAGCAGTGCTAACATTTCCGCTAATTAGCTTCATATCCAGTGAGCCTTGGACGCTATTTGTCGCACAGGGCGTCATGCTCTCGGTTACTGGTTGTATTGGTGGTACGCTACCCGCAATCATCGCTGAACGTGTTCCAACACGGTACCGGTCGCGCATTATGGGTATTTCTCTCCCTCTTTCACTTGCTCTGTTTGGCGGCACAGCACCATACTTGAGCAGTTGGTTTTCTAGCCAACAACTCTCTTGGGTCTTTAACCTGTATGTCGTTATCGTTGTTCTAATAGCGGCGGGCGTGGTGGCAACTTGGAAAGAAACTAGGGGCATTGACCTGCGCGACGTCAATTAATGCGTTGATTTTTGAAGGTGAATGGCGGCGGAGCTGTCATTCACCCATCGTGCTCCATTTACATACCGGATAACGGCGAGTTTCGCGGTATTGCTGCACTTAGCCGAAAGCCGAAGTGTTGGCGAAGGGTTGCTGCTGGCGAGCAAACCGGACTCAAAGATGTTGTCGGACGTTTCGGCGGCTTTAGCGGAAAGCAATGGGGTTGAATGGCAAACGCAAGATAAGGGAATCTAGTCAATGAGGCTCTTCAGAATTTTGAACCTAGGGAAGTAAAAAAGGCTTCGAAACATGCAAATAAACTCCGGCATTAAGATCATTGTCCCAGTGAAGCGCGTTGTTGATTACAATGTAAAGATCCGCGTGAAGTCGGATGGTTCTGGCGTCGAACTTGCGAATGTGAAGATGTCGATGAACCCGTTCGACGAGATTTCGGTCGAGGAAGCGCTGCGTCTGAAGGAAGCCGGCAAGGCGGAGGAAGTGGTCGTCGTGTCGATCGGTCCGGCGAAAGCCGAGGAGACGCTGCGCACCGCGCTCGCCATGGGCGCAGACCGCGCCGTGCTGGTCGAGACGGACGATGCCGTCGAGCCGCTGGCGGTCGCCAAGATCCTCAAG
>NZ_JBBEYH010000039.1:0-27833 GCF_050172695.1 Shinella sp. G-2 | reverse complement strand
GGACGGCGTCTTCCGCCTCCTTCTGGGAGGGGCGGCTCGACGGATCATCGACACGCGGAAAATTGGTGACTATGGCGTCCATGGACCCATTGACCTTTCTGCAGGTTACCTGACGTGTTTATCGGACTCGCCACTGGCCATTCGCCTAACCCTGCAGGCTTGGGTTCCGTTGGCGGGCTCCGGGGCTTTCTGGTCTTCGCTTAACAGTGCGCATGACCGTCCGGCACGGTTTCCCAAACAACAGGTGACCGGCTTGCTCCTTGCAAAACGCTCACCCCAATACGAGTTATCATATAGTATCGAGCAACCACTGCGAAAGAGGCTCCAGGCGACACGCGGTGCTTTTTTACCGACGACACCGGAATAATCTCCTCGGATCATTGAAGATTCCGCAAAAAACGCGGAAAACAGGGCCATGATGGACGATATCTACAACAGCCGTATCCTCGAATTCGCCGGCAATATCCCGCGCATCGGCACCCTTGCGGATGCGGATGCGGAGGCCGGCGCCCATTCCAAGCTCTGCGGCTCGCGGGTTAAGGTGTATCTGAAGCTCGATGGCGATACGGTCAGCGATTTCGCGCATGAGGTGAAAGCCTGCGCGCTCGGCCAGGCGTCCTCTTCGGTGATGGCGCGCCACGTGATCGGCGCGACGGTGGCGGAAATCCGTCAGGCGCGCGAGGACATGCTGGCCATGCTGAAGGCGGACGGCGAGGGGCCGACCGGCCGCTTCGAGGACATGCGTTTCCTCAAGCCCGTCAAGGACTACAAGGCCCGCCATGCCTCCACCATGCTGACCTTCGACGCCGTGGTGGACGCTATCGGCCAGATCGAGGCCAGGCGGCTGGAAACGGCCGGGTAAGAGACGTGCACGCGGCTTGCTCCTTCTTCCCGGGTACTCCCGCCCATGTGTGACGCCCCGGACTGCGATCACGCTCATGAGCGCCCGCCCTATCGGGGCCGCAACTGGCAGGGACCGTTTCGCAGGACGCCGGGGCGGCTTTTCGGCATGGGCTTCATCCGCCTCTATCAACTGACGCTCTCCGGCTTCATCGGCAATTCCTGCCGGCATCTGCCGACCTGTTCGGAATATGGCTACGAGGCGGTCGCCCGGCATGGCCTGTGGCGCGGCGGCTTCATGACGCTGTTCCGCGTCGTGCGCTGCGGGCCGGGTGGCACGCATGGCTTCGATCCGGTTCCGCCCGTCTTGGAAAGCCGGTTCCAATGGTGGGCACCCTGGCGGCTATGGCGCCTCTCGAAGGCGGAGCGCGGATAGATGACGACCTATGTGGCGCTTCTCCATTCGATCGTGCTCGGCCCCGGCAAGCGGCTGGTGATGACGGACCTGAAGGCGATGGCCGAGGCGCTGGGCTTTCGTGCGCCGCGCACGCTGGTCGCCACCGGCAACCTGATCTTCGAGGCGGAGGCGGCGCCGCTTGCCGAAATCGAGAACCGGCTGGAGACGGCCTTCCGGGCCCGCTTCGGCAAACATGTCGATATCATCCTGCGGGAGGCCGATGCCTTTCGCCGCCTTGCGGCCGGCAACCCGTTTCCCGAGGGCAACGCGCCGGATGTGGGTATCCGCGTCATGCGCCAGCCGCTCGGGCCGGAGGTGCTGCCGAAGCTCGAGCGCCTTGCGACGCCGGACATCAGGCTCGCGCTTGTCGACGGCGACCTCTGGATCGATTTTTCCCGAAAGCCGAGCGAGACGAAGCTGCTGTCGCACCTGACGACGAAGAAGCTCGGCATCGGCACCTTGCGCAACGCCAACACCATCAACGGCCTTGCGGCGATGCTCGGCTGAACTCAGAGCCACCGCCGGACCCGGTTGGCATAGGCGAGATAGGGGCCGCCCAGATCGCGGGCCAGAACCTTTTCCTCGATGCGCACCTGAAGCGCTGCGGCGAGCGCGACGGCAAAGGCGAGCGCAAGCTGGACGGCATCCGGCCGGGCGAGAACGAAGCCGGCGAAAAGCGCGATCTGGCCGACGAAGACCGGGTTGCGCGACAGGCCGAACGGGCCCGTGTCGACGATGGTGCCGGAATGGCCCGCCACCGAGCCGATGCGCCAGGAAGCGCCCATATGCTGCTGGGCGCGGAGGGCGAAGAGCGCGCCGGCGAGCGCAAGAAGCAGGCCGGCGATGCGCAGCGGCGCAGGCGGTGCGGCGAATTCGCCGACAGGTTCGATGCCGAAGACGAGCAGCAGCGGATACATGAGCCCGCCCGCGAAGGCGAGGCGGAAGAGCAGAGCCGCCAGCCCTTGCCGCCGGTCGCGGCCGAACAGCCAGACGGGCTGGCCCGCATCCCGCGCCGAACGGGCGGTCAGGACGAGGAAGGCCGTGAGATAGACGCCCATGAGGACGGCGGCGGGAAGGGCGAGGGAAGGCATAATCGGATCTCCGTCTTGAAGGATGAGGCAAGCCTAATCCCTCTAGTGACTGGAGGTTCAAGTCCCATTTCCACATGCTGTAAAATCACCCTCACTGAAGTGTAAATGGAGGGTGTACAGGCGCATAGGGCGGGTTCGACACCGTCGGCTCGCCCGGGATCCACGCAGGCTGCGGGCAAGGTGCGGGACGGCAGTCGAAGGGGCTATGTAAGTTATTACCCTTCCAATAAATCCGTTTTCCCCGTATACCGCACGCGCTACGCGCCGGCGCATCCGGCCCTTACCCCTCGCATACCACCCGCATTCGTTGGCGGGACTGGATAGGAGATTTTGATGTCTGCACCTGTTTCCCTGATTTTTCCCGATGGTTCCGTCCGCGAATATCCCGCGGGCTCGACCGGGCGTGACGTGGCCGAGGCGATTTCCAAGTCGCTGGCCAAGAAGGCGATCGCGATTGCGCTCGATGGCGAGCTGCGCGATCTCTCCGACCCCGTTTCCAACGGCCGGATCGAGATCGTCACCCGCGAGGACGATCGCGCGCTGGAACTCATCCGCCACGACGCCGCCCATGTGATGGCCGAGGCCGTGCAGGAGCTGTGGCCCGGCACGCAGGTGACCATCGGTCCTGTCATCGACAACGGCTTCTACTACGACTTTGCCAAGGACGAGCCCTTTACGCCCGACGATCTGCCGAAGATCGAAAAGCGCATGAAGGAGATCATCCAGCGCAACAAGCCGTTCACCAAGGAAATCTGGTCGCGCGACAAGGCCAAGGACGTCTTTGCCGGCAAGGGCGAGACGTACAAGGTCGAGCTGGTCGATGCGATCCCCGCGGGACAGGACCTCAAGATCTACTATCAGGGCGACTGGTTCGACCTCTGCCGCGGGCCGCACATGGCGGCGACCGGCCAGATCGGCACGGCCTTCAAGCTGATGAAGGTCGCGGGCGCCTATTGGCGCGGCGATTCGAACAATCCGATGCTGACCCGCATCTACGGCACCGCCTGGCGCACCCAGGAGGAGCTCGACACCTATCTCAACATCCTCGCCGAAGCCGAGAAGCGCGACCACCGCCGCCTCGGCCGCGAAATGGACCTGTTCCATTTCCAGGAGGAAGGGCCGGGCGTCGTGTTCTGGCACGGCAAGGGCTGGCGCATGTTCCAGACGCTCGTCGCCTATATGCGCCGTCGTCTCGCCGGCACCTATGAAGAGGTGAACGCGCCGCAGGTGCTCGACAAGTCGCTGTGGGAAACCTCCGGCCACTGGGGCTGGTACCGCGACAACATGTTCAAGGTGACGGTCGCCGGCGACGAGACCGACGACGAGCGCGTCTTCGCGCTGAAGCCGATGAACTGCCCGGGCCACGTGCAGATCTTCAAACATGGCTTGAAGTCTTACCGTGAACTGCCTGTCCGTCTTGCGGAATTCGGTAATGTGCACCGCTACGAGCCTTCCGGCGCACTGCACGGGCTGATGCGCGTGCGCGGCTTCACGCAGGACGATGCGCATGTCTTCTGCACCGACGAGCAGATGGCGGCGGAATGCCTGCGCATCAACGACCTGATCCTGTCGGTCTACAAGGACTTCGGCTTCGACGAGGTCGTCGTGAAGCTCTCCACCCGCCCGGAAAAGCGCGTCGGCTCCGATGCGCTGTGGGATCGGGCGGAAAGCGTCATGATGGACGTGCTCAAGCAGATCGAGGCGCAGTCCGGCGGTCGCATCAAGACCGGCATCCTGCCGGGCGAGGGCGCGTTCTACGGGCCGAAGTTCGAATATACGCTGAAGGACGCCATCGGCCGTGAATGGCAGTGCGGCACCACGCAGGTCGACTTCAACCTGCCGGAACGCTTCGGCGCCTTCTACATCGACCAGGCATCGGAGAAGCGCCAGCCGGTGATGATCCACCGCGCCATCTGCGGCTCGATGGAGCGCTTCCTCGGCATTCTCATCGAGAACTTCGCCGGGCACATGCCGCTCTGGATCGCGCCGATGCAGGTGGTCGTGGCGACCATCACCTCGGAGGCGGACGATTATGCCCGCGAGGTGGCCGACAAGCTGCGCGACGCCGGCATGACCGTCGAGACCGATCTTCGCAACGAGAAGATCAACTACAAGGTCCGCGAGCATTCGGTGACCAAGGTTCCGGTCATCATCGTCTGCGGCAAGCGCGAGGCGGAGGAACGCTCGGTCAACATCCGCCGCCTCGGTTCGCAGAACCAGACGGCGATGACGCTCACCGAGGCCATCGAGTCCCTGTCGCTCGAGGCCATGGCGCCGGACCTCAAGCGCAAGCTCGGCAAGGCCTGAGCCTTCGCTCGACTGTCCGAAAACTGTAATGATCCCGTGCTATCAGGCACGGGATTTTTCTTTATCGCTCATCCATCGACGTCATGCCCGGGCGTGCCCAGGGATCCATCTTCCGCCGGGCGGCATGGATGGTGAGGCCCGGCCGTGACGGAAGCGTGGTCAGGGACTATTGGGGAACACCGTGCGGTTCAAGGAACTGTCCTACGCCAACGAAAACGATCCGCGCCTGAAACGATGGTTCATCCGCTCCATGGAAGGCCTTGCCGGGCGTGACCGCTATGCCCGGCTCTACGACATCTGGCGCACCTCCATCGTCGGCACCAGCGCACGCGTCTTCGGCGACATGCTCGACCTCATCGACGTGCGGCTTCGCGTGCAGGGCGCCTGGCCGCCGGCCGGGATGCCGGATGGGCCGGTCGTCATCGTCGCCAACCACCCCTTCGGCATCGGCGACGGCATCGCGGTACTGGCGCTTGCCGAACAGCTCGGCCGGCCGTTCAAGGTGATGATCCACAACGACCTGCTGAAGGTGCCGGAGATGGAGCCCTATGCGCTGCCGGTCTCCTTCGAAGAGACGAAGGAAGCGCTCGCGCTCAACATGAAGACGCGGGCCGATGCGGTGCGGTTGCTGAAGGAGGGCACGACGGTGATCGTGTTTCCGGCGGGGGGCGTCGCGACGGCGAGGAAGGTTTTCGGCCGGGCGGAAGATCTGCCGTGGAAGATGTTCCCGGCAAAGCTCATCCAGGCCACGCAGGCAAGCGTCATTCCCGTCTATTTCGAGGGGCAGAACGGCCGGCTCTTCCACCTCGCCAGCAAGGTGTCGCTGACGCTGCGCCTGTCGCTGCTCATCCGAGAATTCCGCCGGCTCTCCGGTTCGACCATCGCCGCGCGCATCGGCGGCGTCATTTCCTGGGCGGAGCTCGATTCGGGCGACCGAAAAAACATCACCGCGCGGCTCTACGCGGCGGTGTTCGCCATGGCGCCGCGGTCGAAGCCTTTTCTCAAGCGCGCGGGTTAAAGCATTTCCAGCCGAAGCGTTCTCGCTTCGGCGCCAGACAATGCGGCAAACGAAGGAACATTTCCAGCCGAAGCGTTTTCGCTTCGGCGTCGGACAATGCAACGAAGTGGGGATCAGTCGACCACATCCTCGGCGGCGGCCTTCTGCTCGTTGGCGTTTTCGTCCAGCAGCACTTCGACATCGGTGTTGACGCCAGCCTTCACGGCGAAATCGCGCTGATAGATCTTGTTCTTGTTGCGGGCGACGGCGATGTAGCTGCCTTCCGCCAGAACGAGCGTCGGGAACGCGCCGACGCTTTCGGAGACGGTGTCGCCCGAGGAGGTGAGGATCGACCAGGCGGTATCGGCGATGGCTTCGCCGCCGGGCTCGGCGACGAGCTTCAGCGTCAGCTTGGCGGCACGGTGCTGGATGGTGGCGCGCGTCAGTTTGCCGGCCTCGACCTGGATGTCGGCGCGGATGACGGCGTTGACCGTGCCGTAGTCGGAGACCACGTGATAGGTGCCGGCATTGAGGCGCACGACGGAATTCGGCTTCACGTCGTCCATTACGAGATTGCGTTCGCCGTCCTCGCGCACTTCCGCGGCGTAGATCGCGAAGCTCAGCTCCTTCGGCGGAATGCGCACGTCGGAGCCGGAGACGGCGTTCAGCATGATGCCGCCGGCGTCGAGCACCATGACCTGCCTGTCGACGGAACCCGATTCGGGAACCACCAGCTTCTTCGTCGCGCCGGCGCGGCCGAAGGCGACGTTGACGAAATATTCCCCGGGCACCAGCTGGAAGGCGGCAGAGCCGCCCTCGGAGGTCGCCAGCAGCGGCAGCTTGCCGTCGGCGGCGGGGATGGGGGAGAAGACGCGCCAGGTCAGCCCATGCTGCATCGGCAGCCCGTCCTTGGTCAGCAGCGCCTCGCAGGTGACGTCGCGCAGATTCGTCGGCGTCGCTTCGCCCGTGATGATCGGGTTGAAGGAGGTGAGCTTGCCCCCCTTCATCGGCGTGGTGACCTGCGAAAAGCTCTCGGCCGAATCCTGCGCACGGGCCGGAACAAGCGACGAGACGAGGCTCGCTACAGTGAGGCTCATTGCAACGGCGGGACGGATCGGCATGCGCATGGAATGGTTGACTTCCTGACTGTAAGGCTCCACTTGAAGACCCGGCTAATGGCATTTTCAAGGCCGCGTCCGCGGCCAAGGTATTGGAACTCCCTCGCGATGAAAACCGAAATCAAGCTGATCGATTATCTTTCGACCCGCCGGTCGATCCCTGCCTTCCAGATGAGCGAACCCGGCCCCTCGAAAGGCGAGGTGGAGGAGATGCTGACGCTCGCCTCGCGCGTGCCCGATCACGGCAAGCTCGCGCCCTGGCGTTTCATCGTCTATCGCGGTGAGGAGCGGAAGCGCATCAGCGAGGAACTGGCGAAGATCGCCATGGGCGACAAGCCGGACCTTTCCGAAGAGATGGTGAAGGTGGAGAACACGCGGCTCACCCGCGCGCCGGTCGTCGTTGCCGTGGTCAGCCGCGCCGCGCCGCATTTCAAGATTCCGGAATGGGAACAGGTCATGTCGGCCGGCGCCGTCTGCCTCAACCTCGTGATGGCGGCCAACGCGCATGGCTTTGCCTCGAACTGGCTGACGGAATGGTATGCCTTCGACGAGCGCGCCTATCAGATCCTCGGCGTCAACGCCGGCGAGCGGGTCGCCGGCTTCATCCATATCGGCACGCCCACCGTGCCGCCGACCGAGCGGCCGCGCCCGGAGCTTTCCGAGATCGTGACATGGGTGGGCGATGACGCCTGACGCGCTGTTCTACGAGACGGCGGCAAACGCCCATGGCCTGAAGCACGATCCCTTCAAGGCCATCGTCGCGCCGCGGCCGATCGGCTGGATCGGCACGAAGGCCGGCGACGGGCGGCGCAACCTTTCGCCCTACTCGTTCTTCAACGCGATCAGCGATACGCCGAAACTGGTGATGTTCTCCTCGAGCGGTCACAAGGACAGCGTGACGAATATCGAGGAGACCGGCGTCTTCACCTGCTCCCTGGCAAGCCGGCATCTCGCCGAACGCATGAATGCAAGCTCGGCTTCCGTGCCCTATGGCGTGGACGAATTCGACCTTGCCGGGCTGACGCCGGTCACCGGGCGCCTCGTCGATGCGCCCTATGTGGGCGAGGCCTATGCGGCGCTCGAATGCCGGATGACGCAAATCCTGCGGCCGGTCGACATCGACGGGCGGGAATCCAGCAACTGGGTGGTGTTCGGCCAGGTCGTCGGCATCCATATCAGCCCGGAAATCCTGCGCGACGGTATGCTGGACATGGCCGTCGCCCGGCCGCTCGGGCGCATGGGCTACATGGACTATGCCGACGGCGGGGCGGATGTCTTCGCCATGGTGCGGCCGAAGGTGGGGTGAGGGGCGTTTGCACCTCTGTGCCGCACTGAGCGCGATAGCTGGCTGGGCGCATTTTCCGGTGATGGCTAAACCTGCATCCTCATCCAGTCCTGCAGTTTGTCGACCGCGTCGGACTTGCGATAGCGCGGCCGCACGCAATAGAAATCGGCGCGGGCGTGAAGCACGCCTTCGAAGACCTGCCTGAGCCTGCCGGCATCGATGTCGGTCGAAACGAAGGCCCGCGTTGCCATCGCGATCCCCTGTCCGGCGATCGCCGCCTCGATGGCATGGGATGTCTGTGAAAAGCTGATGCTGCGAAACAGCGCCGGATCGGCGCCGCCGAGGAAGCCGTCGATATACTCCGGCCAGAAATTATGCGCATCGTGGAGAAGCGTGTAGTGCGACAGTTCCTGTCCGTCGCCGGGCTCTGCCCCCACGGCAATCAGGCCGGGATTGCAGACAGGGATGATCTCCTGTTCGAACAGCAGTTCCGCGATCAGCCCCGTCCCGAACGGCGGGCGTCCATACCGGATAGCCAGATCGACGCCGTCTGCCTGAAAACCCGAAATCCGATCCGTTGCCAGGATATGGAGATCGAGATCGGGATGTTTTGCCCTGAAATCCGGCAGGCGCGGTATCAGCCATTTCGAGGCGAAGGTCGGCGTCGTGCTGACCGTCAGCTTGACGGGTTGCGGCTTCAGATTTGCGGTGGCGTTCGATATCAGTTCGAACGCCCGACGGATGTCGGCGATATACGCTCGTCCCTCTCCGGTGAGCGCCAGCGACTTCGGCAAGCGTTCGAACAGGGCCACGCCAAGTTCCGCTTCGAGCCCGCGAACATGCTGGGCCACGGCCCCTTGTGTCACGCCGAGTTCTTCCGCCGCCAGCCTGAAATTCAGATGGCGCGCCGCGACTTCGAAGGCTCTGAGACCATTCAACGGGGGAAGGCTGCCGATCGCATTCGTCATCGATAGTTTTTCTACTGCCAGATTTGAGGAGAACTGGTTCGTGCCCGGCCTGAAGGAATGATATCTCACCAACAATAGCCGAGCAATCGGTATGAGCTTTGAGAAGGAAGAGAGCGATGACAGTAGAAAAGGTGGCGATTATCACGGCGGGTGGCAGTGGCATGGGCGCCGAGGCGGCAAAGCGCCTCGCGGCCGATGGCTACAAGGTGTCCATCCTGTCGTCCTCCGGCAAGGGGGAAGCGCTGGCCAGGGACCTTGGCGGCATCGGCATCACCGGATCGAACCAGAGCAATGACGACCTGAAGCGGCTGGTCGATGCCACCATGGACAAGTGGGGTCGCGTCGATGTGCTGGTCAACAGCGCCGGTCATGGCCCGCGTGCGCCGATCAATGACATCACCGATGAGCAATGGCACCTTGGCATGGACACGTACTTCCTGAACGTCGTCCGGCCCGTGCGGCTGGTGACCCCGATCATGCAGGCGCAGAAGTCCGGTTCGATCGTCAATATCTCGACGGCATGGGTCTTCGAACCGACGCCGATGTTCCCGACGTCGGCCGTGTTCCGCGCCGGCCTTGCCGCCTACACGAAGATTTTTGCGGACACCTATGCCGCCGAGGGCATCCGGATCAACAATGTGCTGCCGGGCTGGATCGACAGCCTGCCCGAAGTCGAGGACCGTCGCGCCGGCGTGCCGATGGGACGTTACGGCACCAGCGCCGAGGTGGCGGCGACCATCGCCTTCCTCGCATCCGACGCTGCCGGCTACATCACGGGGCAGAGCCTCAAGGTCGACGGCGGCCTGATGCGCTCCGTCTGATCGTCCGGCAGACGACATCAGGGAGTCCTGCCCGCAAGGGCGGGACTTTCTGCCTTTGGGAGAGAGGGGCGTCATAGTCAGCGCCTCTTCGATGAGCCAGAGCATGCGCACTTCAACAGGGAGAACAACAAGATGCCCGGATACTGGATCGTGAAAGGCGGCGACGTGAAGGATGCCGAGGCCCTGAAAGCCTATAACGACATCTTCGCCACGATCGCGAAGCGTTACCGCATTGAGATCATCGCGGGCAGGAACAGGGTCGAGACCGTCGAAGGCACGCATTTCCCGCGCCAGTTTATCCTGCGCTTCGACAGCTTCGAAGCAGCCAGGACCTGCTATGAAGACCCCGAGTACCAGGCTTCGCTCGAACTTGCGGCGCGGGCATATTCCCGCGAGTTGTCGATCCTTGAGGGCTAGGGAGGACGCCGTGAACCTTGAAGACGTGGATGCTTCCGCATGGTCGAGCCTCGAAGCCGCGGCGAAAGACCCTCAATCCGGCTTCAGGTTTGTCACCCTGTGTTCCGTTGATGCTGCCGGTTACCCACAGGCCCGCACGGTCGTGCTGAGACGCGCGGACAGGGCGGAACGGCTTCTCGAAATCCATACGGATATACGCACGCCGAAATGGCGCGAATTGTCCGGCAATCCCGTCGCCACCGTGCTCGGCTTCTGCCCATCGACGCGCGTTCAACTCCGTCTCCTCGGCGTTGCCTGTCTTCACCCGCCTGGCAGCGATCTGGCCGAGAGGGCATGGAATGAACTGTCCGCCTGGACCCGAAGCACCTATGCGGGCGGCCCGCCGGGCGACGAGGCGAGGGACGGCGAGCCCCGGCTCGCCGACGGGAGCACCGAAGCCGATGGAAAGGCGCACTTCGGCGTCATAACGCTTCGCGCCGAAACCCTGGACTGGTTCGAGCTGCGGCGCGCCGACAACCGGCGCGCCCTCGTTCAGTATGATCAGGGCGGCGCGCTCACCGCCGCCCGCTGGATAAACCCCTGATCGCCTATGCGTGTGGGAGACGAGAGCGGCGCCGGCGACAATGCGTCGATCGCTACGCCCTCGCGTAGAGGGCCTCGATGATCAGAATCTGGGCCGCGTCTGCGGCGATGCGGCCGAAGAAGCCGTCGTCGCGAGAGCGTTTGCAGGACCGGGCGAAATCACCTTCCCCGGCACTCCATGGCGAATCGTAGGCCGGCACACCCGCCATCGCTGCCGTGAGCAGCGTTGCGGCGCGGGCGGCGGCGAAGGCGCTAGTCCAGTCGCCATCTTCGGTGAAGGCGCTGCTGGTGCCGAGTACGCGGGTGAGAGTCCCCTGGTCCCAGGCCACGCCGATCAGCCGGGCGGATTTGCCGGCGAGGCTTTGCGGGGAGGCCGGGCCGGGAAGGATGCCGTCCGTCAGGGCGAGAATGGCGGTGCTGCCTTCGGGACGGTCCTCTTCGGCTTCGGCGACGGAGAGCAGTGTTGCCATGCGCTGCAGGTCGGCGCCGGTGCGGCAGCCGGCAAGGGCGACCGTCGTCGCGCCGGCGGCAAGGGCCTGGCGGAGGGCAGGGATGGTCGAATCGGGCTCGACAAGCGCGATGCCGCCGCGTGGATGCGCCGGGTCCGGCCGGCCGGGGGCGGGAATGAGGAGGGCGCGGGGCAGTGGTTTCATGCCTCTTCTTAGGCGCTTGCCCGCATCCCTGGCAATGACCGGCGGGTTAACGGACATGGTGAACCAATCTTAAACACTTTGCCGCTAGCGTGTGGACAGTAGCGTATGGCAGGCGTTTGGGGCGTCCATTGATCGTTCATGCATTTCTTCGTTGGGTCGAGACCGCGCGCGCTGCCGACAGGGCGAAGGCGGCAAGCGTGCTGGCAAGGGCCTATGCCCGGGCGCGCATCGCCCCGGACGACCGGCATGCCGCTGAAATGGCGATGATCTTCCTGCTCGACGATCCGGCGCCGAAGGTGCGGCTTGCCCTGGCGGAGGCGCTGGCCGAATGCGGTGACGCGCCGCGCGCCGTCATCCTGCCGCTGGCCGAAGACCAGCCGGAAATCGCCGCCCACATCATCCTGTGCTCCTCGCTTTTGACCGATGCCGACCTTGTCGATCTCGCGGCCAAGGGCAGCGAGACAACGCGCATGCTGATCGCGCATCGCGCCTTCGTTTCGCGGCCGGTTTCGGCGGCACTGGCGGAGATCGGCGACGTGCCTGACGTGGTGGCTCTTCTGGAAAACGAGGGCGCGGCCTTTTCCCGCCGCAGCCTTGCGCGCATTGCCGAGCGGCTCGGCGACGACGCGGAAATCCGCGCGCTGCTGCTCGACCGCGAAGACCTGCCGAGCGATGCGCGCCATGGGCTGGTGGAAAAGATCGGCACCGCGCTTGCCGGCTTCGGGCTGATCCAGGCCGCCGTCGGCATGGGGCGCGTCGAGCGCATCACGCGGGAAGCCTGCGACGTTGCGGCGATCCGCATGGCGGGCGACGTGATGCCGGGGGAAATGCCGCAACTGGTGGAGCATCTGCGCGTCTGCGGCCGGCTGACGCCGGTGTTCCTGATGCATGCGCTCTGCACCGGCCGCGTCGAGTTCTTCGCCGCGGCCATCACCAATCTTTCCGGGCAGGCGGAGCCGCGTGTGCGGTCCATCCTGTCCGATGGCCGCGAGGCGGCCGTACGCGCGCTCTATGAAACCGCCGGTCTCGGCCGCGATATCAGTGCCCTATTTGCCGAGGCGACGATGCTCTGGCGAAACGAGGCGAAGGGTGGGGACGGGCTGCTGTCGGTCTCCGAACGGCTTCTGGCGCGCGCTCGCGCGGCGGACAATGCTTCCTGCCGATCCATGCTGGAACTGGTCGAGCGTCTTGCCATTGCCGAGCAGCGCCAGACCGCCCGCAGCTACGCGTTCATCGCCGCGCGGGAAGCCGCCTGACACCCGCCTTTGTCGCACGATCCGGCGCCGAAGCGATGCCGCTTCGGCTGGACATGCGCAGGCTTCAGTCGGCGAAGCGCTTCACCACCCAGGAATAGCCATCCTCGGCATAACGCACCGGCGTGGTGACGGCGGCCTTCAACGACGCCGCGTCGGGAATCGCCTTCTTCACGAAATTCAGCGTCCGCGCGGCAAGGCCCTGCTTGACCTCCTCGGTCGCGTCGGGAACCGGGATTTCGGCCTCTGCCATGGTTTCCGACGGGGCCACTTCGACCGGCTTTGAGTCGGCCGTCTTCGACTCAGCCTGGGTCGCTTCGGGGGCGGGCTTGGCGATGTCGGCGGTCATGCGGTTGCCGACGCTTTCGCAGACGGCGACGATGACCGGATAGTTCCGGTCCTGATGGCGGTTGATATAGGTCTCGGCCTGCGCGTCGCACAGCGACACCGTCTGCCAACTCCTGTCGACCGTGTCGATATAGTGGCACTGGGTCGCGCTGTCGTCGCAGCCCATGATCGTCATGACGATGAGCGCAGCTTTCATGGCCGTCCTTTCCGCGTTGGATGGTGCCGGTTAGAGGCCGGCATTGCCGCGAAAATATGGCGGCAAGGCCTCAGATATCGAGGTTGTCGGCGAAGACGGCACGGTCCTGGATGAAGCGGAAACGCGCCTCCGGCTTGGTGCCCATCAGGTCGTCCACCGCCGTGCGCGTGCCCTCGAAGTCGACGTCGTCGATCGCCACCTTCAACAGCGTGCGCTTGGACGGATCCATCGTCGTTTCCTTGAGCTGCGCGGGCAGCATCTCGCCGAGACCCTTGAAGCGGCCGATTTCCACCTTGCCGCGGCCGGTGAACTCGGTGCGCATCAGCTCCTCGCGGTGCGGATCGTCGCGCGCATAGAGCGTCTTGCCGCCCTGGCTGAGGCGGTAGAGCGGCGGCACGGCGAGATAGAGATGGCCGCCGCGGATGAGGTCGGGCATTTCCTGGTAGAAGAAGGTGATGAGCAGCGAGGCGATATGCGCGCCGTCGACGTCGGCGTCGGTCATGACGATGACGCGCTCGTAACGCAGGTCCTCGTCGCGGTACTTCGAGCGCGTGCCGCAGCCGAGCGCCTGCACCAGATCGGAAATCTGCTGGTTCGCCCCGAGTTTCTCGCGGCCGGCGCTGGCGACGTTGAGGATCTTGCCGCGCAGCGGCAGGATGGCCTGGTTGGCGCGGTTGCGCGCCTGCTTGGCGGAGCCGCCGGCCGAATCGCCCTCGACGATGAAGAGTTCGGCGCCTTCGGCGGAATTCTGCGAGCAGTCGGCCAGCTTGCCGGGCAGGCGCAGCTTGCGCACGGCCGTCTTGCGGCTGACTTCCTTTTCCTTGCGGCGGCGCAGGCGTTCTTCCGCGCGCTCGATCACCCATTCCAGCAGCTTGGCGGCCTCGGCCGGGTTGTCGGCGAGATAGTGGTCGAAGGGGTCGCGCAGGGCGTTTTCGACGATGCGCTGGGCCTCCACCGTCGCCAGCTTGTCCTTCGTCTGGCCGACGAATTCCGGCTCGCGGATGAAGACCGAGAGCATGCCGACCGCCGAGATCATCACGTCGTCGGTGGTGATCGCGGCGGCGCGCTTGTTCTGCGTCAGCTCGGCATAGTTCTTCAGGCCCTTGGTGAGGGCGATGCGAAGACCGGCCTCGTGCGTACCGCCGTCGGCCGTCGGGATGGTGTTGCAATAGGAGTGGATCAGCGAATCGCCGCCATACCAGGTGACGGCCCATTCCAGCGAACCGTGACCGCCCGACTTCTCGCTCTTGCCGGCGAAGATCTCGCGCGTGACGGTGTATTCCTTGCCGAGCGTCGCCTGCAAATAATCCTTGAGGCCGCCAGGGAAGTGGAAGACGGCCTTTTCCGGCGTCTCCGATCCCTCGGGCAGCAGGGACGGATCGCAGCTCCAGCGGATTTCGACGCCGCCGAAGAGATAGGCTTTCGAGCGGGCCATGCGGAAGACGCGGGCCGGGTCGAAGCGCGCATGCGCGCCGAAGATGTCCGGGTCGGGATGGAAGCGCACCCGCGTGCCGCGGCGGTTGTGCACGTCGCCGAGTTCTTCCAGCGGACCCTGCGGCTTGCCGCGCGAAAAGCGCTGGCGGTAGAGCTTCTTGTTGCGGGCGACCTCGACTTCGAGCTGGTCGGAGAGCGCGTTGACGACCGAGACGCCGACGCCGTGCAGACCGCCCGATGTCTCATAGGCCTTGCCGTCGAACTTGCCGCCGGCATGCAGCACCGTGAGAATGACTTCCAGTGTCGACTTGCCTGGCATCTGCGGGTGGTTTTCCACCGGGATGCCGCGGCCGTTGTCGGTGACGGTCAGGAAGCCCTCTGCATCGAGATTGACCTCGATGAAATTGGCATGGCCCGCGACGGCCTCGTCCATCGAGTTGTCGATGACTTCTGCGAAGAGATGGTGCAGCGCCTTCTCGTCCGTGCCGCCGATATACATGCCGGGGCGCATACGCACGGGCTCGAGGCCCTCGAGCACGCGGATGGCCGAGGCATCGTAACCGCCGGTGCCTTCGCTGGGCGGCGCGGGGCGCGCTTCTGCGGCCGGGGCCGGAGCGGGCTTTTCCTGCGGCGCGGCGGGTTCCCGGGCGGGCTCGGAGGGCATATTGGCGAAAAGGTCGTTGTTGTCGTCTTGCATGGGCCGTTCAGAGTTTGTTCCGGTTGCCGGTTCTGCCCGCCGATCCCAAGGGATCGAGCCTGGGCGTCATCGGAGCGTCGGCGAATCACGGGCGACTCTGCCAGATTTCGTGGGTTTTCGCGATGCCGGGCACACCGGTCGCTGACGGAGGATTGCGTTGCGCGCGGGCGGATGGCAAGTATCGCCACCGCAAGGGAGCGCCAGTTCATGCCTCAGTCCACAGTTCATTGCCTGCGCCGGCTGGTTTTGGCCGCGCTTTTTGCCGGTTTTGCGGCGAACGAGGCCGCCGCACTGACGCTGAAGCCCTGGAAGGACGACCTGTTTTCCTATGGCCAGGTGGTCGAGACCGCCGATGGCGGGGCGCTGCGCGTCGTGGACTATCAGGAAATGCGCGACATCAACGGGCGCGACCAGGTGCCGGAGCGTCGCGTGAAATCGGCCTATGTCTCGACGGCGGTGAAGAAGGCGCAGGCGAACCTGACGATCGACACGCCGGCCGGGCCGATCGACGTGGCGATGACCGGCAAGCGCGAGGGCGCGGCCTTCACCGTCATCTTCATCCACGGCCGTGGCGGCGACCGGCGGCTCGGTAACAACGACTGGAATTTCGGCGGCAATTTCAACCGCCTGAAGAACCTCGCCGTACAGAATGGCGGCGCCTACTATGCGCCGAGCGTGCCGTCCTTCGACGATGCGGGCGCGGCGCGGGTGTCCGGCCTCATCCTGACGGCCAAGGCGCTTTCGCCCGACAAGCCCGTCATCCTCGCCTGCGCCTCGATGGGCAGCTTCATCTGCGCCCGCGTGGTGCGCGACGCGGCGGCGGTGAAAAGCCTTTCCGGCATGGTGCTGATGGGCGGGGCGGCGGATGGCGACTATGCCAAGACGCCCGCCTTCAAGGCGAAGCTGCCGGTCTTCTTCACCCATGGCGACAGCGACAGCGTCTATGCCGCCAATGACCAGATCGCCGTCTTCCGAAAGCTGCTGAAGGCCGGAATTCCCACGCAGTTCGTGCTGTTCCAGACAGGCGGTCATGGCACACCCGTGCGCATGACCGACTGGCGGGAAACGCTGAACTGGATTCTGGCGCGCTAAGCGACGCCGCTCCGGCCGGAAATGCTGGTCTCTTGTTTGCCCGCATTATCCGACGCCGAAGCAAAAAGCTTCGGCTGGAAATGCTGGTCTCTTGTTTGCCCGCATTATCCGACGCCGAAGCATAAAGCTTCGGCTGGAAATGCTGGTCTCCTGTTTGTCGCATTGTCCGACGCCGAAGCAAAACGCTTCGGCTGGAAATGCTGGTCCCTTGTTTGTCGCATTGTCCGGCGCCGAAGCAAAAAGCTTCGGCTGGAAATGCTTACGAGCGCAGCAGGACCTTCGTCGAGCCGATGGCTGTCGCGATCTGCTGGTAGTGGGCGGCGCGCTTCTCCGAGTTCTCGCCGGCGCGCAGCAGCTTCGTCTCGGCTTCCTCGATGATCTTGGTGGCTTCCGCCATGGCTTCGGCAAGCTCTTCGCGCTTGACGGCCTTGTAGGTGCGGTTCGCGGCGATGCGGGCGTTGCCGCTCGATTTCTTTTCTTCCGCCGCCGGGTCGGCATGCTTGCGCTGGACCTCGCCGAGCTTGGCGGCGGCTTCTGCGATGATGGCGCGCGCCGGGGCATAGTCGCCCGATTCGGGAATGCGCTGCGCGACCTCGATCAGGCCCTTGCGCAGGCAGTCGATGCGGTAGCGGGGATCGAGATCGGCGCATTCGTTGCGCACGGCATCGACGTTGCGCGTGATGGCGGTCGTTTCATAGTCGCTGAGGCTTGGCCTGGAGCGGGGATAGGAGTTTTCTTCGTGGGTGCCTGAATGCGTGCCGCCGCCGGGGGTCGTTTGACCATAGGCCGTGCCGACAGGCGCCAGCGCCATGGCCAATGCGACGACGGTCGCGGATGCGCGTGTCATTCCGTGTTTTTCTGAATGCATGATAGTCCCCCTGTTTTGATTAATCGGTGCGGCCGAATGCGATCCTCATGCTGCGCTGCGTGCCGGAACCGATCTGGCCATCGAGGGCGCCGGCATAGAAATTGTTCTTGTAAAGCTGCGCCTGCAGCGCGCGGCGGGTCTCGGGCTTGAACATGGTCGGGCGCGACGTGAGCTGGTCCAGCACATCCTCCACCCCCGAGCGCAGGGCCGCATAGAGATAGGCGGCGGCATCCTCGGGCGTCTTGCCCGGCACGAGCCCGTCGTCGATCAGCGCGGCGACGTTGAACATGGCCTGCGGGTGGCGCAGGTCGGCAGCCTTGATGAAGAGGTCGACGGCCTTCTTCGGATCGCGCGCCAGCCCCTCGGCGCCCTGATAATAGAGGAAGCCGAGATCGTTGATGGCGTCGGCGAAACCCAGATCGGCGGACTGGCGGTAGAGTTTCAGGGCCTCGGGCACGTTCTGCGCCGTGCCGATGCCTTTCTCATAGAGTTTGCCGAGTTCGAACATGGCCTCCGCATCGCCCGCGTCCGCCGCCTTCTTGAAGAGTTCGAAGGCCTTCGCCGGCTCGAACTTCTTGGTGTCGGGCGAGAGCGCCATGTAGCCGAGGCCGATCATGGCGCGGGTGTTGCCTTCCTCGGCAAGGCTTGCAAGCTGCACGGCCTGTTCCGGCTTCAGCGCCTGCCATTGGCCCGCCTTGTCGGCGATGTCGGCGACCGCCTCGTCCTCGCCGGCAAGGAAGAACGGCGCGCCCGAGAGCGAGCCGTAGAAATGCGGCTGCTGGCGGTTGCCGGTCTCGGCCATCACGCGGTCGCGGATCTGGCGGAAGACGAGACCGATCTCGATATTCGGGCGCGGCAGGTTTTCGAGGATCGCGGTGGCGAAGGGGCTGTGGTCGCCGTCGCCGTCGAGCGCGACCTTGCCGCCCTCGGCCGCATAGATCACCAGCATGCCCTGCGAGGGGTCCGGCGCGGAGAGGCCGTCGCCGCCGAGCGCCGCGTTCTGCGTGGCTTGCACGCCGCCGCTTGCCGCCGCAAGGCCGCGCGCGGCGACGGCGGGGAAGGGGTTGTTGCGGCAGGAATCGAGGATGACGATGCGCAGCTTGCGCGCATGGGCGACGCTGCCCAGCACCGTGGTGAGGCTGACGGCCTGTTCGGGAACCCTCGAGGGATCGTCGACCTTGATGTCGATGGGGATGAGGTAGTTCTCGCCGGCCGCCTCCACGCCGTGGCCGGCATAATAGACCATGGCGATATCGGCCGTTTCCGACCGGCGCGAGAAGGCGGCGATGGTGTCCTTCATCTGGGCGAGAGGGACGTCGATGGCAAGGTCGACCACGAAGCCGAGGCGCTCCAGCATGGCGGCGACGGCGCGCGCGTCCGACTCGGTGTTGCGCAGCGGCGATATGGAGGTGTAGGCGCCCATGCCGATGACCAGCGCCATGCGTCTTGCGCCGACCTCGGGGGAAGCCTGCGTTTCCTCGGCCGTCACGCGGCCGACCGCGGTCTTGATCGGCATCAGGCCGCGCGTCTGCTGTTCGCCGGCGCTATCCTGCGCGCCGACGCCTCCGGCAAGCAGAAATGCCGTCAGGGTCGCTGCCATAAAGTATCGTGAGGGAAGCATGAGCCCCATCCATCCTTCCTCGAACGCTTCTTCGCGTGCGCATATTACGTTTCAGGCGGAAAGAATATTCGAGTCGTGGCGCCATAAACGCATCTTTTCTTGCCGCCGTCGATTTGCTACGCCGCTTGCGGATGGACATTTAAGGATGGAGAGGCCCATGACCCCGGACGTTACACCGCTCGTCGCCGGAAACTGGAAGATGAACGGCACGCGCGCATCGCTGGACCAGATCAAGGCGATGGCCGAAGGCGTGAAGGGGCCGCTCTCGGCAAAGGTCGAAACGCTGATCTGCCCGCCCGCCACGCTGCTCTATGTCGCCACCGCGCTGTGCGACGACAGCCCGCTGAAGATCGGTGCGCAGGATTGCCATGAGAAGGCGTCCGGCGCGCATACCGGCGACATCTCCGCCGAGATGATCGCCGACTGCTTCGGCACCCATGTCATCGTCGGCCATTCCGAGCGCCGCACGGACCACGAGGAGAGCGACGCGCTGGTGCGCGCCAAGGCCGAGATCGCCCATCAGAACGACCTCGTCGCCATCGTCTGCATCGGCGAGACCGGCGACGAGCGCAAGGCCGGCAAGACGCTCGACGTCCTGAAAGCGCAGCTTGCCGGTTCCGTGCCGGATGGCGCGACGGCGGAAAACACCGTGATCGCCTATGAGCCCGTCTGGGCCATCGGCACGGGCCTGACGCCGACGGCGGCGGACGTGGAGGAGGCCCATGCCTTCATGCGCGCCGAACTGACCGCGCGCTTTGCCGGCGAGGGCGCCACGATGCGCATTCTCTATGGCGGTTCGGTCAAGCCCGGCAATGCCCGGGAACTGATGGGCGTCGCCAATGTCGACGGCGCGCTGATCGGCGGGGCAAGCTTGAAATCGGACGATTTCCTTGCCATCTACCGCGCATATGAAGCGTTGACCGCCTGAGGCTTTCTTCGCCTGCCCGCAAAAGGGCGGGCGGATTGGCCGGTAAGGGCTTGGAATGGCGCACGGCTTGGTATATTGAGCCGCAAACCTGAAAATGTGGGCCGTCTGGCCGGGACCTTGAAAACATGCAGACCATCTTGCTCGTCATCTATCTCATGGTCGTCGTCGCGCTGATCGGCGTCGTGCTGATCCAGCGGTCTGAAGGCGGCGGCCTCGGCATCGGCGGCGGCTCCGGCTTCATGTCGGCCCGCGGCACGGCCAATGCGCTGACGCGCACGACGGCGATCCTCGCCACGCTGTTCTTCGTCCTGGCGCTCGGCATGGGCATTCTCGCCCGTTACGAAACGCAGCCGACGGACATTCTCGACCGTATCCCCGGCACGACCGGCACCGGCGGCGTTCTCGACGCACTCGGCGGCGGCGAGCAGACTCAGGGCACCGAGAACAACACGAACCAGACGCCTGCGACGACCGGCACCGATGCCGTTCCGACCGAAGGCGGCGCGGCGACCGGTAACACGGACGCCGGCAACGCGACCACGGGTTCCGGCACCGCAACGACGGGCACCGGTACGGGTGGCGCGACGGGTACCGGCGGCAACGCCGGCGTCCCGAGCGGCCAGTAAGCCGCAGAAACGAAAACAAACCGGCCGGTTGGGTAAAACCAACCGGCCTTCTTCTGTGTAAAACGCCGATTGCGACTTCCGAAATCACGCCCAAGGTGATTTTTCGGTGGCGGAATCGATTTTGAAAAGGTATCCGGTGACTCCCATGGCGCGATATGTATTCATCACTGGCGGCGTGGTTTCTTCCCTCGGAAAAGGCATCGCAGCCGCTGCACTCGGAGCTCTCCTTCAGGCCCGCGGTTACCGCGTACGCCTGCGGAAGCTGGACCCCTATCTCAACGTCGACCCGGGCACCATGAGCCCGACGCAGCACGGCGAAGTCTTCGTCACCGACGACGGGGCGGAAACCGACCTCGACCTCGGCCACTACGAGCGCTTCACCGGCCGCTCGGCCACCAAGACCGACAACATCACCACCGGTCGCATCTACAAGAACATCATCGACAAGGAACGCCGCGGCGACTATCTCGGCGCGACCGTGCAGGTCATTCCGCACGTCACCAACGAGATCAAGAACTTCGTCACCGAAGGCAATGACGATTACGACTTCGTGCTCTGCGAGATCGGCGGCACGGTGGGCGATATCGAGGCGATGCCCTTCATGGAGGCGATCCGCCAGCTCGGCAACGACCTGCCGCGCGGCACGGCCGTCTATGTTCACCTGACGCTGATGCCCTATATCCCGGCCGCCGGCGAGCTGAAGACCAAGCCGACGCAGCACTCCGTCAAGGAACTGCAGGCGCTCGGCATCCACCCGGACATCCTTCTCGTGCGCGCCGACCGGGAAATCCCGGAGGCGGAACGCAAGAAGCTCTCGCTGTTCTGCAACGTGCGCCCGTCCGCCGTCATCCAGGCCCTCGACGTGGCCTCGATCTACGACGTGCCGCTCGCCTATCACAAGGAAGGCCTCGACGACGAAGTGCTCGCCGCCTTCGGCATCGAGCCGGCGCCGAAGCCGCGCCTGGAAGCCTGGCAGAACGTTTCCGATCGCATCAAGACGCCCGAGGGCGAGGTGACGATCGCCATCGTCGGCAAGTACACCGGCCTCAAGGACGCCTACAAGTCGCTGATCGAGGCGCTGTATCACGGCGGCATCGCCAACCACGTCAAGGTCAAGCTCGAGTGGATCGAGTCGGAGATCTTCGAGAAGGAAGATCCGGCGCCGTATCTGGAGAAGGTGCACGGCATCCTCGTTCCCGGCGGCTTCGGCGAGCGCGGCTCGGAAGGCAAGATCAACGCGGCGCGTTTTGCCCGCGAGCGCAAGGTGCCCTATTTCGGCATCTGCTTCGGCATGCAGATGGCCGTGGTGGAAGCGGCCCGCAATCTCGCCGGAATCACCAAGGCCTCGTCCACCGAATTCGGCAAGACCGCCGAGCCGGTCGTCGGCCTGATGACCGAATGGGTGAAGGGCAACGAGCTGGAAAAGCGTTCCGTTGCCGGCGACCTCGGCGGCACGATGCGCCTCGGCGCCTATCGCGCGGCGCTGAAGGGCGGCACGAAGATCGCCGATATCTACGGTTCGACGGAGATTTCCGAACGCCATCGCCACCGCTATGAAGTGAACGTCGACTACAAGGGCAAGCTGGAAAGCTGTGGCCTCGTCTTCTCCGGCATGTCGCCGGACGGCCTGCTGCCGGAGACGGTGGAATATCCCGACCATCCGTGGTTCATCGGCGTGCAGTATCACCCGGAGCTGAAGAGCCGTCCGCTCGACCCGCACCCGCTCTTCGCGAGCTTCGTGGAAGCGGCGCTGGAGCAGAGCCGTCTGGTCTGACAACGACCAGCGATCCCAAGAAAGCCGCCCGGTTCCGCCGGGCGGCTTTTTTGGTTTTCAGGCTGGGTCTCGGGCGAACAATCTCCAGCGCAGGCCATGCCGCCGCGCCGTTTGCCGCAGGACGGCGAGGGTGAGGGCGAAGAGCAGGAGATCGGCGGCCGGCATCGCGTACCAGAGGCCACCTTCGCCGAGGCGCGCCGTCAAGCCGGCGACGAGCGGCAGGGTGAAAAGATAGGGTTTCGCAAGGCCGAGCACCGCCGCGCGGCGGGCATCGCCCGTCGCCTGGAAGTACCCGCCTATCACCATCAGCGGACCGGACAGCACGTAGAGCGCCGTCATGACCGGCATGATGCGGGCAACGGCGGCGATGACCGCCGCGTCCCCGACGAAGAGCGCGCCGATATCGGCCGGGAAGACGGCAAGCGCGATCTCGACGAGAAGGCAATAGGCAAGGACCGTCATCAGGCCGAGGCGGAGGGTGTCGTCGGCGCGTCGCCGCAAGCCTGCGCCACGGTTCTGGCCGAGGATCACCTGAACGGCCTGGCTCATGCCGAGCAGCGGGAGATAGGCGAAGGTGAGGATGCGCGTGACGATGCCATAGGCCGAAACCAGCGTGGCATAGGCCCCACCCGCCGAATAGTGCAGCGCTGCGATGACGGCGGCAGAAACGAGGGCGAGGCCGATGAAGCCGAGGCTTTGCGGTGCGCCGAGCGCGAGGATGGCGCGGGCAGCCTGGCGGAAGGCCGGTGGCCACGCCAGGGCGTCTTTCAAGCGGAGGGGCGTTCGCCCGCTTGCCCGGAAGAGGGCGAGACCGCTGAGCGCCAACCCCTGGGCAAGCACCGTACCGAAGGCGGAGCCGGCGACGCCCATATCGAACCGCACGATCAGCAGGACGTTGAAGAGGAGGTTGGCGAGCGAGATGGCGAGGCTCGCCACCGCCATCAGCCCGGCCCGCCCCTCGCAGCGCAGGGCATCGACATTGATCGCCAGGAGAAGCTGGACGGGCGAGAAGACGGCGACGATGGACATGTAGGCATAGGCCATGTCGCCGAGGCCGGGCGCGCCGTTGGCAATGCCGGCGACGAGCAAATGGCCGACAGCCAGGAAGCCGGCGATGAAGGCCGCGCTTACGGCGAGCGCCAGCCAATGGGCGGTCGCAAAGATCGTGCGGGCGGAGGCGAGATCGCTGCCGCCGAGCGCGCGGGCAAGTCCGCTCGCCATGCCGCTGCCGACGAGCGTCGCGACGGCGACGAGCAGCATGAAGAGGGGAAAGACCGCCGTCACCGCGGCGACCGCCTGCGGCCCGACATAGAGGCCGAGCATGACCGCATCCATGACGGTCAGAAGACCGTTCATGCTCATGACGAAGACGATCGGCGCGGCCGTCTTCAGGAAAAGCGCGCCAAGCGGCGCGCTCAGAAAAGGGTTCGAATGGGGTCTGTCGTGCGACATCCCGCTCTCCTCATCGGCGCATTTCGTCAGGAAGGGAGGGGCTCGCATTGCCTGCCGCACGAAATGCTTCGAGGGTCGGGGACATTTTCAAGGCAGATTTCACCGGGACTTTCGTCTGCGAGCGGCAGGCATCTGCGACCTTGCCTCGCTCGTAATGCGATGAGGCGCGGCAGTCAAGCCGCGCCCCATGGCTTCATTCCGCGGCCTGCGGCAGCGGGCAGGCGTCGTCGCAGGTCTCCCCGGCAAGCGTGCCCTGGCCGAGGCCGATGGTGAGCACGGCGGCAAGGCCGGCGGCGACGGAGACCCAGAAGCCGTTCTGCGCGCCGAACGTATCGACCACCCAGCCGGCG
Source organism: Shinella sp. G-2 (assembly GCF_050172695.1). NCBI lineage: Bacteria > Pseudomonadati > Pseudomonadota > Alphaproteobacteria > Hyphomicrobiales > Rhizobiaceae > Shinella > Shinella sp. G-2. Next base: position 3,658 of record NZ_JBBEYH010000039.1, on the reverse strand, counting down.
ACGAAGGCGCCCAGCGCCATGCCGATGCCGATGCCGGTCGTGACCCAGGTGACGCCTTCCGTCAGCATGGCGGCCGGCACGCGGCGTTCGACGAGGCCGAAGGCGGTGATGAAGGTGGGCGAGATCGCGATGCCGCTGAGGAAGACGGCGGCGGCGAGCAGCGGCACCGTGCCGGCGAAGGGGAGCGGCAGGGCGGTGAGGGCGAGCACCACGACGGCGATCATCAACTGCTTGTGCAGCGCCATTCTCGGGTTCAGCGCGCCGAGGATGAGGCCGACGACGAATGAGCCGACGGCATAGACGCCGATGACGAGGCTGGCGGCATTGGGCTGGCCGAGGTCCTTGGTGATCGCGACGGCGCTGACCTCGGCGGTGGCGAAGGTGGAGCCGACGAAGATGAGGGCCAGCGTGATGACCTGCACCGGGCGCAGGCGGATCGCCGATTTCTGTGCCGGGCTGCCGGCGACATGGCGCACGGTCGGTTCGGTGGCGCGCTGGAGCACGAAGGCGAAGGTGCCGACGGCAAGGAAGAGCGTGCTTGCCAGCATGCCGGCTTCCGGGAAGAGCGCGACCGCCAGGCCCACGGACAGCGACGCGCCGGCGATATAGACCAGTTCGTCGGCCGCCGATTCGAAGGCGAAGGCGGTGTTGAGTTCCGGCCGGTCGCGGAAGATTTCCGTCCAGCGGGCGCGCAGCATGGCCGGCATGCTGGGCATGGCGGCGGCAAGGAAGGCCGAGGCGAAGAGCGTCCAGACCGGCCAGTCCTGATGGGCGCTGGCGATGAGAACGAGGAAGGCGAGAACCGAGACGACGGTCGCGGGCGTCAGCACGGCCGACTGGCCGAAGCGGTCGACGAAGCGGGAAATCTGCGGGGCGATGAGCGCGTTGGTGAGGGCATAGGTCGCGGAGACGGCGCCGGCGAGCCAATATTCGCCATGGGTCTGCGACAGCATGGCGACGATGCCGATGGGCGCCATGGCGATGGGGAGGCGTGCGAGGAAACCGGCGGCCGAAAAGCCTTTCGTTCCGGGCACGCTGAAAATCTCTCGATAGGGATTGGACATGGTCTGCTCCTGCAAAGGGACGATTCCGAAATTACATACGCAGCGTATGTCGATGAGATAGTTGCATACGGAGCGTATGTCAAATAAAATACGCGGCGTATGTGAATGAGGAGACGCCATGCGCAAGCCGCGCGAGGAAATGATTGCCGAAACCCGGGCCAAGCTGATCGCCGCCGGCCGCCATGCCTTTGGCACGGTGGGCTATGCGGCGGCGTCCATGGACGATTTCACGGCCGGGGCGGGGCTGACGCGCGGTGCGCTCTACCACCATTTCGGCGACAAGAAGGGGCTGCTTCAGGCCGTCATCCGCGAGATCGACGCGGAAATGACCGCGCGCCTCAACCGCATCTCGGCTGCGGCGCCCAATCGCTGGCAGGGTTTCGTCGATGAATGCGTCGCCTATATCGAGATGGCGCTGGAGCCCGAAATCCAGCGCATCATGTTTCGCGACGGGCCTGCGGTGCTCGGCGACATCTCGCAATGGCCGACGAACAACGGCTGCATCGCGGCGCTGAGCCGGAGCATCGAGCAGTTGAAGGCCGATGGCATGATGGCGGATATCGATACGGAAGTGGCGGCGCGTCTCATCAATGGCGCGAGCAGCCATGCGGCTCTGTGGATCGCCAATTCGGAACGACCCGAGGAAACCTCGAAACGGGCAGTCGAAGGCTTTCGCGCCTTGCTGGAAGGCCTGCGCAAAGGCTGACGGGGCCTTGCGGCCCCGTCGTGGAAGATGCTTATCGCGAATAGGGCGACAGGCAGGCCCGGCGCGGGCCGTTGTTCGGCTGGAACGTGTTGTCGTAGGCGCGGTACGAGCGGTAGCGGTTCGCGCACCAGCTGACATGCGACCCGCCAGCCTGGCGGTCGTTGGCGATCGCGCCGCCGATCGCCGCGCCAAGGCCGAAGGCGGCCAGCGGATACCACCAGCCATCCGAATGACGGCGATAGCCCGGACGGTAGTCACGATAGCCGCGATGGCCGTGCCAGCGGCGATCCATACGCCGCTCCATGCGCCGCTCGTAACGATACTGCACCTTTTCGACGGCCGACGCTTCCGGCACCGGCACACGGGCGAAGGTCACGGCCTGGGCCGGGAAGAAAGAGGTGAGGGTGACCGCGACGGAGAGCACGCCTGCGGCGATGCCTGACTTGAGCTTCAACATGGGGGGACCTTTCCTGCTTGTTTGCGGCATAACGCAAAAAGGCCGGGCGGGTTCCCTGCATTGCCGGAACGCGGCGCGCCACCGGCGGAAAATGGCAAAAAAAACGGGTTGGTCCGCCTTTCGGCTCGCCAACCCGTTCCGGTAAAATTCGGATCAGGGTGTTCGGGGTACAGGGGTTCTCACCACAATCCGGGCTGCATCTCCAGATTTCCTGTGAGGCCGATCATGCCCGAAAGCATTTTTGCCGATTGACATAAGTTGCATCTTTTTTGACAATTTCCACATGGTCAAAAAAGCCCCGCGGCAAGGGCCGCTCGATGTCACGATCGTCCTTCTGCCCGAGTCCTCGATCATGTCGCTGGCCTCGGTTCTCGATCCGATGCGTGCGGCGAACCGCGTCGTTCCGGAGCCGGTTTTCCGCTGGACGATCCTCTCGCCCCAGGGCAGGCCGGTGCTTCTGACCTGCGGGGTGGAGGTACGTGTGGACGGCGCCTTTGCCGATGTGACGAGCGGCGATGCCCTCTTTCTGATCGCCGGCTTCAACCAGGACCGCCACGCCGACCGCGCCTTCGTCGGCCGGCTCAAGAAGGTGGCGCAGCGCTTCGGTGTCGTCGCCGGTATCGAGTCGGGTTGCTGGCTGCTTGCCCGGTCCGGCCTGCTGGACGGGCGCGATGCGACCGCGCACTGGGAAGAGCTGGAGGACTTTGCCGCCGCCTTTCCCGCGCTCAACGTGCGCGCCGACCGCTTCGTCACCGACGGGCCGCTGTGGACCTCGGGCGGCGCCTCGCCGACCTTCGACATGATGCTGCATCTGGTGCGCGAACAGTTCGGCTCGGCCGTGGCGCTCGATGTGGCGAGCGTCTTCGTCTATGACGAGGTGCATTCGGCGACGGATGCGCAGCCGCTCGTCTCGCTCGGCCGGCTCGGCGAGCGCCAGCCGGATCTGGCCGCAGCCATCCGGCTGATGGAGCGCACCATCGACCGGCCGCTGACCATTGCGGCGCTCGCCCGCCGGCTCGGCTTTTCGACGCGCAAGCTGGAAACGCTCTTCACCGCCGGGCTCGGCATCGGGCCGGGCAAATATTACCTGCGCCTGCGCCTGACGGCAGCGCAGAGGCTGGTGCGCGATACCTCGCTGTCCATCCAGGATGTGGCGCTGCGCAGCGGCTTCGACAGTCTCTCGGCGTTTTCGCGCGCCTTCCGCAACCATTTCGGCGCGAGCCCGCTGAAACTGCGGGCGGAGCTGCGCGCCAGGTGACGTTCAGGACAGATATGTGAGGCCAAGCAAAAAGGCGGGCTCAGCGGCCCGCCTTTCGTGTGTCGCATGATCCAGCGCCGAAGCTATGACGCCTCGGCTGGACATGCTAGTGCAGGATCTGGCTGAGGAAGAGCCTGGTGCGCTCGTGCTGCGGATTGTCGAAGAACTCGGCC
>NZ_JBBEYH010000038.1:0-29151 GCF_050172695.1 Shinella sp. G-2 | reverse complement strand
GCCTCGCCCGAGCCGGTGAAGAGCACCGGTACGTCGTCCTTCACCGCACCCTGTTGAAGCAGCCCGGCGAACTGGCGGGCCTCCGGCGTATCCGCCCCCATGACGATCCGCGAGGGATGCAGGTTGTCGTAGAGCGCTTTGCCCTCGCGCAGGAATTCCGGGGAAAAGACGATCCGCTCGTCCTGGCGCGCCTCGCGCAGCCAGGCCGTATAGCCGACGGGGATGGTGGATTTGATGACGATCGTGGCCCTGGCATTGACCTGCCGCACGTCCTCGACCACCGCCTCCACGCTGCTCGTGTCGAAGTGGTTGTAGTCCGGATCGTAATTGGTCGGCGTCGCCACGATGACGAAGTCGGCCTCCGCGAAGGCCTCCGTCTTGTCCGTCGTTGCCCGCAGATGCAGCGGCTTCGTGCGCAGATAGTCCTCGATCTCCGCATCTGCGATGGGCGAAACGCCGGCATTCAGCGCCGTAACGCGCGCATCGGTGATGTCATAGGCGACCACGCCATTGTGCTGCGCCAGCAGCACCGCATTGGAAAGCCCGACATAGCCGATGCCGGCAACCGCGATATTGACCATGCCGACCCCGCCGACGTGCGTTGATCATGCCGACCGAAACGCAGAATCAGTGCTTCGTGCCGGATATCGCGGGATATAGCGGCGGATGATTACAGCCAGATGGCGGCAGATGTGCAGAGTTGGGGAGGGGATGGCGGACAGAGAGGGATTCGAACCCTCGATAGAGTTTCCCCTATACACGCGTTCCAGGCGTGCGCCTTCAACCACTCGGCCACCTGTCCGTCCGCTCGCTGCCGGTGGTTAGTCCGGCGCGGGTCGCTTTCCTGTTTCCATTCCGGCGAGACGGCGCGATATATACCGAGGTTTGCTGAAGGATCAACCGCTTTCTGACAGATTTTTGAAGGATATGCCGTGCGAGGCGAAGGATTGCGCAAGCCCGGCCGTCTTCCTATCTATAGACAGCAATGAAGCGGGGCCGAATTCGGCCCCGGAAGTGGCACCAGGAGGGTGCGGTGATACGGTTCATCCTGAAGGCGATCAGTCTCGTTGCCCTCGTCGTCGCGGTCATGGCCGGCGCGATCGATGCGATCCAGTCGGTCTCGGCCTCCGAGCCGGTTCTGACGCCGCTCGCCGTCGCCTGGAGCACGGCAAGCCCCGATACGATCGCGCTCGTTGCCGACGGCATCATGCGCAAGTTCCCCTATGCCTGGGACCCGGCGGCCATGTGGGTGCTGTCCCAGCCGGCCTTTGCGGTGCTGCTCGCCGTTTCGCTGTTCTTCTGGGTGATCGCCTACAAGCGCCCGCCCGTCGCAGGCCGCTTCACCGCCTGAAACCAGATCCTTGCAGGAGACCCCGATGTTCCTGATCGACATGTTCAACAAGAAGACCGTCATGCCCGCGCCCGAGGCCGCTCTGCCCGGCCGCCCCGAGCCCATCCCGACCTCCGCGACGCACTTCGTCAACGGGCGGGCGCTCAAGGGGCCCTATCCCGCAGGCTTCAGGACCGTGCTGCTCGGCATGGGCTGCTTCTGGGGCGCCGAACGGCTGCTGTGGAAAATTCCCGGCGTCTGGGTGACGGCGGCGGGCTATGCCGGCGGCTTCACGCCGAACCCGACCTACCACGAGACGACGACCGGGCTGACGGGCCATACCGAAGTCGTGCTCGTCGTCTACGATCCCGCCGAGGTATCGCTCGAAACCCTGCTGAAGGCCTTTTTCGAGGCGCATGATCCCACGCAGGGCATGCGCCAGGGCAACGATATCGGCACCACCTATCGCTCTGCGGTCTATCTCGACGACGAGGCGGACCTTCAGGTCGCCCGCCACGCGCGCGACGTCTACCAGGCGGCGCTGACGGCGGCCGGGCGCACGGACCGCATCACTACGGAGATCGGGAAGGCGGGTCCCTTCTACTTCGCCGAGGACGTGCACCAGCAGTATCTTGCCAAGAATCCGGGCGGCTATTGCGGCCTGCGCGGCACGGGCGTTTCCTGCCCCACGGGCTGTTCCGGCCTTTTTTTTCAACGGGTTGCAGCCGCCGCGAACGGGGTTTCCCACCCCCGTTCGCCGCGGCTCCTATTTTTTACCAACTGAAAAATTTCTGGTGAATTTTTCCCGGAGCCGTGCAAGGATGCCGCCAGCCTGACCCAAGGGAAAGGGTCGGTGGCTCCGTCGCGCGCTCTTTCAAGCGCTGTGCGGAAGGTCCCTATAAGATCAATAGCGAACAGGGCTGCACAATGAAAAAAACCCTTCTCACCCTTCTTGCCACCGCCGCCATGTCGGTCAGCGCGCTCGCCGCGGATATCAAGCCGGCGATCATCTATGACCTCGGCGGCAAGTTCGACAAGTCGTTCAACGAAGCGGCCTTCAACGGCGCCGAAAAGTTCAAGAACGAGACCGGTATCGAATACCGCGATTTCGAAATCGCCAACGATGCGCAGCGTGAGCAGGCGCTCCGCCGCTTTGCCGGCGACGGCAACAACCCGATCGTGATGGCCGGCTTCTCCTGGTCCGCAGCGCTTGAGAAGGTCGCCGCGGAATATCCGGACACCAAGTTCGCCATCATCGACATGGTTCTCGACAAGCCGAACGTCCGCTCGGTCGTTTTCAAGGAAGAGGAAGGCGGCTGGCTCGCCGGTATCCTCGCCGGCATGGCCTCCAAGTCGAAGACGGTTTCCTTCGTCGGCGGCATGGACATCCCGCTGATCCACAAGTTCGCCTGCGGCTATATCGGCGGCGCCAAGTCCCTCGGCTCGGACTACAACGTGCTCGAAGCCTATACGGGCACGACGCCGGACGCCTGGAACGACCCGGTCAAGGGCGGCGAAATCGCCAAGTCCCAGTTCGACCAGGGCTCTGATGTCGTCTACCACGCCGCTGGCGGCACGGGCGTCGGCGTTCTCCAGGCTGCGGCTGACGCGGGCAAGCTCGGCATTGGCGTCGATTCCAACCAGAATGGCCTGCAGCCGGGCAAGGTGCTGACCTCGATGGTCAAGCGCGTGGACGTCGCCGTCTACGACGCCTTCATGTCGGCCAAGGACGACAAGTTCCAGCCGGGCGTCAACGTGCTCGGCCTCAAGGAAAATGGCGTCGACGTCGCCATGGACGAAAACAACGCGCCGCTCATCACCCCGGAGATGAAGGCCGCCATCGACAAGGCCCGCGCCGACATCATCGCCGGCACGGTCAAGGTTCACGACTACATGTCGGATGAGACCTGCCCCTACTAAGGGCATCGAACGGCCCGTTTGCGAAAGCAGACGGGCCGGCTCCGTCCCTGCCGCTCAATAATGCGGGGGACGGGTAATGGCCGGGGCTTCCAGAGAGCCCGCTTCCAGCGTCAGGAACCGTTCCGTCAGCCGGTCGAGCTTCGACTGAAGCTGTTCGATCACGCGCCATTGTTCGGCGATCTGGTCGGAGAGCTCCTCGATCGTATTCGTCTGATGGGCGATATGCTCTTCAAGGCGGGCGATGCGTTCGGCCTTGCGGTCGTCGGGAAGGTCTGATGCGGTCATGGCTCTCCTCGTCGGTGCTTTCCTCGTCGGTCAGGGCCGGCGGCATGAGCTATAGCGGCGGGCGCGCGAACCCGCAATCGGACTGGACAAGCGCTTCGGAAGCAACAAGACTAAGACCGGCAGGCCCCGCGCCCGCTGGCCCCAAATCCCCGTAAGAGTGGATCGTCATGAGCGAACTGGCAATCGAACTGAAGGGCATCGACAAGAGCTTCGGCCTCGTCCACGCCAACCGGAACATCAACCTGAAGGTCCGCAAGGGCACCATTCACGGTATCATCGGCGAAAACGGCGCCGGCAAATCCACCCTCATGTCGATCCTCTACGGCTTCTACCAGGCCGACCATGGCGACATCCTGATCAACGGCCAGAAGGTCAATATCCGCGATCCCAATGCGGCCATCGCCGCGGGCATCGGCATGGTGCACCAGCATTTCATGCTGGTCGAGAACTTCACCGTGCTGGAAAACATCATGCTGGGCGCCGAGGAAAGCCAGATCCTCAATGCCGGCATCACCAAGGCGCGGGCCGAGCTGAAGCGGCTGGAGAAGGAATATGCGCTGGAAGTCGATCCCGACGCGGTGATCGAGGAATTGCCGGTCGGTATCCAGCAGCGCGTGGAAATCCTGAAGGCGCTCTACCGCAGGGCCGATATTCTCATTCTCGACGAGCCGACGGGCGTGCTGACGCCGGCCGAGGCCGACCACCTCTTCCGCATCCTCCAGCAGCTCAAGGAGCAGGGAAAGACGGTCATCCTCATCACGCACAAGCTGCGCGAGATCATGGCGATCACCGACGAGGTTTCCGTCATGCGCCGCGGCGAAATGGTGGCGACGCGCACGACCAAGGAAACCTCTGTCGAGGAACTGGCCGAGCTGATGGTCGGCCGCCGCGTTCTCCTGCGCGTCGAGAAGGGCGAGGCCAAGCCAGCCGACGTCAAGCTTTCCGTCAAGAACCTCACGGTGCGCGACGGCCGCGGCGTCACCATGGTGGACAACGTCTCCTTCGATATCCGCGCGGGCGAGATCGTCGGCATTGCCGGCGTTGCCGGCAACGGCCAGTCGGAACTGCTGGAGGCGATCTCCGGCATCCGCCGCGCGACGTCCGGCACGGTGCTTCTCAACAACCGTCCCGTCGACGTGACGGGCAATGCCGATCCGGCGGAACTGCGCAAATGCGGCCTCGCCCATGTGCCGGAGGATCGGCACCATGTCGGCCTCGTGCTGAAGTTCGAGGAGAGCGAGAACGCCATCCTCGGCTATCACGACGATCCGAAATACCGCAAGGGCGTGCTGCTCGACATCGACGCCATCCGCGCCGAGGCGGAGGAGAAGATCGCCGCCTACGACATCCGCCCGCCGAACCCGCGGCTGAAGACCGCCAATTTCTCCGGCGGCAACCAGCAGAAGATCGTGCTGGCGCGCGAGATGGAGCGCGGCCCCGACGTGCTGATCATCGGCCAGCCGACGCGCGGCGTCGACGTCGGCGCCATCGAATTCATCCATCGTCGCATCATCCAGATGCGCGACCAGGGCATGGCGGTGCTGCTCGTCTCGGTCGAACTCGACGAGATCCGCGCCCTGTCCGACCGCATTCTCGTGATGTTCGCCGGCCGTGTCGTCGGCGAGCGCGCGCCCGATGCCTCTGAAGGAGAACTCGGCCTGTTGATGGCCGGTGTGGAAGGCCGGAAGGAGGCCGCGGAATGAGTGTTCCCTATGCGAAACTGCCGGCCTGGGCCGAATACGGCCTGATCCCGCTGGTCAACCTCGCCGTCGCCTTCCTGATTTCCGGCCTGGTCGTCCTCATTGTCGGCGAAAGCCCGTTCGAGGCCGCCTACCACATGATCAACGGGGCCTTCGGCCGCGGCGAATATATCGGCTTCACGCTCTACTACACCACGACCTTCATCTTCACCGGCCTTGCCGTGGCCGTCGCCTTCCATGCCGGCCTCTTCAATATCGGCGGCGAAGGCCAGGCCTATGTCGGCGGCATCGGCGTCGCGCTCGCCTGCCTCGCACTCGACCGCACGCTGCCCTGGTATCTCGTCTTCCCCATCGCCATCGTCGGCGCCGCCTTCTTCGGGGCGGTCTGGGCGATGATCCCCGGCTGGCTGCAGGCCAAGCGCGGCAGCCATATCGTCATCACGACGATTATGTTCAACTTCATCGCCGCCAGCCTGATGAACTACCTGCTCAACAAGGTGTTCAAGCCGCTCGGTTCCATGTCGCTGGAAACCCGCACCTTCGATACCGGCGGCCAGTTGCCCAAGCTGGACTGGCTGATGTCGATCTTCGGTCTTTCCGTCGGCACCGCGCCGTTCAACATCTCCTTCCTGCTCGCGCTCCTCGCCGCCTTCGGTGTCTGGGTGCTGATCTGGCGCACGAAGCTCGGCTACGAGATGCGCACCATGGGCCACAGCCCGGCCGCCGCGCGCTATGCCGGCATCAAGGAGGCCCGCATCATCGTCATCGCCATGATGATCTCCGGCGGCCTCGCCGGCATGATGGCGCTGAACCCCATCATGGGCGAGCAGTTCCGCATGCAGCTCGATTTCGTGCAGGGCGCCGGCTTCGTCGGCATTGCCGTGGCGCTGATGGGCCGCTCGCATCCGGCGGGCATCATTCCCGCCGCGCTGCTCTTCGGCATGCTCTATCAGGGCGGGGCGGAAATCTCCTTCGAGATGCCGTCGATCTCCCGCGACATGATCGTCATCATACAGGGCCTCGTCATCCTCTTCGCCGGCGCGCTCGAGCACATGTTCCGCCCGGCCATCACGCGCATCGTCCTTAGCCTCTCGCCGAAGACGCGCGACGTCGCCGCCACCAAGGGAGCCTGATCCATGGAATTCTTTCAGGTCTTCATCGAGCTCGCGCAGTCGACCGTTCGCGTCTCGACGCCGCTGATCCTCGCCGCCCTTGCCGGCCTCTTCACCGAACGGGCCGGCGTCTTCGACATCGGCCTCGAAGGCAAGATGCTGGGCGCGGCCTTCGCCGCCGGTTCCGTCGCCTACATCACCCAGTCCGTGACGATGGGGCTTCTCGCCGCCATCCTCGTCTCCGTGCTGCTGTCGCTGGTGCACGGCTATGCCTCGATCACCCAGCGCGGCAGCCAGATCGTCTCGGGCGTCGCCATCAACTTCGTCGTTGCCGGCTCCACCGTCATCCTCGGCGAAGCCTGGTTCCGCCAGGGCGGGCGCACGCCGGCGCTGTCGGCGGACGGCCGCTTCGGCACGATCAAGCTGCCCTTCGCCGATGCGGTGCGTGAGGTGCCGATCCTCGGTCCGCTCTATTCGGGCCTGCTCTCCGGCCATTCGCCGCTGACCTACCTCGCCTTCCTCATGGTGCCGGCAAGCTGGTGGATCCTCTACCGCACGCGCTTCGGTCTTCGCCTGCGCGCCGTCGGCGAGAATCCGGGCGCGGTCGACACCGCCGGCATTTCGGTGATCTGGCTGCGCTACCGCGCCGTCATCTGCTGCGGCATCCTCTGCGGCATTGCCGGCGCCTATCTGTCGCTCGCCGCCAATGCCGGCTTCACCAAGGGCATGACGGCCGGCAAGGGCTATATCGCGCTCGCCGCGCTGATCTTCGCCAAGTGGCGGCCGAAGAACATCCTCTTCGCCTGCCTGCTCTTCGGCTTCCTCGACGCCTTCGCCATCCGCTACCAGGGTTATGCCTTCCCGCTGATCGGCAAGGTGCCGGTACAACTGATGCAGGCGCTGCCCTATATCCTCACGGTGATCCTGCTCGCAGGCTTCATCGGCAAGGCCATTCCGCCGAAGGCCGGCGGCGTGCCCTATGTGAAGGAGCGCTAGGAATGTCCCACGACCTCTTCGAGGCGGCGCGCGCGGCCATGGCCTTCGCGCACGCCCCTTATTCCAAATTCCCCGTCGGCGCGGCGATCCGCGCCGAGGACGGCAAGATCTATGCCGGCGCCAACATCGAGAACCTCTCCTTCCCGCAGGGCTGGTGTGCCGAACCGACCGCGATCAGCCAGATGATCATGGGCGGGGCGAAGAAGATCGTCGAAATGGCCGTCATCGCGGAAAAGCTGCCGCTCTGCCCGCCCTGCGGCGGCTGCCGGCAGAAGATCGCGGAATTTGCGACGGCAAGGACGTCGATCTATCTGTGCGACGAGACCGGCGTGAAGAAGACCATGACCATGGAAGAGCTGCTGCCGCACGGCTTTGCGACGGACGTCATCGGATGAGCGGCGAAACCACCGACCTCCTGATCTCGCGCCTCGGCGGCATGCTGCCGCGCTACGGCATCGTGCTCGGCTCCGGCCTCGGTTCTCTTGTGGAGGCCGTGCAGAACCCGCTGCGCATTCCCTATTCGGACCTGCCGAGCTTTCCGGTCAGCGCCGTCTCCGGCCATGCCGGCGAACTCGTCATCGGCCATCTCGGCGGTGTGCCCGTTATCATGCTTTCGGGCCGCGTGCATTTCTACGAACGGGGCGACGCCAATGCCATGCGCACGCCCATCGAGGTGCTGAAGGGGCTCGGCGTCACGTCGCTGATCCTCACCAATTCGGCGGGATCGCTGCGCGAGGATATTCCGCCCGGCTCGGTAATGCGCATTTCCGACCATATCAACTTCTCCGGCACCAATCCGCTGATCGGCCTCGACAGCGACGACCGCTTCGTCGGCATGACCAATGCCTATGATGCGGATCTCGGCGCCCGCATGGACGCGGCGGCGGCAAAGCTCGGCATTGCGCTGTCGAGCGGCGTCTACATGTGGTTCTCGGGCCCGAGCTTCGAGACGCCGGCGGAAATCCGCATGGCGCGCGTCTTCGGTGCCGATGCCGTCGGCATGTCGACGGTGCCGGAAGTACTGATCGCGCGCCATCTCGGCCTCAGGGTCGCGGCCGCCTCTGTCATCACCAACTACGGCGCCGGCATGACGGGCGCTGAACTCAGCCATCACGAAACCAAGGACATGGCCCCGATCGGCGGAAAGCGGCTTGCCGCGATCCTCGCCGAAATGATCGCGGGCGGAGGCAAGGACCATGCTTGAGGAAACGGCGAAGAAGGCGCTCTCGCTGCTCGACCTGACGGATCTGACCGACACCTGCGATGCGGCCGCCATCGAAAAGCTCTGCGCGCAGGCGCAGACCCCCTTCGGCACGACCGCCGCCATCTGCATCTGGCCGCGCTTCGTCGCGCAGGCGCGCGGCATTCTCGGCGCAGGCCACGCGGTGAAGATCGCCACCGTCGTCAACTTCCCCTCCGGCGACCTCGCCGTCGCGGATGTGATTGCGGAGACGCGGCAGGCCATCGCCGACGGCGCCGACGAGATCGATCTCGTCATTCCCTATCGCGCCTTCCTTTCCGGTGATGAGGCGGCGGTGACGGAGATGGTGACGGCGGTGAAGGCTGCCTGCACGCCGCCCGTCATCCTCAAGACCATCCTGGAAACCGGCGAGATCAAGGATGCCGCGCTGATCCGCAAGGCCTCCGACCTTGCCATTGCCGCCGGCAGCGATTTCATCAAGACCTCCACCGGCAAGGTCGCCGTCAATGCCACGCTTGCGGCCGCCGAGATCATGCTGACGGCCATCAGGCAAAGCGGCAAGCCGGTGGGCTTCAAGCCGGCGGGCGGCGTTCGCACCGTGGGCGATGCCGAAGCCTATCTTGCGCTTGCCGCCTCCATCCTCGGGGAAGGCTGGGCAACGCCGAAGACCTTCCGCTTCGGCGCGTCGGGCCTGCTCGGCGATATTCTTTCCGTGCTTGGCGGCCAATCCGCCCCCTCTGCCCCCGCGAGCTACTGACGTGCTGCCGCAGGAGACGATCCGCCGCAAGCGGAACGGCGAGGCGCTTTCCCGTGAGGAGATCGCGCGTTTCGTCGCCGGCATCACGGACGGTAGCGTCTCCGAAGGGCAGGTGGCGGCTTTCGCCATGGCGGTCTGGTTCAACGGCATGGCGCGGGACGAGACCGTGGCGCTGACGCTCGCCATGCGCGATTCCGGCGATGTGCTCGACTGGTCGGGCATCGGCCGGCCGATTGCCGACAAACATTCCACCGGCGGCGTCGGCGACAATGTCTCGCTGATGCTGGCGCCGATCGCCGCGGCCTGCGGCCTCGCGGTGCCGATGATTTCCGGCCGCGGCCTCGGCCATACCGGCGGTACGCTGGACAAGCTGGAATCGATCCCCGGCTATGGGATCATGCCATCTGCCGATCTCTTCCGCCGCGTGGTGCGGGACGTCGGTTGTGCGATCATCGGCCAGACCGCAGCCTTCGCGCCGGCCGACAAGCGCGTCTACGCGATCCGCGACGTCACGGCGACGGTCGATTCGGTGCCGCTGATCACCGCCTCCATTCTTTCCAAGAAGCTTGCCGCCGGCCTCCAGTCGCTGGTGCTGGACGTCAAGGTCGGCAACGGCGCCTTCATGGCCGATGCGAGTGAAGCCGAGACCCTGGCGCGCTCGCTGGTCGAGGTGGCCAACGGGGCCGGGGTCAGGACGGCGGCGCTCATCACCGACATGAACCAGCCGCTGGCGGATGCCGCCGGCAATGCCGTCGAGATCGCCAATTGCATCGCCTTCCTGAGGGGCGAGAAGGCCGGAACGCGGCTGGAGCGCATCGTGCTCGCCTTCGCGGCGGAAATGCTGGTATCGGCCGGGCTGGAGGCTGATCTTGCCGCCGCCGGGGCGAAGGCGGCGCGGGTGCTGGCGAGCGGCGCGGCGGCCGATGTGTTCGGCCGCATGGTGCATGCGCTCGGCGGACCCGCCGATCTCCTGGAAAAGCCCGAAGCCTATCTGGCCGCTGCGCCCGTCGTCCGCCCGGTCCTCGCGGCGGAGAGCGGGCATCTTGCCGCCTGCGATACCCGCGGCATCGGCCTTGCGGTCATCGAGCTCGGTGGCGGTCGCAGCCGGCCTGACGATGCGATCGACCACCGCGTCGGTTTCGACCGCCTGCTGCCGCTCGGCACGAAGGTGGATAAGGGGACTGAAATCGGCCGCGTGCATGCGGCAACAGAGCCGGATGCGGCGCGTGCCGTGGAACGGCTCGGCGCGCTCTACCGGATTGCCTCCGAGGCGCCGGCCGTGACGCCCGACATCCTGACGCGCATCAGCGCGTAAGGTGCAGCTTGCCGTCTTCCACCTTGTAGGAGGTGAGGCCCTTGAGGAAGCTCATGCCGATCAGCGTGCCCGACAGGGCCTTGTCGTCGAGCACCATGGCGCCGACATTCTCGATCCGAACCGGGCCGATCTCGATCTTGTCGAGGCGGATATAGGCGGCGCGGGCCTTGCCGTTGGCGGTTTCGACCGCGTAGCGGAAATCGAGGTCGGCCTTGTCGATGCCGATGCGCTGCGCCGTCGAAACGTTGAGCGCCACCATGCTGGCCCCCGTATCGACCATGCCCTCTTCCTTGCGGCCGTTGATCGCGAAGACGCCGGTGAAGTGGCCGTTCGCGTCGCTGCCGATCACCGCGCTGCGGTTGCCGGTATAACGTGCCGCATCCTGGCCGGTCTGGACGGACGCCTTCTCGATCTTGAGTTCCGGTGCCTTGGCGGTGTCGAGATAGCGGGTCGCAAGGTCCGGCACGAAGGTGGCGGCGGCAACGACGGTGCCGACGACGAGGACAAGGCTGCGAACGAACATGAGACGGTCTCCGGGAGGATCTGTCCCGAAATAACACGCCTTCGGCTAACGGACGGCAAAAGGGGCGCTCCTGGGCGCCCCTCTCCACGGTCTTTGCTCGGCTTGGTAAAGAACCGGTTAACCGGTCACTTCGTGCCGTACATGCGGTCGCCCGCATCGCCGAGGCCGGGCACGATATAGCCCTTCTCGTTGAGCTGGCGGTCGATGGACGCCGTATAGACCGGCACATCGGGATGATGCGCACGGAAACTCTTGATGCCCTCGGGCGCGGCCAGCAGGCAGAGGAAGCGGATGTTCGTCGCGCCGCGAGCCTTCAGCGTGTCGATGGCCGCGATGGCCGAATTGCCGGTCGCCAGCATCGGGTCGACGACGATGACGAGGCGCTCGTCGATGCTCTCGGGGGCCTTGAAGAAATATTCGACGGCTTCCAGTGTCTCGTGGTCGCGATAGACGCCGATATGGGAGACGCGGGCGGACGGCACCAGCTCCAGCATACCCTCCAGCAGGCCGTTGCCGGCGCGCAGGATGGAGGCGAAGACCAGCTTCTTGCCTTCGAGGACGGGGGCGTCGATCTCTTCCAGCGGTGTCTCGATGCGGGCGGTGGTGAGCTCGAGATCGCGCGTGACCTCATAGCAGAGCAGTGTCGAGATTTCGCGCAGCAGGCGGCGGAAGCTGCCCGTCGAGGTTTCCTTCTTGCGCATGATGGTCAGCTTGTGCTGCACGAGCGGGTGATCGATGACTGTGACGCCGTCCATGGCCAACCTTCCGAAATGGAGTAAACGCCCCTTTTTCCACGGAACGGCGGCTGCCCGCAAGAGAAGAGAGCCGGCCGCGGGCAACATCCCCACAACCGGCTTCGGCTTTAGAGCCTGGAAAGCAGCTTTTGCCGCGTCGGTTCGTCGACGAAGGCCGCCTCGATGGCCGTGCGCGTCATGCCGCGGATCTCGTCGTCGCTGAAGCCCATGACCGTCGAGGCGATCTCGTATTCGCGGGCGAGCGAGGTGTGGAAGAAGGGCGGGTCGTCGGAATTGAGCGTGACGCGCACGCCGGCTTTATGCAGCGCCCGCAGCGGATGGCTCTCGAAATCCGGGAAGACGCTGAGGGCGATGTTCGAGCCGGGGCAGACCTCCAGCACGGTGCCCTCGTCGGCCAGCCGCTTGACGAGGTCCGCATCCTCGATGGCGCGCACGCCATGGCTGATGCGCGACGGGCGGACATGGTCCAGCGCATCGCGCACGCTGAAGGCGCCCGAGAGTTCGCCGGCATGGATGGTGATGCCGAGGCCGGCATCGCGCGCGATATCGAAGGCGCGGACGAAGTCGGCGACGCGGTGCATGCGCTCCTCACCGGCGAGATTGAAGCCCGTGATCAGCGGATGCGGCCGCCGTGCGGCATATTCCGCCGCCTTCACGACGCGCTCCGGCCCGAAATGGCGGATGCCGACGACGATGAGGCGCGTCTCGATACCGGTTCGGGCCTTCGCGCGTTCGGCGCCTTCGGCAAGGCCACGCATATAGGCGTCCGCGCCGATGCCGACGGCATCGCCCTGGTCGGGCGAGGCGATCAACTCGCTGTAGATCGCGCCCGCCTCGGCAATCTCGGTCAGGTAGGTCTCGGCGAGCAGCGCATAGTCCTCTTCCGTGCGGAAGAGATTGGCGGTGGCGTCATAGCTCTGCACGAAGCTGGTGAAGTCCTGCCAGGCATAGGCGCCGTTCTTGATGAAGCCGGACGTGTCGATGCCGTAGCGCTCCGCCTGGGCGAGCGCGAGGGCAGGGGGCGTCGCCCCCTCGATATGACAATGCAGTTCCGCCTTGGGCATGGTGTTCGTCACAGGAAGCTCCTTCCGTGCGGTCCCGGCGCGATGCCGAGATGTCGGGCGATGCTTTCGCCGATATCGGCGAAGGTCTTTCGGGTTTCGAGGAGACGCGAGCGCAGCCCGGGGCCGAAGCTGAGAATCGGCACGCGCTCGCGGGTATGGTCGGTACCGCGCCAGGTGGGGTCGCAGCCGTGGTCGGCGGTGAGGATGACGATGTCGCCGGGCTTCAGCTTGCGATCCACTTCCGGCAGCCGCCGGTCAAAGGCTTCCAGCGCGGCGGCATAGCCGGGCACGTCGCGCCGGTGGCCGTAGAGCATGTCGAAATCGACGAAATTGGTGAAGACGAGGTCGCCGTCCTTGGCTTCGTCCATCACGCGCAGCGTGGCGTCGAAGAGCGCCATGTTGCCGTTCGCCTTGCTGAGCCGCCCGATGCCCTGATGGGCGAAGATGTCGCCGATCTTGCCGACGGCATGCACCGTGCGCCCCGCTTCCGTCAGCCGGTCGAGCAGCGTCGGCTCGGGCGGCAGGACGGAATAGTCGCGGCGGTTGCCGGTGCGCTCGAAGGTCTCGGGCGTCTCGCCGACGAAGGGTCGCGCGATGACGCGGCCGATCCGCCCGCCGGGGCGTTCGTCGAGGATCTTCCGCACGGTCTCGCAGAAGGCGAGCAGGCGGGCAAGGCCGAAATGCCCCTCATGGGCGGCGATCTGGAAGACGGAGTCGGAGGAAGTGTAGCAGATCGGCCTGCCGGTGCGGATGTGCTCCAGGCCATGCCGGGCGATGATATCCGTGCCGGACGCATGGCAGTTGCCGAGGATGCCGGGCACGTTGCCGGCGCTGCAGATGGCCTCTACCAGTTCCGGCTCGAAGGCGTCGCCCTCCGAGGGGAAATAGCCCCAGTCGAAGGCGACGGGCGTGCCGGCGATCTCCCAGTGGCCGGATGGCGTGTCCTTGCCGTTGGACACCTCGCTTGCCGCACCGTGATAGCCGAAGACGCGCTGTGGCACGTCCATGCCTTGGGGAAAGCGGCCGGTTGCCGCGCGCGCGGCATGCAGAAGGCCGAGGGCAGACATGTTGGGCAGCTTCAGCGGCCCTTGCCTCAATCCCGCCCTGTCGCCTGCGCCTGCCGCGCAGAACTCGGCGATATGGCCGAGCGTATCCGCACCGAGATCGCCGAAGGCGGCCGCATCCGGTCCGCCGCCAATGCCGAAGGAATCAAGAACGAAGAGAAAGGCTCGCGCCATGAGTCACCTGCCGTCTGCCCGCATTATCGTGACATGCCACGGGCGCGGCGAGAGGTTCAAGCGAAATCGGGCAGTCGCGTCAGCAGTCGCCGCAGGTGATCCCTTCGCCCGAGCGCTGGCGGAAGTAACTCGTGCGCGAGAGAGGAAGCGTGGTGACGCTGGAGGAAAGACCCGGGGCCATCAGGAGAATCTTGTGCGGCACGGTGTATTCCGTACGGACGACGAAGGTCTTCGTGGCGTCCATCTCCTTGGGCAGATTCGTGACCGTGGCGCCCTTGGCGTAAGCCGCATTGCCTCCCCCGCCATAGGACCAGGCGACGGTTGCCTTGCCGGTGGTGTCCACCGCAATGCCGGTGATCTTCAGCGTGTAGCCGTTCTGCGAGAAGGGCGCTACGACGTTCTTGGTCACATCGGCCATCGAGGCGAGCGTTGCCGCATTGATGGTTTCGTTTCGCGTCAGAAGGTCGGAAACGGTGCTGGATGCGCGGCTGACCTTGCGCGACATGGTTACGGCGACGGAAATCTCGAAGGCGCCGATATAGGTCATGATCATCAGCGGCGCGACGATCGCGAATTCGACCGCGCCGACGCCGCGCCTGTCGCGAAGAAGACGGCGCAACGGCATGAGCAGACCGCCGCGTCCTGGTTTTTCCGCTCCTGCGGAGACGTTGCGCGCTTCCATCACGGATAGTCCTCGTTCTGGACCACAGCGGTCGAAACCATCAGGTAGTTCTGCTTGCTGCCATTCTTCGTCTTGACGTTGGACAGCATCGGACGCACCAGGTCGGTCACGATATCCCAGCGATAGTAGGCGCGCACGATATTGATCGACTTCTGCTTGCCTGGGTTGAACGCAAAATTCGTGGTGTCGAGATCCGAATCGACGATCGGAACGGCGCTCGGAATGCTGGCGTAAGACGTGAAACTGCGCACGTCGATGAACAGCTTGGCTGGCGTGGCGACCTCGGTTGCCGAGCACGGCATCAGAATCTTGATTTCCTGACAGAAGGCGGTGCGGAACTGGTCTTTCGTCCAACCGGCGGCCTCGCCAGTGCGGATCTTGCGGGCCATCGTCTCGGTGGCGTTCGCCAGGACCTGTTCGCCCATGAAGGCCGTGAAGGTCTCGATCGAGGCGAAGGTGATCATGAAGAAGGGAATGGCAAGGATCGCGAATTCGATGGCCGTCGCGCCGTCGCGCCGCACGAGAAGACGACGAAAAATACCCTTTGCAGGCCGCTGCGGGGTGGTTGCATCATGATCGAACGACATCGCGATCCGTTCCCAAGTCCTTGAGGCGGCAAGAATAGGCGGCGGACCGTTTATATTTCGTGTGCAGGACCCCAAGAATTTGAAGGGCTTCCCGAATTCGCACGCCCGAAGGAGAACGCCGCGTCAGCCGCCGTTGCCGGTCTTGGAGGCGTGTTCCTCGCAATTGGGCGTGCAGGAGAGCACCGAACGCTCCGTCTGCCGGAAAACGCGCACCGTATTTCCCTCGTCGATCGACACGAGGATGCGCTCGTCGACAATGGCATTGCCGTCTGCATCGAGCAGGACGAGATTGGTTGTACCGAAGTTGCGGCCGGTCAGCACGATCGTTTGGGCATCGGCGACCGTGGCGTCGGCAACGGCCGCATTGCCGACGATCACCTTGCTGACGGGCCGGTCGAGCCGCAGCACGCGGGCATGGTCCATATAGACGCGCAGGAACTCATCTTCGGCAAAAGCGCTCGTGGCCGTCGACAACAGCACAAAGGCGGCCGTCGCAAGCTTCGTCGCATTCAAGGCGATGGTCCAGTCGCGTCCCATAAACAGTCATCCCGGCAAATAAACACGGATAGCATCGCCGGGAATGGTGAATGAAGCTTTAAGCGGATGGCGGGCATTCTCGTTTCGGTTTCCACCTTTGTTACCGGCTTAAGGGAAGGGGATTGGCGGAAACGCGGAGAAACGGCCGTCGGCCCTGCATTTAAGGAACGGGTAACCATAGATCCGGTAGTGACCCGTTAGGGTTTGGTTAACCGAATTCCTTAAGCCGATGGAAATGGCGGGCCTGTAGGTTGCAAGCATCCGAACAACGGAAACAGTTGGCGGACGTGCTGAACCAACATCGTGGAGCTAGGAGAATACCATGACCAAGATTTTCGCCCGCCTTATGAAGGACGAATCTGGCGCAACCGCCATCGAATACGGCCTGATCGCCGCTCTGATTTCCGTCGCCCTCATCACCGGCGCAACGTCGCTCGGCGGTACGCTGAACAACACGTTCCGCAACATCTCCGCGAAGATGACGAGCGCCCAGACGCAGTCTACCGGCTACTAAGTCCGTCTGCATAAGCGAGAAAGCCGCCCGAGGAGGCGGCTTTCCTGTTCCTGCCGCGTCCGCGGCAAGGTGAGGCGCTGCTGCGCCGAAGGAAGGTTGCCGTGACCCAAGCCATCATCTTCGTGGTCTTTCCGCTCTGCCTTGCGGTCGCAGCCTGTTCCGATTTCCTGACGATGCTCATTCCCAACCGGGTTTCGGCGATCCTTTTGGCCTCGTTCTTCGTGGTGGCGCCGCTTGCCGGCCTTGGCCTGACCGACATCGCCATGCATGCCGCGGCCGGTCTTGCCGTCTTTTCCGCCTGTTTCGCGCTCTTCGCCCTGAACGTCATGGGCGGCGGCGATGCCAAGCTTCTGACCGCGAGCGCCGTCTGGTTCGGCATGACGCTGTCACTCTTTGAATTCCTGATCTACGTGTCGTTCATCGGCGGGATCCTGACCATGGGCATCCTTGCCCTGCGCGCGCATACCAATACGATCCTGGCCAGTGGCCTGCCCGTGCCCGCGCATCTGATGACGGCCAAGAAGGTGCCCTATGGCGTCGCCATCGGCATCGCCGCCTTCATGGCCTACCCGTCCTCGCCGCTGATGCTTGCCGCGTTCGGCGGCTGATACTCACTTTAAAAAATGAATCGGGACCGCCGGTCGAACAGCCGGCGGTAAAGCCATGTCCGGGCATGCCGTCGTCAACCGGCGGTTAACCATGTTCGTAAGGCAGGAATTAACCATAATTACACCATTGCCGGTCAATGTGGGCGGATAGGAGACTCCGCAGCTCAGGGAAACCACATGAAACCGGCGCGAATCATCATTCTGGCAGTGGCCGTCGTCTCGGCGGGCGTGGCAGGGTTTCTAGCCCTGCAGATCGCCCAAGGCGGTGGCACGTCGGTGGTTGAGACCCAGACCGTCGTGGAGCGTGAGCCCACCATCAACGTGCTCGTGGCCAAGGAAAGCCTGCCGGTCGGCGCGCGGCTCACCCCGGAAGCGATCGCCTGGGCCGCCTGGCCGGAAGGGTCCATCGTCGAAGGCTTCATCACCGACCAGAATCGTCCGGACGCGATGGAAACGCTGAACGGCGCCATCGCCCGCATGCCGATCTTCAACGGCGAGCCGATCCGTCAGGAGAAGATCGCCGATTCGTCCAACCGCATCATGTCCTCGCTGCTGCCCTCCGGTAAGCGGGCCGTTGCGACGGAGATCTCGGTCGCGACGGGCGCCGGCGGCTTCATCCTGCCGAACGACCGCGTCGACGTCATCATGGTTCGCAAGGGCGAAGCCGGCGCCTACCTGACCGAGAACGTGCTCTCCAACGTTCGCGTTCTGGCCATCGACCAGCAGATCCAGGAAAATCCGGACGGATCGAAAGCGACGATCGGCACCACAGCCACGCTGGAACTGACGCCCGACCAGACCAAGGTGATCGCGGTCGCCCAGCAGATGGCCGAGCGCCTGTCGCTGGCGCTGCGGTCCGTCGCCGACGCCCAGGAGCCGGATACGAGTGCAGCCGATTATCTGCTGTCCGGTGGCGATGGCCGCCCGCAGGTTCAGGTGATCAAGACCGGTACAATCGTCAACGGCACGAGCGCTGCTGCCGTACCACAGCAATGACCAGGAGCTGACCCGTGTTTGGAATTGCAAAGACTTTTCGGGCTTCTGTCGCCGGCGGTATCAGCTTTTGCCTGGCCGTTGCCGGCGTGCCCGAGGCTTTCGTCACCGGCATCGCTGCTAAGGCGTCGTCCTCGGTCATCCGCATTCAGGAAAGCGGCCCAGGCGCGCGCAAGTCCGTCAGGCTCGGCCTCAACAAGGCGATCGTGATCGATCTGCCGACCGATGCCCATGACATCCTCGTCGCCGATCCGGTGAAGGCGGATGCCGTGACGCGCACCTCGCGCCGCATCTATCTCTTCGGCAAGGAAGTCGGCCAGACCAACATCTTCGTTTTCGGTCCGGGCGGCGAGGAGATCGTCAGCATCGACCTCAATGTCGAGCGCGATGTCAGCGGCCTCGAAACGAACCTGCGCCGTTTCATTCCCGATTCCGATATTCAGGTCGAGATCATCTCGGACAACATCGTGCTGAGTGGCTCCGTACGCACGCCGCAGGATGCCACCCAGGCGGTGAATCTTGCGGAAATCTTCCTTAAGGGCGGTGAAGCGACCACGCGCACCGTGGTCTCGCAGGGCAACAACGGCGACGCGGCCATCTACGGCGAAGGGCGCCAGCGCTCGCAGGTCGTCAACATGCTGCAGATCGAGGGCGAGGACCAGGTCACGCTGAAGGTGACCGTGGCGGAAATCCGCCGCGAGGTGCTGAAGCAGCTCGGCTTCGACAACACGTTCAGCCGCGTCGCCGGCGGCTCCGGTTCCAATCTCGACGTTCTGACCTTCAATGCCGCGTCCACCGGCCTGACCGGCACGATCGCGGGCAATGTCGGCAAGCTCGGCATCGAGGCGGTTCTGAGCGCGCTCGAGCAGGCAAAGGCCATCCGCACGCTGGCCGAACCCACGCTGACGGCGGTTTCCGGTCAGTCGGCGACGTTCAATTCCGGTGGCGAGCGGCTCTACTCCGTGCGCGACGGCAACGGCGACGTTCAGATCGAGCGCTTCCAGTACGGCATCTCGCTCGGCTTCACGCCGACTGTGCTCTCTTCGGGCCGCATCGGCCTGCGCATCCAGACGAAGGTGTCGGAACCGGTGGATTCCGCGACGGGCGGTGCTGAATATCGCCGCCGCGACGCGGAAACCGTGGTCGAGCTGCCCTCCGGCGGTTCCATCGCGCTGGCCGGCCTCATCCGCGATGACGTGCAGCAGACCATGTCGGGCACGCCGGTCGCCTCGAAGGTTCCGGTGCTCGGCGCGCTCTTCCGCCAGAAGACCATCGAGCGCAACGAGACGGAACTGGTGATCATTGCCACGCCCTATCTCGTGAAACCGGTGGGCCGCAACGCGCTGGCGCGGCCGGACGACAATTTCAATCCGGCCAACGACGCCGCAAGCGTCTTCCTCGGCCAGGTGAACCAGATCTATGGCCGGAAGAACGCGCTGCCCGCTCAGCGCTACGAAGGCAGCGTCGGGTTCATCTACAAGTGATCGGGTGCGACGTGACGAAGGGACGGACCCAGCCAATGGCAAACGAAATGCATTCCACCCGCAAGACCGCTCGCAGCGTTGCGCTCCTGGCCATGGCGGCACTCGTCGCGGTCGCCTCCGGCTGCGCCAATGCCGACCGCACGACGACGGGTTCGCTGCCGGACGACTACCGTACGCGCCATCCGATCATCGTCGGCGAACAGGAGCGCACGATCGACATTCCGATCGCTACCGGCGCGACGCAGTTGACGCGCGGCCAGAGCGAAGTGATCGCGGGTTTTGTCGGCGACTATTCCGGGGCCTCGTCCGGCATGTTCCGCATCATCCTGCCGCGCGGCGCGCGCAATGATGCAGCGGCAATGGTGGCAGGCCGACAGATCCGCAAGCTGCTCGCGCAGTACGGCATTCCCGCGCGCAAGGTGATGATGGAAAGCTATTCCGCCGGCGATCCGGCGGAGGCCGCCCCGATCCGTCTTGCCTATTTCGCCATCACCGCGTCCACGCCGGCCTGCGGCCAGTGGCCGGAAGATCTGGTGGTGAACACCTACGAGAACCGGAACTATCACAATTTCGGCTGTGCGACGCAGAACAACCTTGCCGCCCAGATCGCCGATCCGAACGACCTTCTCGGTCCCCGCCGCATGACCCCGGCGGATGCGACGCAACGCGGCGAAGCGCTCAAGCGCTACCGCGGCGCCTATACCGAACTGAAGGAGATGAACGATTGATCTCCCACCTTTCCTCCAGCCGGGCGCGGTAAAGCCATGAGCACGGTCGACTACGACTTCAAGAACGAGGCCATGCAGGATCAGGCGGACGAAACCGTCCGCCCGACGGATATCGAGTCCGTGCGCCCCCTGCCACGCATCTCCGTTCACGCCTTCTGCGCGAGCGAGGCGATGCTGCGCACCATGGAGCGGTGCGGGCAGGACCGGCGTCTGGCCAAGGTGAGCCTCCGCATTTCCAGTGCGAGCATCACGGCGGCCGCCAACATGTTCGCCTCCGCGCCGACGCCCAACCTCCTGATCCTCGAGACGGAGACCGAGCCGCGCGGCATCATGGAGGAGCTGGCCCCGCTCGCCGAGGTGTGCGATCCCTCCACCAAGGTCATCATCGTCGGGCGCTACAACGACATTCCGCTGTATCGCGAGCTGATCCGCAACGGCATCTCCGAATATATGGTCGGCCCCGTCGGCATGGCCGAGGTGCTGAACGCCATGGCGGCGATCTTCATCGATCCGGAGGCGGAGCCGCTCGGCCGCACCGTCGCCTTCATCGGCGCCAAGGGTGGTTCGGGCTCCTCGACCATCGCGCATAACTGCGCCTTCGACATTTCCAACCTGTTCCAGACCGAGGTGATCCTCGCCGACCTCGACCTGCCCTATGGTACGGCGAACATCGACTTCGACCAGGATCCGCCGCAGGGTATTTCCGAGGCGATCTATGCGCCGGAGCGGCTGGACGAAGTCTTCCTCGATCGCCTGCTGACCAAGTGCTCCGACCATCTGTCGCTGCTTGCGGCGCCCTCCATGCTCGACCGCGCCTACGATCTCGAGCGCGGGTCCTTCCAGCCGGTCCTCGAAGTGCTCCAGCGCAGCGCGCCGGTGACGGTGCTGGACGTTCCGCATGCCTGGTCGGAATGGACGCGCACGCTGCTGTCCGAGGTGGATGAACTCGTCATCACGGCGGTGCCGGACCTTGCGAACCTGCGCAATGCGAAGAACATGCTCGACGCGTTGAAGAAGCTGCGGCCCAACGACAAGCCGCCGCATCTCATTCTCAACCAGGTCGGCCTGCCGAAGCGCCCGGAAATCGCGCCCAACGATTTCTGCGAACCGCTCGGCATCGAGCCGGTCGCAGTCATTCCCTTCGATGCGCAGCTCTTCGGCACGGCGTCCAACAGTGGCCGCATGATCGCCGAGATGGACCGCAAGTCGCCGACTGCCGAGACCTTCTCGCAGATCGCCCATCTGGTGACGGGCCGCGCGACGGTGAAGAAACCCAAGAAGGCCGGGCTCGGCAAGATGCTGGGCCTCCTCGGCCGCAAGTAGGCCGCAAGTAGGCCGCCTTGAGGCGGCGCAACAGACTGGATGATGTGGCATGTTCGGCAGACGTGGCAATGAAGGTTTCGGCAAGAGCGGCGGGGCGGGCCAGACGGCCCATGCCGCACCCGTGGCCACCACGACCGTGACGGCGGAGCGGCCGGCGGCCGCCGCGCCCTCGCAGCCCGTTTTAGAGCCTGCCCCCCCGCCGGTTGCCGCCGCCGCCCCGGCCACGGCGCGCCGCCGCGTGGCCCGCACCGAGGACTATTACGACACCAAGAGCCAGGTCTTCTCCGCGCTTATCGACACGATCGACCTGTCGCAGCTCGCCAAGCTCGACACCGAGAGCGCGCGCGAGGAAATCCGCGACATCGTCAACGACATCATCACGATCAAGAACTTCGCGATGTCGATCTCGGAGCAGGAAGAACTGCTCGACGACATCTGCAACGACGTTCTCGGCTACGGCCCGCTCGAGCCGCTTCTTGCGCGCGACGACATTGCCGACATCATGGTGAACGGCGCCGGCAAGACCTATATCGAAGTGGGCGGCAAGGTGCAGGAATCGGAAATCCGCTTCCGCGACAATGCCCAGCTTCTGTCGATCTGCCAGCGCATCGTCAGCCAGGTCGGCCGCCGCGTCGACGAATCGAGCCCGATCTGCGACGCGCGCCTGCCCGACGGTTCGCGCGTCAACGTCATCGCCCCACCGCTCGCCATCGACGGCACCGCGCTCACCATCCGCAAGTTCAAGAAGGACAAGCTGACGCTCGACCAGCTCGTCCGTTTCGGTTCGATCACGCCGGAAGGCGCGACGCTGCTGCAGATCATCGGCCGCGTGCGCTGCAATCTCGTCATCTCCGGCGGTACCGGTTCGGGCAAGACGACGCTGCTCAACTGCCTGACGCGCTACATCGATACCGACGAGCGCGTCATCACCTGCGAGGACTCGGCCGAACTCCAGCTGCAGCAGCCGCATGTCGTGCGCCTCGAAACCCGCCCGCCGAACATCGAGGGCGAGGGTGAGATCACCATGCGCGACCTCATCAAGAACTGCCTGCGCATGCGTCCCGAACGCATCATCGTCGGCGAAGTGCGCGGACCGGAGGTCTTCGACCTTCTTCAGGCGATGAACACCGGCCACGACGGCTCGATGGGCACGATCCACGCCAATACGCCGCGCGAATGCCTTTCCCGTATGGAATCGATGATCGCCATGGGCGGCTTCACGCTGCCGGCCAAGACCGTTCGCGAGATCATCGCCGGCTCCATCGACGTCATCATCCAGGCGACGCGCCTGCGCGACGGTTCACGCCGGATCACCCACATCACCGAGGTGATCGGCATGGAAGGCGACGTCATCGTCACCCAGGACCTGATGCGCTTCGAGATCCAGGGCGAGGACGCCAACGGCCGCCTCATCGGCAAACATACGGGTACCGGCATCGGCAAGCCGCATTTCTGGGATCGCGCCCGCTATTTCAACGAGGACAAGCGCCTGGCGGCAACGCTCGACGCGATGGAGAAGCCGTAAGGGGCGGGCGGAGCGCGGATGTTCGGACTGGATATCAACCTTGTGGCGATCTTCGCGCTGGCGGCGCTTTCCACCGCCGGCCTTGCCTATGGCGTGCTCTTCTCGCGCATCGAGGCGCAGAAGAAGGCGGAAAGCCGCGTACGCCGCGTGCAGGCCGCCGAGACCGATCAGGGCAAGGCCAAGGCTGCGCGCGATCGCATGCAGGAATTGTCCAAGCGCCGCAAGTCGGTGCAGGATTCCCTGAAGGACCTCGAAAAGAAGCAGCAGGAACAGACCCGGCGCATCGCCACCACCCTGAAGGCGCGGCTCATCCAGGCGGGCCTGTCGATCACCCCGGCGAAATTCTACGTCTTCAGCGCGATCTTCGGCCTCTTCGCCTTCGTGCTGACCCTCATCGGCGGCGGCGGACTGCTGATCGCTCTGGGCGTTGCCTTCATCACCGGCGCCGGCCTGCCGCGCTGGTTCGTCGGCTTCCTCATCAAGCGCCGCCTGAACAAGTTTCTCGAGGAGTTCCCGAATTCGCTCGACGTCATGGTGCGCTCCATCAAGTCGGGCCTGCCGCTGACCGACGCGCTCCGGCTGATCGCCGCCGAAGGGCAGGACCCGGTGAAGACGGAATTCCGCAAGGTGGTCGAATCCCAGCAGGTCGGCCTCAGCGTTCCTGAAGCCTGCGCGCGCATGTTCACCAACATTCCGCTGCAGGAGGTCAACTTCTTCTCCATCGTCATCGCCATCCAGAGCCAGGCGGGCGGCAACCTGTCGGAAGCGCTCGGCAACCTCTCCCGCGTGCTGCGCGAGCGCCGCAAGATGCGCGCCAAGGTCAATGCGCTGTCGATGGAAGCCAAGGCCTCCGCCTGCATCATCGGCGCCCTGCCGTTCATCGTGGCGCTGCTCGTCTACCTGACGTCGCCGGAATATATAAGCGTCCTGTTCCAGGATTCGCGCGGCCATCTCATTCTCGGCGCTTCAGCGATATGGATGTCCATCGGCATCGTCGTGATGCGCAACATGATCAACTTCGACATCTAGGGAGCGCAACATGGTCGCCATGCTTACCGATCCCGCCATCCTGCTTCCGGCCTTCGTCATGATCGCGGTGCTGGCGACCTTCTATACGCTGGCGGCGCCCTATTTCGACCGCGGCGATCTCGACAAGCGCATGAAGGCCGTGGCGCTGGAGCGCGAGCAGATGCGCGCGCGCGAACGCGCCCGTCTCAATGCCGAAGCCGTGCAGAGCAAGGCCTCGCTCCGCGCCCAGCACAACACCTCCGTCCGCCAGGTCGTCGACCGGTTGAACCTGCGCGAGGCGCTGGTCGACGCCAACACGATGAACCGGCTGCGGCAGGCCGGCCACCGTTCGCAGAACGCGCTGAACATCTTCCTGTTCGCCCGCTTCGTCCTGCCCTTCGTGTTCATGGCGATCGCCGCCTTCTACATCTTCTATCTCGGTTTCCTCGGCGACAAGCCGCTGCCGATGCGCATCCTCGCGACCATCGCGGCCGCCTATCTCGGCTTCTACGCGCCCAACATCTTCATCTCCAACCAGGTGAACAAGCGGCAGAAGTCGATCCGGCGGGCCTGGCCGGATGCGCTCGACCTCATGCTGATCTGCGTGGAATCGGGTATTTCCATCGAAGTCGCCTTCAAGCGCGTGGCGGACGAAATCGCCATGGCCTCCTCGGAGCTTGCCGAGGAACTGGTGCTCACCACTGCGGAACTCTCCTTCCTGCAGGAACGCCGGCAGGCCTATGAAAACCTTGGATCGCGCATCGGGCTCGATACGGTGCGCTCGGTGATGCAGGCGCTCATCCAGGCCGAGCGCTACGGCACGCCGCTCGCCCAGGCGCTGCGCGTGCTGGCGCAGGAATGCCGCGACCAGCGCATGAACGAGGCGGAAAAGAAGGCGGCCGCCCTGCCGCCCAAGCTGACCGTGCCGATGATCCTCTTCTTCCTGCCGGTGCTGATCGCCGTCATCCTCGGTCCCGCCGGCATCCAGGTCGCCGATACGTTCTGATCGAACGCCGAGCGCCAAAAGAAAACGCCCCGGTCGATGTTGTCGGCCAGGGCGTTGGCGTCTTGGGAGGGACGCTTGGGAAAGGGATGCCGGGGGTCAGTTGGTGTTGCCGCTATCGTCGGCCGCAAGCTTCTTCCAGGCGTTCTGCTGGGCCAGCATGGAACGCAGATAGGCAACGTTGGCTTCGGCCTGCTCGGCGGTCAGTTCCTGGCGGGCGATGGTCTCGGCCTCCTGGAAGCGGCCCTGCAGGCCGACGGCGAGCGCGAGATTCTGGCGCACGCTGCTGTCGGCGCCGGGCTGGCTGGCGGCCGAGCGCAGGTAGGTTTCCGCCGTCTTCAGGTCGCGGGCGAGCACATAGGACATGCCGAGATTGGAGAGGATCGAAGGCTCGTTCGGCTGGAGGTCGAGCGCCTGCCGGTAGCGGAGGCGCGCGTCGCTGGAGCGGCCGAGCTGGTCGAGGATCGCGCCTTCGGCGGATTTCAGCCTCCAGTCCGGCCTGTCCGGCGTCTGGGCGCGCAGGATGGTGTTCAGCGCCTGCTCGAGCTGGCCGGCGGCGGCCTGCGCCTTGCCGTAGGCGGCGAGCACGTCGCGGTTGTTGGGGTTGCTGATGGCGACCTGCTGCATCACGGCGAGCGCCTGGTCGTTGCGCCCGTTCATGCGCAGAACCGTGGCATAGTTCATGCCGACCTGCGGATCCCGTGGGTTCTTCTCATAGGCCTGGCCGATGCTGTCAGCCGCGCCGCGCAGCTCGTTGGCGTTCATCTCGCCGACCGGCTTGGAGGATTTGGCGATGGAGCCCGTGGTCATGTTGCTCTTGCCGGCGCAGCCCGCCACCGCCATGGCGATGGCCAGGAGTGCCGCGCCCCTCAGGAGCGTCGAGCGAAGTGACAGTGGGCTGGCAGCCATGATCGATCCCCGAAGCGTTTTCGCATCCGCGGCGGTCAAGAATCACGCCGCAATCTCCACTCCAGCAATAATCTGTTAACCCTAACAGAGTGTTAATTGCCTGATTCCGAGGCTCTCTCCCAAAGGTTCCGCCATGGCCCCCTTCCAGTTCATCGAACGGCCCTCTCCCTTCAATACGAAGAATGGCAAGACCCTGCCGATCTTCGCGAT
This sequence comes from Shinella sp. G-2, assembly GCF_050172695.1. Lineage (NCBI taxonomy): Bacteria > Pseudomonadati > Pseudomonadota > Alphaproteobacteria > Hyphomicrobiales > Rhizobiaceae > Shinella > Shinella sp. G-2. Next base: position 2,844 of record NZ_JBBEYH010000038.1, on the reverse strand, counting down.
CACGCCGGCGCATATCGAGACGGGAACCATCGATCCGATCGCGCTCGACTGGGCACGAAAGGCCGGCTTCAAGGCGGAAGCGGGCGGGCTGCTGATGGTGCCGACGGCGGACGGCCATCTCGGCGGCGCGCTGTTCGGCCTCGGAAAGAACCCGTCGGATGCGCCTTTCCTGACCGGTAAGCTGGCGCGCACGCTGCCGGCGGGCGACTGGCACATCGAGACGGCGCCGCTGACGGCGAATCGGCTGGCGCTCGGCTACGGTCTCGGCAGTTACCGCTTCGAGCGCTACAAGGCTTCGGCCTCCGAGGCGCCGACGTTGCTCATCCCGAGCGATGCCGACGCCACCGACATCAAGCGCCAGCTCGCCGGCGTGTTCCTTGCCCGCGATCTCGTCAACACGCCCACCAACGACATGGGGCCGGAAGCGCTGGAAGACGTATTCCGTGCGCTCGGCGAACACTACAAGGCCAAGGTCTCGGTCATCACCGGCGACGATCTCCTGAAAGAGAACTTCCCGCTCATCCACACGGTCGGCCGCGCCTCCGCGCAGGCGCCGCGCCTTCTGGAGCTCACCTGGGGCAAGAAGGGCCACAAGCGCGTGACGCTTGTCGGCAAGGGCGTCTGCTTCGATACGGGCGGCCTCGACATCAAGCCTTCTGCCTCGATGCTTCTCATGAAGAAGGACATGGGCGGGGCGGCGAATGTCATGGGCCTTGCCCTGATGATCATGGATGCCAAGCTCAAGGTGGACCTGCGCGTGCTGCTGCCGGTCGTCGAGAATTCCATCTCGGCCAATGCCTTCCGCCCGGGCGACATCTACAGGAGCCGCAAGGGCCTGACGGTGCAGATCGACAATACGGATGCCGAAGGACGCCTGATTCTCGCCGACGCGCTCGCCTATGCGGACGAGGAGGATGCCGACCTTATCGTTGACATGGCGACGCTGACGGGCGCTGCCCGCGTCGCGCTCGGCCCGGACCTGCCGCCGTTCTTCACCGATGACGATGATCTCGCGCACGATCTTACCGAGGCGAGCCTTGCCGTCGACGACCCCATGTGGCGCATGCCGCTCTATATGGGCTACGACAAGGACGTGTCCGCCCGCATCGCCGACCTTACCAATGCGCCGGCGGGCGGCATGGCGGGTTCGATCACCGCGGCCCTGTTCCTCAAGCGCTTCGTGACGCGCAACAAGCGCTGGGCACATTTCGACATCTATGCCTGGGCGCAGGCCGAGCGGCCGCATTCGCCCGTCGGCGGCGAGGCCCAGGCGATCCGCGCGCTTTACCATCATCTGCGCCATGCGACGGCGTAAGCTTTCCTTCGGGTGTTTGATACGGTAGCGTAACGATTATCACGCAAAGCCCGGAGGCGCCGTGCCGGTAGATTTGAGCCCATCGCAGGCCCTCGGCCTCTGGCGTGAGGTCACGCTGGACCAGGTGCGCGAGGACGGACGCGACCTGACGCTCCGCCAGCTCGCCATCCTGCTCGAGATCTACCTCGTGCCGCCGCCCCATACGGTGCGCGGGCTTGCCGCCAAGCTCGGTGTCACCAAACCCGTCATCACCCGGGCGCTCGACACGATGGGCGAGCAGGGTCTCGTCACCCGCCTGCGCGACGAGCGGGACCGCCGCAACGTCGTCATCAAGCGCACCGTGGAGGGCGCGCTCTATCTCGAACGCCTTGGCGATGTTATCATCGCAAAGGCCCGCGCCCAGAAGCCGTGACATCCCGGAAAACACCATGAACGCCCTGCCAGACCGCCGCCTCAATGCCTTTCGCCCCGACCTTGCAGAGAGGGCCCTGGAGGGCACCGTTCCGGCGGAGCGCTATGTAACGGGCACGCCCGCACGCCTCGCAGTGCCCGTCGCCGATCTGCGGCCCCGGCCGGATGCGGGCGCCGGCATCGACACGCAACTGCTGTTCGGCGAGGGCGTGCATGTGCTCGACCGGGCGGACGGCTGGGCCTGGGTGAAATCCGATTTCGACGGCTATGTCGGCTATCTCCAGGAAACGGCGCTTGTCGCCCCGGGCGCGCCCGCGACCCATGTCGTCGCCGTGCCGCGCAGCTTCGCCTATACCGGCGCGGACCTGCGCACGCCCACGGCCTTCGCCCTGTCCATCGGCAGCCGCCTGACCGTCGTCGGCGAGAGCGAGACACGGGGCACGCGCTACGTCACGCTGGAAGGCGGTCAGTCCGTCATCGCCAGCCACTGCCTGCCTGTCGGCGGAGCGGCGGGCGACGACTATGTGGCGCTTGCCGGCCGTTTTCTAGAAACGCCCTATCTCTGGGGCGGCCGTTCCGGCTTCGGGCTCGATTGCTCGGCGCTGGTGCAGCTTTCCATGATGATGACCGGGCGGCGCGCGCCGCGCGATTCCGACATGCAGGCCGCCGGCCTCGGCACGCCCATCGAACGCGAAGAACTGCGCCGCGGCGATCTCGTCTTCTGGAAGGGCCATGTGGCGATCATGGAGGACGAGACGACCATCATCCACGCCAATGGCCACACGATGAGCGTCGCCCGCGAGCCGCTGGCCGCCGCCATCGAGCGCACCGGCTATCTCTACCAGCAGCCGACGGGCTACCGCCGACCCGTCTAGGCTCCAGTCTTATCGCAATCAGGCGCCGAAGCGGCAACGCTTCGGCTGGAATGCTCTAAATTCTTTTGTTTTCGTTTGTCTTTTCGGGAAAACCGGTTCCCACTTTTCCCTGACAAACTCTAGGCTCAGGACCTATTAATTTGGAATAAGTTGTGATTCATGGCCTCTGGCAGGAGGCTATTATGAGTGATTTGTTTTTGCTGAGCGAACAGCAGATGGCGCGGATCGCGCCGTATTTTCCTT
>NZ_JBBEYH010000037.1:0-31279 GCF_050172695.1 Shinella sp. G-2 | reverse complement strand
TTCGTCGAACGGGTTCATCGACATCTTCACGTTCGCAAGCTCGACACCCGAGCCATCCGCCTTGACGCGGATCTTCACGTTGTAGTCGACGACACGCTTGACTGGAACCAGGATCTTCATCGTCATTTTTCTCCCGCAGCCGTGCATTGCCGGCCTTTGTTCATCAATGGTCTGGCTGGTCCGGCAGCAAGGCCCAGAAGGCGAAAAGCGGTCTGTCGCTGGCGCGCATGGCGTGGCGAACGCCGGGTGGATTATAGAAGGAACCGCCGATGCCAGGCGAAAACCAGCCGGAATCGCCATGCAGAAATTCACCGTCCGACAGCACGAGATAGGTCTCCTCGGGCGCGTGATCGTGATCCGGATAGCGCACGTTCGGCGCCATCAGGGTTGCGCCGAACCATACATCCCGGCGATCTTCACACCCGCCCGGGCCGACGATCATGGTGTTCGCATGGCCCATCGGGAAATTGTCACTCGCGGTATCGTCGTGGGTCGGGCGCGACTTCCATTCAAGAGAGGGCTCCAGCGCCTTGAACCGTTCGATCAGCACATCGAGTGCGTCCTTGCCGGTCTCCACGGCAAGCGCTTCGTCCAGATAGCGCGTGCAAACCGGAAGGCGCTTGCCGATATCCGGACGCGCCGGCCGGGGCGCTTCCAGGTTGGCGAAAATCTGCGTGATCGACCCGCGTGCGCGCAAATCCTGCGCGCACTGGTCGAACGCCACGAAGGCGGCATCGAGGAAGCCCTGCAGGGCATCGCTCCGCACCATCGTCAGAGGTCCTTGGCAAGGCGCAGCGCATCATAGATGGCGGCATGCGTGTTACGGGCCGCAACCGCGTCGCCGATCCTGAAGAGCTGGTACGCGCCATCGGGGTTGCGCTCGACAGTCTGCGGCGCGCCGGAAAGCAGTTCATCATAGGAAACCGCGCCGAGGTTCTTCGAGCCGGGCTTCAGCTCGAAATAGAGATCGTCCAGCGGAATTGTCCCGTGGTTGACGACGATCTGATCGACGGTCCGCTGCCTGGAGACCCCGCCATAGTCGCTGCCGACATGGGCGATGAGCTGGTTGCCGCTTCTTTCCGCCGCCTCCAGGCGGTAGGTGACGGTGAAGGTCGTGTCGAGTTTCTGCAGCGATCGCATGTAGGGCACGAGGTTCATGGCCATGACCTCGGGCGCGAAGGCGCGGTCCGGCGTCATGATCTCCACCTTGCCGCCGGCCCTGGCGATGAATTCGGCCGCCTGCAGGCCGGCATGATCGCCGGCATCGTCATAGACGAGCACGTTGGTGCCGGGCTTCACGTCGCCGGAGATGATGTCCCAGGAGGAGACGACGAGCTCGTTGCCCTTCGTCAGCACGTCGGTATGCGGCAGCCCGCCCGTCGCGATGATCACCACATCGGGGTTTTGCGCCCTGATCGTCTCGGAATCCGCCCAGGTGTTGAAATGGAAGGCGACACCCAGCTTCTCGCACTGGCTCATGCGCCAGTCGATGATGCCGATCATTTCGCGGCGGCGCTCGCTTTGTGCCGTCAGGCGGATCTGGCCGCCGGGATTGTTCGCGGCCTCGAAGACGATGACCTCATGGCCGCGCTCGGCCGACACCCGCGCCGCCTCGAGTCCCGCCGGGCCGGCGCCCACGACCACGACCTTCTTGCGCACCTCCGCCTTCGCAATCGTATGCGGCATCGTTTCTTCGCGGCCGGTCGCCGCGTTGTGGATGCAGAAGGCAAGACCGCCCTGGTAGATGCGGTCGAGACAGTAGTTCGCGCCGACGCAGGGGCGGATGTCGTCCTCGCGCTTTTCGATGATCTTGCGCAGGATATGCGGGTCGGTCATGTGCGCGCGGGTCATGCCGATCATGTCGACCTTGCCCGTCGCGATGGCATGACGGGCGGTGGCGACATCCTGGATCTTCGCCGCATGGAAGGTCGGGAATTTCGTCGCCGCGCGAACGTCGCCGGCAAAATCCAGATGCGGCGCGCTCGCCATGCCCTGGATCGGAATGACGTCGGTCAGGCCAGGGTCCGTATCGATATGGCCACGGATGACGTTCAGATAGTCGATCAGGCCGCTTTCCTTGAGACGGCGGGAGATTTCCAGGCCTTCGGCCTTTCCGGTCCCGCCGGGAAGACATTCATCGGCCGTGTAGCGCACGCCGAGGATGAAGTCGTTGCCGACGCGCTCGCGCATCGCCCTGAACACGTCGAAACAGAAGCGCAGGCGGTTGTCGAGCGAGCCGCCATAGGGGCCGTCGAGCTCGTTTGTGAGCGGCGAGGTGAACTGGTCGATGAGGTGGCCATAGGCTTCCAGTTCGACGCCATCCATGCCACCAGCCTTCATGCGCTCGGCCGCGTCGGCAAAATCCTTGATGATGCGTTCGATATCCCAGTCTTCCAGCTTCTTGGGAAAGGCGCGGTGCGCGGCCTCGCGATGATGCGACGGCGCGACGACCGGCAACCAGTCGCCCTTGTCCCAGCGCGTGCGGCGGCCGAGATGGGTAAGCTGGATCATGATCGCCGCCCCCTCCTCGTGCACGGCGTCGGTCATTTCCCGGATCCACGGAACGATCTCGTCCTTATAGGCGAGCAGATTGTTGAAAACCGGCGGACTGTCCTTGGAGACGGCGGCTGAACCCGCCGTCATCGTCATAGCCACCCCGCCCCGGGCACGCTCCACCGTGTAGGCCCGGTAGCGGCCCTTCGGCATGCCGTCTTCCGGATAGGCCGGCTCGTGCGAGGTGACGATGATGCGGTTGCGCAGCGTCAGATGCTTGAGTTGGTAGGGCTGCAGCAGGGGATCGTTCGACATGCGCCGGGCTCCGGTTTAAGGGATTTGGGGCAACGCTACGCGGGAATGTACATATGTGTCAATGATCAAAACATGAAAGACCAAAAGATAGACACACGTGTACATTTTGCTTGCGACCGCAGGCGGGATTTGTTAGGAGGCATTCATGGAACAGACGACGAGCGACAGCGGCTGGCGCGGCTCCCACGAGGGGTGGCTGCAAGCCGCCTACGACTCGCTGCTCGAATCCGGCGTGGATTCGGTGAAGATCATGCCGCTCGCAAAACGGCTCAATCTTTCCCGGACCAGCTTCTACTGGTTCTTCAAGGATCGGGAGGAATTGCTCGATGCCCTGATCTCGCGGTGGCGGGAGAAGAACACCGGCAACCTGGTCAAGCAGTCCGAGGCCTACGCGGAATCGCTCGCCGAAGCGATGCTGAACGTCTTCGACTGCTGGCTGAACAAGGAGCTGTTCGACTCGCAATTCGAGTTCGCCGTGCGCAGTTGGGCCCTGCAATCGCCGGAAACGCTGGCGGAGGTGCAGAAGGCCGACCAGACGCGCATGGAGGCGATCAGCCGCATGTTCATGCGGTTCGGCTATGAGGTGGGTCCGGCAGACGTTCGCGCAAGAACGACCTACCTGGTCCAGATCGGATACATCTCCATGCAGGCGCAGGAGAACCTCGCCCTGCGCATGAAACGCATACCGGAATACATCGCCATCTATACCGGCCAGGTTCCGCATCAACGCGAACTCGACCGCTTCTTCGCAAGGCACCAATACAAACCGGAGTGAGCCGAAGGTGGAAACAGGCAAGGATGTGAGGATCGGCGTGATCGGCGGCGCCGGGTGGCTTGGCTCCGCCATTGCCGATGCGGTTCTCGCCGCCGGCATCGCAAAACCTCAGGATCTCGCCCTTTCCTACCGCAGCACGCGCCCGGATCGTTTCCCCGACGCATTCTGGACCTCGGACAACCAAGCCCTCGCCGACCGCTCGGACGTCATCGTTCTCTCCGTCCGCCCGGCCGATTGGGTCGACCTCAAGGTCGAAGCAGAGGGCAAGCTCGTCATCTCCGTCATGGCCGGCATCCGCCTGGCAGCGCTTGGCGAACGGCATCGAACCCGCCGGATTGTACGCACGCTGCCGAATGCGGCTGCGGAAGTCCGCAAGTCCTATACCCCCTGGATTGCCACAAACGATGTCAGCGATACCGACCGCGCTATCGTCCGGGCGATCTTCAACGCCTGCGGCGTGCAGGACGAGGTGCGGACCGAGACGGAGATCGACTACCTGACCGGCCTTACCGGATCCGGCCCCGCCTTTCCGGCCCTGCTTGCCGAAGCCATGATGGCGAACGCCCTCGCCCACGGCCTCGACCGCCAGGTCGCCCAACGGGCCGTCAACACGGTGCTCATCGGCACCGGTCGCCTGCTGGAACAGCGCGACGACTGTCCCACAGAAACGGTCCAGACCTTCCTCGACTACCGCGGCACGACGGCTGCCGCGATCGAGGAGATGCTGTCCGCGGGCTTCGGCAGCGCCGTGACACGCGGGCTTGCCGCCGCCTTCAGGAAATCGGTCCGCATGGGGGAAGCCTCCTAGCGCCGTCAGGAGCGGGTTTCGCGGCGCCCCGCTCCAAAAAACCAAGCCGCATGCAGAGGGAACGATAATGAAGAAACTGCTTGCATCGACCTGCCTCTTTCTGGGAACCGTCGCCGGCTCTGCGATGGCCCAGGCCGCCGAGTGCGGCGACATCACCATCGCCAGCATGAACTGGCAAAGCGCCGAGGTGATCTCCAACCTCGACAAGATCATCCTCAACGAAGGCTATGGCTGCAACGCCGAGATCACCATCGGCGATACCGTGCCGACCATTACCTCCATGGCCGAGAAGGGCGAGCCGGATATCGCGCCGGAAGCCTGGATCGATCTCTTGCCCGACGTCGTCAAGAAGGGCACCGACGAAGGCCGCATCATCAAGGTCGGCTCGCCGCTGCCGGATGGCGGCGTGCAGGGCTGGTGGATCCCCAAATACTTCGCTGACGCCCACCCGGACATCAAGACGATCCCCGACCTTCTGAAGCATCCCGACCTCATCAAGGACCCGGAAGATCCAAGCAAGGGCGCGATCTACAACGGTCCGCAGGGCTGGGGCGGCACCGTCGTCACCGCGCAGCTCTACAAGGCGTTCGAAGCGGAGAAGGCGGGCTGGAGCCTGATCGACACGGGCTCTGCCGCCGGTCTCGACGGCTCGATCGCCAAGGCCTACGAGCGCAAGGAAGGCTGGGTCGGCTACTACTGGGCGCCGACCGCCCTCCTCGGCAAATACGAAATGGTGCAGCTCGAAGCTGGCGTTCCCTATGACCAGGCCGAATGGAAGCGTTGCGTGACCATCGCGGACTGCACGGATCCCAAGCCCAGCGCCTGGCCGGTCGATACGATCGTGACGCTGGTGGCCAAACCCTTCTCCGAAAAGGCCGGCCCCGAGGTCATGGACTATCTGGCCAAGCGCTCCTGGAGCAACCAGACGCTCGGCCAGCTGATGGCCTGGATGACCGACAACCAGGCCAGCGGCGAGGATGGCGCCAAGCACTTCCTGGCGGAGAACAAGGACATCTGGACGAAGTGGGTGTCGCCGGAAGCCGCCGCCAAGATCGAGGCTGCGCTCTAAGCCTTGCGCGATGGCCGCGACCGGCGGCCTTCACAGAGCCGGTGCGGTATGTGCTTGCACATATCGCACCTCACCTGCCGGCACATGAAGAACAAGAAGACGTTGCGCGGCCTCTTTCCGGATGGGGAACCGAATGGACTGGTTTTTTAAATTCCCGCATATGGACGACAATTCGCTCCGCGATCTCAAGAAGGCCATCGACGATGGCTTCCGCGGCTTCACCCGCAGCTATGGCGATATCATCGAAGGCTTCTTCTCACCTCTCCAGCATTTCCTGATCGCCTCCGAGCGCTTCATGCTGAAGACACCCTGGCCGATCATCACCCTGCTCATTCTCGCCATCGCCTATGCCGCAACCCGCAGCCTGCGTATCGTGGCCGGCTGTCTCGCGACCCTCATGATCATCGGCTATTTCGACATGTGGGACGATACCATGCGGACGATCTCGATGATCTTCGTCTGCACCGTGCTGTCGATCGCCATCGGCATCCCGATCGGCATCCTGATGGCGCGCTCCGACCGCATGCAGCGCTTCGTCAATCCGATTCTCGACGTGATGCAGACCATGCCGAGCTTCGTCTATCTCATCCCCGTCGTCATGCTGCTCGGCATCGGCAAGGTGCCGGGGCTGATCGCCGTCGTCATCTACGCCATCCCGCCGATGATTCGCCTCACCAATCTCGGCATCCGCCTCGTCGACAAGGACGTGCTGGAAGCGGCGGACGCCTTCGGGTCGTCGAGCTGGCAGAAGCTGAAGAACGTGCAGATGCCGCTGGCGCTGCCCACCATCATGGCCGGCATCAACCAGACGATCATGATGGCGCTCGCCATGGTGGTCATCGCCTCGATGATCGGCGTGCAGGGCCTCGGCCAGCCGGTGCTGAAGGCCATCGCCAACCAGTACTTCACGCTCGGCATCTTCAACGGGCTCGCCATCGTCGGCATCGCCATCATGTTCGACCGCGTCAGCCAGGCCTATGGCAAGCGCCTCCAGAAACACCGGGAGATCGTCCATGGCTGATCACGTCTTCGGCGGCATCCAGATCCGTCACCTCTACAAGATCTTTGGTCCGAATGCCGCCAGCCACATCGAGGCCGTCAAGAACGGCCTCACCAAGGCGGAGCTCAATGCCAGATACGGCCATGTGCTGGGCCTCAGCGACATCAACATCGAGATGCCCTCCGGCTCCATCCAGGTCATCATGGGCCTGTCCGGCTCGGGCAAATCGACGCTGATCCGCCACATCAACCGGCTGATCGATCCGACCGCCGGCGAGGTTCTCGTCGACGGCGTCGACGTGGTGAAGATGCAGGAGGCGGAACTCCGGGAATTCCGCCGCCACCAGACGGCGATGGTGTTCCAGAAGTTCGCGCTGCTGCCCCATCGCACCGTGCTCGACAACACGATCTTCGGTCTCGAGCTTCAGGGCGTCGCCCGCTCGACCTGTGTCGACACCGCCATGCGCTGGATCGAACGCGTCGGGCTCAAGGGGTTCGAGGAAAAGTATCCCAACCAGCTCTCCGGCGGCATGCAGCAACGCGTCGGCCTTGCCCGCGCGCTTGCCAATGACGCGCCGGTGCTTCTGATGGACGAAGCCTATTCCGCGCTCGATCCCCTCATCCGCACGGATATGCAGACGGTGCTGCTCGACCTCCAGAAGGAGATCCGGAAGACCATCGTCTTCATCACGCACGACCTCGACGAGGCGCTGCGCCTCGGCGATCAGATCGCCATCCTGCGAGATGGCGAAGTCATTCAGCAGGGCACAAGCCAGGACATCGTGCTGCGCCCCGCCGACGACTATGTCGCCAACTTCGTCAAGGAAGTGAACCGGGGACGCGTCGTCCATGTCGACGCCGTGATGCGCCCGCTCGCGGCTCCGGCAGCAAGTGGCGGCCCTGCCATTGCCGCCGACGTCACGATCGAGGACGCCGTGCGCCTGCTCGCCAATGCGCCCGATGGCGACATCACCGTCGTCGATGCTTCAGGCAAGGCCATCGGCACCGTCACCTTCCGCCAACTGGCCAGCGCAATGGTCAATGCCCACGACGCCGGCCACCGCGCCGCGGCATGACGAACGAGGCCGGCGTCATCGCCGGCCTCGTCCAAAACTTCGTAGATCATTGCCCGCCTGGACTTGCGCGATGTCGAAAACCTTCCCCCGCCTCTTTTCACCGCTCAAACTACGCTCGCACACGTTGAAGAACCGCATCGTCTTCGGTGCGCATACCGCCAACATGGCCGTCGAAGGTCTGCCGACCGAACGCCATGCCGCCTATTACGAGGAGCGCGCGATCGGCGGTGCGGCGATGATCGTCGTCGAGCCCATGCCGGTGCACGCTGCCGCCGTGCTGACCCGGGGTAATTTCCGTCATTCCGACGATGCCGTGATTCCGCATTTCCGTAGGGTGGTCGAGGCCATCAAGCGGCACGGCACCGTCGCGATCCAGCAACTCTATCATGTCGGCGCCCATGGCGATTCCGACAATTCCTTTCATCCCCACTGGTCGCCCTCCGGCGGGCCGAGTTATCACGACAGCGACGGCTCGCACCCGATGAGCGAAGCGGAAATCCACGAGACGATCGACGGTTTCGTGGCGGCTGCGCGGCGATGTCGCGACGCCGGCTTCGACGGGGTCGAGGTCTGGGCCGCCTATCTCGGCATGGTCGACCAGTTCTGGACGCCCTGGTGCAACCGGCGCGAGGACGAATGGGGCGGGTCGCTGGAAAACCGCACGCGCATGTCGCGCGAAATCCTGTCGCGCATCCGCGCGGTCTGCGGCCCCGACTTCATCATCGGCCTTGCCGTCTCCGACGAGCCGGATGTGAAGGTTGCCCTTCAGCGCGACGAACTCGCCGCGATCGTCAAGCTGCATGACGATCTCGGTCTCATCGACTACGTCACCTGCGGCTCGGGCGGCTATCTCGATTTCTACAAGCTGATGCCGACCTTCCTCTATCCTGAAAAACTCGGCGCGGACCTTGCTTGCGTGCTGAAGGGCGTCGTCAAGAATGCCGCCGTCATCGCCGAAAGCCATATCCGCACCCCGGGCAATGCCGAAACGGTGCTTGGCGAAGGGGCAGCGGATCTCGTCTCGATCGTTCGCGGCCAGATCGCCGACCCGCATCTCGCCGCCAAGGCCCGCGAGGACCGGCCGGACGATATCCGCGGCTGCATTTCCTGCAACCAGATGTGCTGGGGGCGCCGCTCCCGCGATTACTGGATCAGTTGCCTGATCAATCCGTCCGTCGGCCGCGAAGCCGAATGGGGCGGTGACCGGTTTCGCAAGACCGGCGAGCCGAAACGCGTGCTGGTGATCGGCGGCGGCCCGGCCGGACTGGAGGCCGCCCGCGTCGCCGCCGAGCGTGGCCATCGGGTAACGCTTGCGGAAGCCGCACCGCGCCTCGGCGGAAATTTCCTTTTGGCCGGCCTGCAGCCGCGACGGGCACAGATCCTCGATCTCATCGCCTGGTATGAACGCCAGCTCGAAAAGCTGGGCGTCGACGTTCGCCTCAACAGCTATGTCGAGGCCGAGGAGATCGATCCCGCCGAATTCGACATCGCGATTGCCGCGACCGGCTCCTATTCGACCGAGACCGGCTTTCAGAAGGCGTTGCCCACCGTCGAAACCATGCCAGGCATCGAGAAAGGCAATGTCTTTACGGTCGAGGCCATCATGGCGCGCCAGGCGCGGGCGGGCAGGCATGTCCTGCTTCTCGACGAGGGCGGAGGCTGGCGCGGTGGCGGCACGGCCTGGAAACTTGCCGAGGAAGGCCACCGGGTAACGATCCTCACGCCCGATCCCTTCGTCGGCAAGGAATTGCAGCGGACCGCGGCGGACGTTCCGATGCGTCAGGCGCTGCGAAAGCTCGGCGTCGACTGGATCGTTGAGGCCAGCGTCACCGAATGGCACGGCAACGGCGCGACCATCATCGATCACACGACCGGCGAGCGCCGCTTCGTAGCGGCAGATACGCTTGTCACCGCGACGACGAACGCGGCGATGGACTGGCTGATGCCGGGGCTTCGGGAAAGAGGCATCGCGACACACCAGATCGGCGATTGCGCCGCGCCACGGCAGGCGCCGTACGCGTTTTTCGAGGGCCGCAAGACCGGACTGGCGATCTGACGGGACAGGTGAAATCGACCTTGAGCAGAAGGAAGCCAAGAACTCGCGTTCAAGGCTTGCCGCGGCACCGGCACCGGGGCCGACGAAGCGAGCGCGCGAGTGCTCGTGGACGAAACGCCGTCGGCCGCGCGCTTCGGCCCCACGACACTCGGCTTTCCGCCTATGGTGGATTACCTGAACAGCGTTCGCGAGGGCCGCATCAACTGTACGCCCGCACCCGCGCCGAGAGATGAAGTCTTCTTATCTATGTGGTCTTGACCAGCCAGTCGGCGAACAGGCGGGACTGAGCGGTCGCCCTCGCGTGGATTTTCAGATGGAAGGGCACCGGGGACGGAACGGTGTCGGGCACCAGGGGAATAAGCCGCCCGGCCGCCAGCACGCTTTTCACCAGCCCGTCCCAGCCCAGCACTGCCCCTACATCGTCCTGGGCCGCCTGGAGGGCGATCATGTAATTATTGACGAAGAAACCGCGGCCTTTCGGGGCCGCATGCCCCAGTGACTGGAACCAGTCGGTCCAGGTCGTCCAGCCGTTTTCCTCGTTGCTCATATGGATGAGCGGGACCTTGAGCAGGTCCTCGGCGCTGGCGATGCGATGTTGCTCGGCGAAGGCCGTCGTTCCCAGCGCGACGATGCGATCCTGAAAGAGGATGCGGTGCTCGAGGCCGCTTTCATCCGTATCGCCATAGTGAATGCTGAGGTCGCAGGGCCCGCTCACGCCGGGAATATCGCTGATAATCTGGGAAACCGTCACCGCCGGATAGATTTTCCAGAAGGCTGCAATCTTTGGCGTGAGCCAGAGAGAACTCACCGCCGTGGTCGTGCGGATCGTTACGTCGACGGTGTCGCGGCGGTCGCGGATCTGCGCGACGGTATCGGATATCGCCTCGAACCCGCGGCGGATCGAGAGAAACAGGAAAGCCCCCTTCTCCGTCAGCTCGACGCCGCGGCTGCGGCGAACGAACAGGCTGCAGCCGAGGTCCGTCTCCAGCGCCTTGATCTGATGGCTGATCGCCGCCGGCGTGACGTTCATCTCCTGCGCGGCATCCTTGAAACTCGCCTTGCGGGCGGCGGCCTCGAAACAGGCGAGAGCCGTCAGGGAGGGAAGATCGTATGGCCTTCGCATGGTGTCGTCCGGCCCCGCCTTGACATTAGATAAACTAATCTCAAATCAAAAAAAGTGCCGTTGTCAACTGGCCGTGACGCAAAGACAATTCCGGCCAGTTGAACCCTCGGACTGTGGACATTCGCCATGACAGCTTCGCCCTCGATCCATGACCTCCTGGCGCGCCGCCTTCCCGGTCACGCGCTCGAACAGCCCTTCTACACCTCGCAGGCCGTCTACGATCTCGATCTGGAACACCTCTTCTACAGGGAGTGGCTCTATGCCGTTCCGGCCTGTCAGCTCGCGAAGGCAGGAAGCTATGTCACCATGCGGGTCGGCGCCTATGAGGTGATCATCGTGCGCGGCCGCGACGGCGAAATCCGCGCCTTCCACAATTCCTGTCGGCACCGCGGGTCCCTGATCTGCAAGGCGCGGCAAGGACAGGTGGCCAAGCTCGTCTGTCCCTATCATCAGTGGACCTACGAACTCGACGGCAAGCTGATCTGGGCGAACGACATGGGGGCGGATTTCGACGCCTCGAAACATGGCCTCAAGCCCGTGAGCCTGCGCAATCTGGAGGGGCTGATCTATATCTGCCTGTCCCAGGCGCCGCCGGATTTCGACGCCTTCGCTGAACTGGCGCGCCCTTACCTTGCAATCCATGACCTTGCCGATGCCAAGGTCGCCTACACCTCGACGATCGTGGAGAAGGCGAACTGGAAGCTGGTCTGGGAAAACAACCGGGAATGCTATCATTGCAGCAGCAACCACCCGGCGCTCTGTCGCTCGTTCCCGCTCGATCCCAATGTCGCCGGCGTTTCGCCTGACGGATCGGTCTCGGCAGTGCTGCAGGCGCATTTCGATCGCTGCGAAGCCTCAGGAGCCCCCGCGCGGTTTCGCATTTCCGAAGACGGGCAATATCGTTTTGCGCGCATGCCGCTCCAGGAAAAGGCGCTGAGCTATACGATGGACGGCAAGGCCGCCGTCGGCCGCAATCTCGGCCGCGTTGGTCTGTCCGATGCAGGCACGCTCCTGAAATTCCACTATCCGAGCACCTGGAACCATTTCCTGCCGGATCATTCGCTGACCTTCCGGGTGACGCCGATCAGCCCGATGGAGACGGAGGTCACGACCACCTGGCTCGTACACAAGGATGCCGTCGAGGGGGTCGACTATGATCTGAAGCGCCTCACCGAGGTCTGGATCGCCACCAATGACGAGGACCGCGAGATCGTCGAGACGAACCAGCAGGGCATTCTCTCGCCCGGCTATGTTCCCGGCCCCTATTCACCGAACCAGGAAAGCGGCGTCATCCAGTTCGTCGATTGGTATGCCACCTGGCTCGAACGGTCGCTGGCGCCGATGCGGCAGGCCGCGGAGTAAGCGCGATGAGCGTCTTCAAGAACCTCGCCTTCTGGACCGATGCGGAGATGCTCGAATGCGTGACACGCACGCCGGAAGCACCTGACGTCGTGACCTTCAGCTTCCAGAGCCCCTCCGGCGCGCTGTTCAATCACGATCCCGGGCAGTTCGTCACTTTGGAACTGCCCGTCCCCGGCGGACCGCTCTACAGGACCTATACGATCTCGTCCTCGCCGTCGCGGCCGACGGCGTTGACGATCACCGTCAAGGCCCAGCGCGCCTCGCTCGGTACCCGCTGGATGCTCGACAACCTGCACAAGGGCATGCGCATCCGGGCAATCGGCCCGGCCGGCAAGTTTTCGATCGCGCATCACCCCGCCGAAAAATATCTCTTCATCTCCGCCGGTTCCGGCATCACGCCGATGGTGGCGATGACAACGTGGATGTACGATTCCGGGCGCGAACCGGACATCGTCTTCATCAATTGTGCCCGCCGCCCCTCGGAAATCATCCTGCGGGAACGCATGGAACTGATGGCGTCGCGTATCGTCGGCATCGACCTGAAATGGGTTGTCGAGGAGGCCGATCCCTTCCGGCCCTGGACAGGGTATCGAGGCATGTTCAACCAGATCATGCTCGGCCTGATGGCACAGGACTATCTCGACCGCGAGGTCTTCTGCTGCGGCCCGGAGCCCTTCATGCGGGCCGTTCGAGAGGCCCTGGCCGCTCTCGGCTACGACATGAGCCGCTACCATCAGGAGAGTTTTTCGGCCGAGCCGGCAAATGCCGAGGACGTGCCCGAGGACGTCGTTCCCGATGCGCAGAACCAGGCCGAAATCGAGTTTGCATTCTCCGGCGTCACGACGAAATGCAGCGAGGCGGATACGGTCCTGGCGGCGGCGAAGTCCGCCGGCCTGTTCATCCCTTCGGGATGCTCCATGGGCATCTGCGGCACCTGCAAGATCCGCAAGACGGACGGCCAAGTTCATATGGTTCACAATGGCGGCATCACGGACGAGGACATCGAGGACAACTACATCCTCGCCTGCTGCTCGAAACCCATTGGTCGCGTAAGCGTGGAGGCCTGACGCAAGCTAAACGCCGATGGCGATGGGCATACCCTCGGGCGCGGCATATATCTCGATATTTTTGCGCGACAGATCGAGATGCGCACGCATCAGCGCTTCGGCATGGTCGGCGTAACCGCCATCTTCGACCTCGATACGCTTCGCATTGCCAACATCCGGATGGAGGGAAAACCCACAGCGCCGGGTCAGCGGCACTGGCGGCGCGGGCCGCCGCTCAGCGGTTGATAGCTGTTGTCTTCGAAGCGGTAGGAGCGATATCGAGCGCTGCATCTCTGTGCATGTTCTTCGTCCACGATATAAGCCGCCTGCATCGCCAACACGTCGCCCCCATCGTCACCCGTTGTATGCGCCTGCGCAGAGGCAGCGAAGGCGGCGATATCGTTACTGGCCACGTCTTGGTAGGGCGAGTTACAACGCCGGCGCCCACCATGATAAGGCTGATAGGTGTCGTCGTCCGTCCGGTATGAGTTGTACCGCGTCATACACCATTCGATGTGGCTGGAATTTCGGGCTTCGACTTCCGCAAATGAGGGATGTTCGACATTGGATGTGGAGCCGGTCTCCATCACATCGACATCCGGCGTTTCATCACCCTCGACTGGATAAAAACTTTCCGTTTGCTCTTGCTTGTGAACGGACACCGCGGCCACGCGCTCGAGGCGCTGGTCGTTTGCAGCGACAGCCACAGGCTCCAACGTCCAGAGATCGGAAACATCGGCGCTCTTCCTCACATTCGGCGCGTGCATGTCCGAAAGATAGATCACCGTGCCGAACACCCCTGCCACGAATGTCATCAACGACAGCAATACGCCTGCTGCCAGCGCCGCGATCGTTCTCATGCCAGCCTCCCCACTTCCGCCGCCGTTTTGGATGCGGTTGCGAATACGTTTCCAAAAACAGTCACTTAATGAGTAACGCCTCGTGAGGTTCCCTTCGACGGCCCTTGGTCCAGGCAAATTGGGACTTTAGACCGATGCAGTCGTCATCGTGAAACGCACGGCGCTCGCCCCCCCCCCTCGCCTTCCCTCCTCAGTCGAATGATCCCGCGTGAGGTTTCTGCTGTTGTGAGCTGGAGATTTAGAACATCAGTTTTGCTGGCCGTGGCGCGATGTTCGGATCTCCCGTAACCACCATGTTGGACGCGTCCCAATTTGGGCAGAGCCGCGACCGGCCGGCTTCTTAATTCCGAAATCGGGCGACGCCAGATCCTCCGTGGCGCGTCGACGGTCATCGGCGCGGGTCATCGAAGGTCGGGCCGCATCGGGCCACAATCTGCGCGCTCGTGAGGACGCGATCGACGTCGGAGAAAGCCGGTCTGGCGAAGCAGGTCGGGTTTCGGGCAGGAAGTTCCGAATAGCGGGAATCGAGGCTTCGGAACGTCCACTGCCGATGGGCGTTTAGATCAGCAACCAAACGAGGATTTTCCATGTCAGAACACAAAGAGCAGAAGTCCGAACTCACACAATCTCAGGCGGCCGACCGCGTATGGGAACTCAGCAAAGACATCGATATCTGTATGTTTGTAACGTGGGATGGAGAATATGCCCGCGCCAGACCGCTGTCGGCGCGCGTCGATCGCGGCGAAAATTCCATCTACTTCCTGGTCAACGCGGATAGCGCCAAAAACGCTCAGCTTGAACGGTTTCCCAAAGTCACGATGGCATGGAGTGATAACAGCGGCTACAAATATGTGACCATGTCCGGCCAGGCAAAAGTCGGCAACGACCGGTCCAAGATCGAGCAGCTCTGGGAGAAGACGGACGAGGCTTGGTGGGACACGCCTCAGGACCCCGACATTCGGCTCATTACCGTCGTGCCTGACGAAGCCGAACTTTGGGATAGCCCCGGTAAAATCGTCGCGACCGTAAAAATGGTCGTAGCCGCCGTAACCGGGGCGACACCCGATGTCGGCGACAACGTCAAGGTGAACCTTTAACAGCGCGATCCGACTACGACAAAGGCCCGCCGATCGATTCGAGATTGAGAGCGACGCCGCCGGACAACCGATCATCAAGGATTGCAAGGGCCGGTTTCCCACTCCGGCCCTTTCCTATTGTCTGTCAGGGTCGACAAGGGCGCCCAGATCGCGAAGGGCTTCGAGCTGATCCGCCGCGACCTTGCCATCGGGGTGCACACGGAAGGCTTTTCCCAGAGCCTTCAACTGCTGCGCAGCCTTCAAAGCATCGGAATAGGTCAACCGGGGCTCATCTCGAGTGTCGGCCCCTTCAGGGTCGATCGAGCTTAGGGCAACGACCTGGAATGTAGTTGGCATCGATCCAATCCTGTACGTCCGCGGGGTGTGGGCTAGCCTTCATTTCCATCGGAAACGAAGCCGTCGGGCACGGCCGCGCGAGCGCGCCGCAGCGCCTCCATCCGTCTGAGCCATTTTCGCCGTAGTACTTCCTGAAGCGTAAGCGCGACGTCTTCGGCGTTCCAGCCCGCGTCCTCCAACCCACGGACAAGCGCGGTCAGCTGTTCATCGACGACGGCAGCGAGCTCGTCGATAACGGGTGTCGTTTGTCGGTCCATGTCCTGCACGCCTTTCTCAGTCTTGCAATGTGACGTCGAGCCACTCGTGACCTGGGGAACGCGGGAATGGCCCTTCGGGTTTCCAGTGCCGTCAATCGCGCGACCGGCGAGGGGTGCTATCGGCACCGTCGCGGCGTGTCATCAGGAGAACCAAGCCTTGCTGGTCTACTGTCGTTTTCGCCCAGCATTTGCTGCCAGGCAGGTTGTCCTCAGAAAATCATCCCGTTTAACGCGCGAATAACGAATTCGCCGTTGCTTGAGCGAAAGCGGGCGTGTCCGATGTAGGAACGGAGCCGCTGTCTCGTTGAAGAACAGCGACCAGCACAACGCGAATACTCTGATAATGACTCGTTCAAGCGAGTGTTGCTTCCTCTTTGCCTAGCCGCTAGCCCGGCCATCGACAGCATTGACGAAGCCTCCCGCGGCCCTAATTAAGAAGGCCACCCCACGACCCTGGTTGAGCGGCCAGTCCGCATTGACGTTAAGAGCATCATGGTAAAAAGCAGTCTGGAAAACAAACGCATCCTCATTCTGGAGGATGACCCCCTCCTCGCCCTCGACCTTGAGGATTTTTTCACGGAACTTGGCGCCCGGGTAATCGGCCCCGTTTCGAGCGTCGAGCAGGCCCTGCAGGCTGTTTCGTCCGGCATAGACGGGGCGGTGCTCGACCTCAATCTGAGAGGCGTTTACTCTTATCCCGTCATCGAGGCACTCGCCAGGGCCGGCACACCGCTGGTCGTCTGTTCCGGATATGCCGAATTGCCAGAGACACGGACAGAGCTGACCGAAATCGTGCTGTTGCCGAAACCTTGCGACCTCAAGGTGCTGCAGGCTCGGCTCGCAGAGCAGATTGCCGCATCGTCCTGAACGACTTCCAAGGTATACGCCGGACCCATCCCGATACGCATCTGGACAGCAGCCCGTTAGATCGGTGTCATCGTCGCAGCTTTGCTTCCGGAGATGAAAAGATCGATCTCTGCTCTAAACCCGTCCGGTGGGTAAAGGAGGTTCGCCTGCCCTCCCAGCTCATATTCGATATTGGCCTTGATGAGCCGGGTGCCGAAACCCTTGTCGTCGGGGGGCCTGACGGCAGGTCCGCCGTGCTCGCTCCAGGTCAGGTGCACGGCCTGTCCGAGATCCGTCTTGTCGACCGTCCACGAAATGGAGACCCATCCCTGCTCGTTAGCCAGTGCCCCGTATTTCGAAGCGTTCGTTACGAGTTCGTTAAAGACCATGCCGATGGAGAGCGCGGTCTTGGGATCCAGTCGAACGAGATCATGCCGTCCGATGTCGAAACGCAAGAGATCCTTGTTATGCGGCCGAACCGCGCGCTGGAAAACACTCAGAAGCTCGGTCTCGTCCCAGTTGCCTTCGAACAAGAGTTCGTGAGCATCCGCCAGCGCGGAAACGCGTGCGATGAGTTTCTCCTCGAACTCCGCGACCGAACTGCTGCTGTGACCGGTGCGGCGGATAAGCGAGAGCACGACCGCCAGATTGTTTTTCACGCGGTGGCTGAGTTCACGGACCAGCAAATCCTTCTGCTGCTCGATCCGTCTCCGCTCCGACCGCTCGCGCGCTTCGTTCAGCGCACGCGCCACCGCAGCCGGCAAACGGGCCAGACGCGGCTTGAGAACATAATCTGTCGCCCCCTTGCGGAACGCTTCGATGGCAGCCTCCTCTCCGAGAACGCCGGAGACGAAGATGAAGGGCGCATCCGGAGCCAAAGCAACCGCCACGTTGAGCGCGGCCATTCCGTCGAAATCGGGAAGTGAGAAGTCCGACAGGATGACGTCGAAGGTCTCCCGCGCCAGTGCGTCATGATACGCCGCACGCGTGGCAACGCGGGTTACGGCAAAGGTCTCGTCCAGACTTTCGAGTTGTGCTTCAATGAGTTCAGCATCGATGGTGCTGTCCTCCAGCAACAGGATACGCAGCATTCCGGCCATATCAGGTGTCGCCTACCTGGCGCAGCTTCGGTGGCGGCTCGTTGAGAAGCGCCCAGAAGACGCCAAGGTCCTGGATCGCCTTGAAAAACTGGTTGAACTCGACCGGTTTGACGACGAATGCGTTGACCCCGAGTTCGTAGCTTTTCACCAGATCCTGCTCTTCACGGGAAGAGGTCAGCATGACAACAGGAACGTGACGCAGAGTCTCGTCGCGCTTCACTTTTTCGAGTACCTCCAGCCCGTCGACTTTGGGCAGCTTGAGGTCGAGCAGCACGACGGCGGGATCACCCGGCTCGCGACCCTCGTGCGAACCGCTGAGATAGAGGAAATCCAACGCCTCGGCACCGTCACGGGCAACGACGATATCATTGGCGATCTGGCACTTTTCAAGCGCGGTCAGCGTCAGTTCGAGATCCCGGGGATTGTCTTCAACGAGCAAGATAGGCCTCAATTCTGGCACGGATCACTCCTCAGGTAGCGCCGGTAGGAAAAAAGTGAAGCATGCGCCCTCATTGATCGCACCCATGGCGTCCACATTGCCGCCATGTCGTTCGACGATGCGCTTGATGAGGGCGAGGCCGATGCCTGTGCCCTCGAAATCCTCGCTTCGCTGCAGCCGCTGGAATACACCGAACAGCTTGGACTTGTAAGCCATATCGAAGCCCACTCCATTGTCCGCGATCCGGTACAGCACGCCGTCGTTCATCAGCGTGGCCGATATTGCAATGCGCGTTTCCTTCTGTAGCCGGGTATATTTTACTGCATTGTCGATGAGATTGTACCAAACCTGCCGCAGGAGGGTTGCATCGCCCGTTGCGGCCGGCAGTTCACCGACCTCCCACAAAATCGACCGGCCCGCCGTCTCCTCCGCCAGCCCCAACCGCACCTCCGCGACGAGCTTGTTCATATCCACCCTATCCGCGGAGATTGCCGCTCGGCCCAGGTGGGAAAACGTCAGGAGGTCATCGACGAGTTCACCGGCAGCCAGAGCCGAATCCGAAATCATCTGGAGATAATGGCGCGAACGCTCGCCGAGATTCTTCTCCCGCTCCGTCAGGAGCTGGGAAAAGCCGACGATATGGCGGAAGGGCGCCCGCAGGTCGTGCGAGATTGAATAGGAGAAAGCTTCCAATTCCTTGTTGGACTTCTGCAGATCGGCGGCAAGCCTGGCCAATTGTTCGGCCTTTTTCAGGACGATCTCCACGATCGAGGCACGAAGATCCCGCGCGGCAGCGATCTCCGCCGGATGCCACGGTGCGCTTCTGCCGCGCACCATCTCGCGCCACGCCTCGAACGATTTGCGAGGATGGATTCGCCCGCTCTCCCGCACCACCTTGTGCGGATCCCCGCCCCAGGTGACGGTCTTGACCACCTCCTGACGGAACCAGACAAGCCAGCTGTCTTCCACTTCGGAGATGCGCAGGGCGAGGACACCGCAGGGGCCGCCGGCCGGCCCGTCACCTCCCGACCGCTCTGCGGCCATGGAATCGGTGACGTAGAAATCGGTGACCGCGCCGGCCTGCGACAAGTCGCCGACCAGCCGCCTTACCTCACGTTCTTCCGGTGCCTCACCGACCGATAGAAACGTGTCCTTCGAGAGGATCGCCGCCCCATCCGCCCGGGTGAGTTCCAGCAGCTTCGTCGGCGCGCCGGCGAGGCCTTCGTCCCATCGATCAGCCTGTGTCATCGCCGTCAAGAGCTTGGAATGCACACGCGAAAGCTCAACGCCAAGCGCCGCCGCCTCGGACCGACTGTCCGCGCTTATCCGCATGGCCAGGCTCTGGACAACGAAATCGCAGGCCTCGCGTATATCGCTTGTAACATGGTGCGGATCGCGGCTGTGGCAGGACAGAAGGCCCCAGAGCCTGCCGTCCACCATGACAGATATCGACATGGAGGAGAGCGTGCCCATGTTGCGCATATATTCGAGATGGACCGGGGACACGCTGCGCAGCTGCGTGAATGTCATGTCGATGGCGCTCGCATCCCGTTCCTCGCCGAACGCAATGAGCGGTACCGGTTCATAATTCGCATCGGGGATCAGGCGTATGCGGTTGAGGCTATAGAGGTTGCGCGCCTGTGCCGGAATATCGGCAGCGGGGAAACGCAGATCGAGATAGGAAGGCAGGGTGCCGTTGCCGGCTTCAGCGACGACATGACCGTTCCAGTCGGGATCGAACCGATAGACGAGGGCCCGGTCGAAGCCGGTCATCTCCGCAATCATGCGCGCAGTCGCGGAAAGCGCGTCGGCGAGCGCCTTGGTAGCCGTGACTTGCTGCGCAAAGCCGGTCAGGCGGAAGAGAAGCTCGTTGTGGAAGACTGCGGCGCTGGGTTCGAATTCAACGATAAGGCGGCCCTGATGGACCTGTGCCAATATGTGGACATCCGGATTCTGCAGCCGGGCGCGATATGTACTGTCTCCGGCTGCCCGCCAAGAGCGCAAAGCCGTCTTGATCATCGGGTGGAACCCGATCGGCGTCTGGCCGATAAGCTCCTCGAAATTGGCCGATGCCCACAGGATATTCAGATCGGCGGGATCGAGAACAAGGACAGATCCATGAGGCTGGATCGCACCGGGAACATGAATCGGTTCGCGTGAGCAAGCATCCAGATCAAGTTGGCTCCCTGACATCGAATCCTCTCTCCCGGCACACCAGTCACGCCATAAGGCCAACCCTAGTGACAATCGGCATCGTGTAAACCGACCATGAAGAGGGTTGGGCCTCTACTATCTAGGATCGATCAGGCACTTTGCCAGGCTTCCGTCCTGTCGCCATTCGAACGGTCAGAGAAAGCTGACCTCGCCGATGCAAGGTCCTACCTCCGAAACGATCCTCTTTGCATTTTATTAAGATTGTTCGCAAAAACTGCACTTGGGGACCGGCAAATTCCAGGGGGTACACGTTGTGTGCAAACCAGCGAACTGGAGATAACAATGGCCGCATGTCAGTCCACCATTCTCGTCGTAGAGGACGAACCGCTCATCCGCTTCATTCTGGTCGACGCGCTGCAGGATGAAGGCTACCGCGTGCTGGCAGCCGCCAGTGTTCTGGAAGCCATCGGCCACATCGCAAGGCATGCTGAAATCGACGGCCTGGTCACGGATGTCGACCTGCCCGGCGGATTGAGCGGCCTGGACTTGCTGCAACTGTTCAGCAAATGCCGGCCGGACGCGGCGCGGATTGTCGTTTCAGGCAGGGGCGATCTGGAAGAGGCGGCATTACCCGCGGCGGTCCGGATCTTCGCGAAGCCCTATAGCCTGGACGATGTGATCGCCGAACTCGATGATCAGATCACGGCGAAAAACGCCATCATGCCTGCCCGGCACATGTACCCCTAGCATAGAGGCACAGCCGTCGGCCTGTCTGGGACAGCATTACCCCTCTTATGTCCCTTCCCATTTTTTTAAAAATTTCACAGGGTTACCGCGCTTTCAAATTTTTCCGACCTCCCCATATAAGCTCGCGATACCTCGAGAAACGGCAAGATGACTTTTATTCCGAACGTAATCAGCGAGATGAACCAGCGCATCCGGGGGATCGACTGGGAGAAAACGCCCTTCGGTGCCGAAACCGACTGGCCGCAGGAACTGCGGATGGCGTTGAGCCTGTGCCTCAATACGACGCTTCCGACGGCCCTCTACTGGGGCAACGATCTCCGTCTCCTCTACAACGACGCCTGGGCGCCGATTGCCGGGGAAAAACATCCCTGGGCGCTGGGGCGTCCGGCCCGCGAGGTATGGGCCGACATCTGGCACGTGATCGAGCCCCAGCTGCTCGCCGTGCTGCAGACCGGCCAGGGATTTTCGGTCACCGATCAGATGCTGCCCATGCAGCGCGGCGGCCGTACACAGCAGACCCATTGGGATTACAGCTTCGCGCCGATCTTCGGGCAGAACGGTAAGGTCCTCGGCATATTCAACCAGGGCAACGAGACGACGGCGCGCCTGTCGGCCGAGCGCGCATTGCGTGCCAGCGAGGAGCGGCTGGAATATGCTCTGGGCGCATCGGATACGGTAGGCACTTGGGACTGGGATGTTCCCAACAATCGGGTCATTGCCGATGCGCGCTTCGCGAAGCTTTACGGCGTCCCGCGCGAAGAGGCGAGCGCCGGCGCATCAATCGCCAATTTCTTCAATGCCATTCACGCCGACGATCTTCCAAATGTCGAAAAAGCTATTGCGGCGGCCTTGAAGGACGGCAGCATCTTTTCTCAGGAATACCGCCTCGTCCAGGCGGACGGCGCACACAGATGGGTCATCGCGCAGGGTCGGCCGACGCTTGCGCCGGACGGAACAGCTCTGCGCTTCCCCGGCATCAGCTTCGATATAACCGACCGAAAAAATGCGGAAGCCGCGCTCCGCGACAGCGAGGAGCGCTTCCGGGCAATCACGAACTCCATCGACCAGATGATCTGGTCGACGACCCCAGACGGATATCACGACTACTACAACCAGCGCTGGTACGATTTCACCGGCGTGCCTTCAGGCTCAACCGATGGCGAGGGCTGGGCCGGAATGTTCCATCCGGAGGATCAGGACCGCGCCTGGACCGTCTGGCGGCATTGTCTGCAGACCGGAGAACCCTATCACATCGAATATCGGCTCCGTCATCGAAGCGGAAAGTACCGCTGGGTGCTGGGCCGCGCGCAGCCTGTGCGCAATGAGGACGGTGCAATCACCCGCTGGTTCGGTACTTGCACTGATATCCAGGACATCATCGACGCACGTGAGGTTCTCGCCCGATCGCGGGAAGAACTTGAAAAGGAAGTGCAGGAGCGCACCGTCAAACTCTTGGAAGCCGAAGCCCAGTTGCGGCAGGCGCAAAAGATGGAGGCGGTCGGGCAACTCACCGGCGGCGTCGCGCACGACTTCAACAACATGCTTGCCGTCATTTTAGGCGCCATGAACCTCCTCGAAAGGCGCCTTGCGCGCGGCGAAACCGATCTTGCCCGTTATATCGACGCCGCCAAGGACGGCGCAAACCGGGCAGCCGCTCTCACCCAACGTCTGCTCGCCTTTTCCCGTCGCCAGCCACTCCAGCCCGAAATCATCGAACCGAACCGCATGGTCGCCGGCATGCGCGAGCTGCTGACGAGGGCGCTGGGCGAGCAGGTTCAGGTCGAGACCGTGCTGGCTGCGGGGCTATGGCGCATAAATGCCGATGTCAGCCAACTTGAGAACGCGGTCCTCAATCTTGCGGTCAACGGCCGAGATGCCATGCCGAACGGCGGCCGGCTCACCGTCGAAACGGCCAACACATTCGTCTCCGAGGACTATGCCCAAGAACACACGATGTCGCCCGGCCAATATGTGATGATTGCGGTCACCGACACCGGCACGGGAATGAGCGGCGACACTCTCGCAAAGGCCTTCGATCCCTTCTTCACGACAAAGGAGGTCGGCAAGGGATCCGGGCTCGGCCTGAGCCAGGTTTTTGGCTTCGTGCGCCAGTCCGGCGGACACGTGAAGATCTATTCCGAACCAGGCCACGGAACCACCGTAAAACTTTACCTACCCCGTCACTACGGCGAGACGGAAGCCAGAGAGATATCGCCGCAGAATGCTGACCCTGCGCGCGGCGTCCGTGGCGAACTCGTATTGGTAGTGGAGGATGACGAGCGGGTGCGCAATTTCTCCGTCGAGGCGCTGCGCGAACTCGGTTATACGGTGGCGGAAGCCGCTAGCGGCGCGGCAGCGCTCGCCCTGTTGGGAGAAGGCCTGAAGCCCGCGCTCCTTTTTACGGATATTGTCATGCCTGAGATGACGGGCCGTGAACTCGCCACCCTGGCGTCGGAGAAACTGGGAGAACTGAAGGTCCTTTATACAACCGGCTACACCCGAAACGCCGTCGTTCACAACGGCATCCTGGACGCCGGAACCCACCTGCTTCAAAAGCCCTTCAGTCTGGAGCAGCTGGCCGAGAAGGTTCGGCGTGTAATCGATGGCTAATCGGCACTCGCTTTGAAGTCAGGAGACGGTAGCCCGCCTGTCTCGACGCATCGCAAGGCGAGATCGAAGACAGCATTTGCGGCCTGGGCGGCGCATTCGATGTCGAAGTCTTCAACATCGTCCAGTTGACGAAGAAAGGACTGCCAGCACGACATGTCGCGCGTCATGACCGCCAGGTGCCGTGCGCCGAAACCATCAGTCATTCCAAGCGCGGCGGCTCGGGATCTTAGAACGCGCGCACCGAGAGTTGATCCCTCGAGAACATAGATCGCACCCAACAAACCACTTTGATTGTCAAACAGCACATCCGACGTTTCGGTCGGTGTTACCCGGAGCCCCAGATCTTTCGCGTCCTGCGCGATCGAATCGGACACGGCGGTCGGACGCCAGGACCAATCCCGTGGCCAGACGACATCGTTCAAGACCCGATCCATCGCGAAGCGAAATCTGCCGAGGAAGGTCACATAGCGCCGATACGCCGCAAGGTTCTCAAATGCGCCGATCGCGGTGTCGAGCTTCTCATGGTTGGCTCGGGTTCGATCCCGAAGCGCAAACCGCCTTTCACTGTGTCCCATGTGTTCCCATCACAGAAGCGGATCGTCGCAGGACCTGCGCAAGGGAAGATCCTTTCACTCTGGGGACGTGGTATCAGACTGGTGGGCAGGAAGCATCGAGAATTGCAGAAGAACCTGAAGGCGCACGCAATCAAGCGCCCTGCAGGGTTCGGAATATTCGATCGGATTCGCCCTGGACGGACCATGGCCGCATATTTCCTCCCAAGGTTTCGCCAACGGCCAGACCCGCCTGAATGGCATCCTCGTGGAAGCCGGAACCGAAATAGGATCCGCAGAACCACGTATTGGCTTCACCCTGAAGCGACCATAGTTGCTTTTGCGCAGCAAGCGTCGCGGCGTTGAAGAGAGGATGCTGGTAAAGTCCGCGCCAGATCACCTTGTCTTCGGCGGGAGCGTGCAAGGGGCTAAGCGTTACGAAGCACGGACGAGGATCGGAAATCCCCTGCAGCCGGTTCATCCAGTAGGTGACGCAGGGCTTGCGCACCGCCGTGCGGTCACGTCCCGATTGCGCGAGGTAATTCCAGCTTGCCCAGACACGCCTGCGGCTTGGCATCAAGGTTTCATCCCGGTGGAGGACCGTCTCGTTGTCGCCGTAGGCGAACGCGCTCAAGAGCTCGGCTTCGCGTGGCGAGCGGTCGGCAAGCATCCCCAGCGCCTGGTCGGCATGGGCGCCGATCACGACGTGATCGAACCATTCGGCCTCCGCGCCGCCCGCGGAAATCTCCACCGCACCGTTGACGCGGCGGATTGCCCTTACCGGCGTGCCGGTCCGGATCCTGTCGCGGAACGGCGCCGTTAGCCGCTCGACATAGGCACGGCTGCCGCCATCAACCGTTCGCCAGATTGGCCGGCGCACGAATTTCAGCAAGCCGTGGTTCTCGCAAAAGCGCACGAAGGAAAGCGCAGGATAGCTGCCGATCTCGAGTGCCGGCGTCGACCAAATCGCGGCCGCCATCGGATAGAGGTGGTCTTCTCGAAATGCCCGTCCGAAACCGGCGCTGTCGAGATAGTCGTTGAGGCTTGCGGAAGGGTCGAGCTCACGCACGCCGCTTGGCGCCTGGCGGTAGAAGCGTACGAGGTCGCGCAGCATCGACCAGAAACGCGGGCTCGCCAGGTTGCTGCGCTGGGCGAAGAGACCGGCAAGGTTCGTGCCGGCATATTCCAGCTGCCCGCCGTCCATCGACACGGCAAAGGACATGTCCGACGCCTTGGTCGGTACATCGAGATGCGCAAACAGGGCGGAGAGGTTGGGATAGGTCACTTCATTGTAGACGATGAAGCCCGTATCGACCGGGACGCCGCCTGCATCCACCGTGTGCGAATGGCCGCCGATACGATTGTCCGCCTCGAAAACCGTGACCTCGTGGCGCTGCGCCAGCAGCCAGGCCGCCGAAAGACCAGCGATGCCGGTGCCGACAACCGCGATTTTGAGTGGCCGATCCGATTGAGGAAAATGGCGCATGACGATCCTTTTGCGGCTTCCAACTCATGAGAACTGTCACGACCCTTTACGCGCACGGACTTCTGACGGATCACTGCAAGGAACGATTTCGTACGGTGTGATCCACTTCGGAGAGCACCGCGTAGAAGGATGCATGCATGAAGTCTCGAACACCGTTGAGAGTGATCACAAACCCGGTCTTCAAACCGGCCGGCGGCTTGCTGTGGTAAGTTCAAGGGACAGACAACAGACGCCTTCACCCGATGCCCTTGTCGACATGATGATACAGGTTGCGCAAGGTCGGGACCGTCAGGCCTTCGCCCTTCTCTTCCGCTACTTTGGGCCGAAGCTGAAGACCTTCTTCCTGCGCTGGACGATGTCGTCCGCCGCGGCTGAGGATCTCGTGCAGGAGACGATGCTGACCGTTTGGCGCAAGGCATCGTATTTCGATGCGGAACGCGCGGGCGTTGCGACCTGGATCTTTACAGTCGCGCGCAACATTCGCATCGACCATTTGCGACGGCAGAAAGACCCGTCGGCTCTGCCGCCAGATCCTGAAAATACTGCCGATACGGTCGAGGATCAGTTGCTAGGTGCCGAACGGGATGCGGCGGTGCGCGACGCACTGACTGCGCTTTCGCCCGAGCAACAGACGATCATCCGCCTCTCGTATTTCAGCGAGAAATCGCAGACCGAAATCGCCGATGAACTGGGTATCCCTCTCGGCACAGTAAAATCTAGAACACGCCTGGCCATGAACCGGCTGCGTGCGCTGTTGGAAGCCAAATCATGACCACAACACATCACGCAACCGACGAGACCTTGATGCGCTACGCCGCCGGTACGCTTGCCGCCGCGCCGGCCATCGTCGTCAAGGCACATCTGGCAAGCTGCCCGGTCTGTCGCGCCCGCGTCGGCGAATATGAATCGCTGGGCGGCGCGCTCCTGGAAGAGGCCGAACCGACGCAGATGTCGGCGACAGCACTGAACGACGTACTTGCCATGCTCGACGACGAGGACGCCGCCATGCCCTTCGCACCGCCGCCGCTGGCGCCGGTGGAGATTGAAGGCACACACCTGCCGGACGCCTTGCGCGGCTGCGCTATCGGACGCTGGCGCTGGATCGGACCCGGTATGAAGATGAGCCGGGTCGGCGTGCCGCAGGATCCGGATGCCAATCTCATTCTGCTCAAGGTCGGCCCGGGCCGCGCTCTTCCCGACCACGGACATGTCGGCACCGAGTTCACCTACATCGTATCGGGATCGTTTTCCGACCGTTTCGGCCGCTTCCTCCCGGGGGACCTTGCTGAAATGAATGAGGATATCGAACACCAGCCGATCGTCGACAAGGATGGCGAGTGCATCTGCCTCGCCGCCCTGGAAGGCAAGATGCGCTTCAAGAACGTCATCGGCCGCATGCTGCAGCCGATCTTCGGGATCTGAACGATGTCGGCGGCAGCCCTCTTCCTCCTTCTGGCCGCCGCCGTCTCGCTGGGCATGACAGCCGTGTGGTTTGCGGTCGTGAGGGGGGCCGGCTCCGGCTGGGTCGATACCGTCTGGTCCTTTCTCGTGGGTGTGGCCGGCATCGCCGCAGCACTCGTTCCGGTTTCCGGCTGGGAGGGCGAATGGCATCGACGCCTTCTCCTGGCCGCGGTCGCAGCGCTGTGGTCTTGTCGTCTTGGCCTGCATATCCTGCAGCGCACGCTGAAGGGTGGTGAAGATCCTCGCTATGCGAAATTGCAGGAGGAATGGGGCGAACGCTGGCGCTGGCGGCTCTTCCTGTTTCTGCAGATCCAGGCGGCTGCCGCGCTTCTCCTTACCACGACGATCTTCACCGCGGCACGCAACCCGGCCATGGGCTGGCAATGGAGCGATATCGCCGGCATTGCGGTGATCGTCATTGCCGTCATCGCAGAAGGCATCGCCGACGCGCAGTTGGCACGGTTTCGCGGGGACAGCGCCAACAGGGGCAAGGTTTGCGATATCGGGTTTTGGGCACTATCGCGCCACCCCAACTATTTCTTCCAGTGGCTTGGATGGGTCGGCTATGCCGTCGTGGCTATCGGCCCTGCGGGAGATTGGGGCTGGGGCTGGCTGGCGCTTGCAGGTCCCGCCCTGATGTATTGGCTGCTGGTGCATGTTTCAGGAATTCCGCCGCTTGAAGCGCACATGATGCGTTCGCGCGGCGCGGCTTTCGCCGCCTATGCCAGGCGCGTCAACGCCTTCTGGCCCGGCCCGCAAAAAGGGGAGCAGACGACATGAACCTTGCCGTGACCGCCATCACCGCCGCCGAGAGGCTGCCACTACCCGATCATGCCCTGCGCTTCGGTATCGGCCGGCTCGTAGGCCGCACGCGACGCCTGCTGGCAGAGGGGACCGGCCCGACGGACCGGGACTTCGCACGCTCCATGAGCGAATGGCCCATCGCCGTGCACACCGATGATGCCAATAGCCAGCATTACGAGCTTCCCGCGGCATTCTTCTCGCTGGTGCTCGGTCCGCGCCGCAAATATTCGTCCTGCCTCTATGCCTCACCCGCCACGACCCTTGCGGAGGCGGAGATCGCGGCTCTGGGCGAGACGTGCCTGCACGCGGACCTCGCCGACGGGCAGGATATCCTCGAACTCGGCTGCGGTTGGGGTTCCCTCTCGCTTTTCATGGCGGAGCGCTTTCCGTCCGGTCGCATCGTCTCCGTTTCGAATTCCTCGTCGCAGCGGTTCTATATCGAGGCGGAGGCCAAGCGCCGTGGCCTTCGCAATCTGACCGTAGTCACCGCCGACATGAACACGTTCTCGCCGGTCGGCACCTTCGACCGCATCGTGTCGGTGGAAATGTTCGAACATATGTCCAACTGGCACTCCCTGCTCCAGCGTGTACGCGGCTGGATCCGCGACGATGGCCGGCTTTTCCTGCACGTTTTTTCGCATCGCAAGTCTGCGTACCGCTTCGACCATGCCGACAAGGCGGACTGGATTGCGCAGCACTTCTTCACCGGTGGCGTCATGCCCAGCCATGGGCTGGTTCGCGCGTTCGACGACAGTTTCACCGTGGAGAAGGACTGGCGCTGGAACGGAAAGCACTACGAGCGCACCGCGCAGGACTGGCTCCACAATTTCGACCGAAACCGCGACGCGGTCCGCACCATCTTCGAAACCGCCTACGGCAAGGAGGCATCTGTTTGGATGCGGCGCTGGCGGATGTTTTTCCTCGCCACGGCTGGGCTCTTCGGCCATTGCAATGGTGAGGAATGGGGTGTGAGCCACTACCGCCTCAGCCCTGCCGGCGCAGGCCAGTGATCTCCGTCGTCAAACGCCTGAGTGCAATGGCGCGAGCCTATGCGTATAACCGCGATCCGCGTGTCGCTGCGGCGAATGTGATTTCCTTGCTGGTCGCGTCGAACCAGCCCTTTTACCCGCTCTATCTCTTCTGGCTGGTGAGCTCCGACATCACAGCCGCCTGGTTCACATTTCTCTCGACGCCGTTCTTTGTCACCGTGCCGGCCGTGGCGCGCTGGAATGATGCGGCAGGGCGGGCTCTGCTGCCGCTGGCGGGGATCGGCAATACCATGCTTTCGGCATGGCTCTTTGGCACAGCCTCTGCGGTCGAAATCTTCCTCGTTCCGTGTGGCGTCATCGCATTGTTGGTGTTTCGTCCGCGGGAGCGCGTCGTCGGGCTGGCGCTCGCAGCGCTCGCCTTCGGCATTTTCCTTCTATTGCATGATGCCTACGGTCAGCCGCTCGCGCGGTACGACGCAGCCCAATATGCCGCTCTGGCCCGGCTCAACCTCGTGAGCGCGAGCATGCTTACCGCCTTCGTGGCGATCCTGTTCTCAGGCATTCTGGCGCAGGCGGAACGGTCAGCCGATGCGGCTCGCCACGAGAAAACCGGCTGATGCGCCGATCGCGGTGACGAACGCGCCCCAGGGAATATCGGCAAGTGTAATGGAAAGCGGCCAGTCTCTCAACGTCGCCTGATTGGTGAGATCATAGGTCGCATAAGCCACGAGGCCGAGCATCGCACCGTTCAGTCCAGCCTTGCCGAACCCACCCCCTTCGAGTGCAGGCATTACGGCGAAAAACACGATGCCGGCGACATAGATCAGATAGAAGACAGCGGCCGGCGCCAGGTGAAACTGCGGCGCCAGCTTGTCGCCCAGGAGCGGGCGGTAAAGCATGTCCGCCATCGTTGAAAGCCAGATGGCGTCGACGATCAGAAAGGCGATGCCGGTCGCCAGGTAAGCGATGACGATGGTTTTCATACCGATGTCTCCAGAACGTGTACCGACATTTCTACGCCTTCTTCGTCCTGACGGATCACCTCAGGTGAACCGATCCGCCCCTGCATGCGTATTCAACGGAAAGCAACGAGGATGGACCGATGAGGATAGCCGTTCTGACTGCACTTTCCGCCCTGGTTTTGACGGCCGCCGCCTCTCAAGCGCAGCAATCCGCCGATCCGAGCGGCGTCTGGCTGCGGGACGACGGGAATGCGCGTGTCCGCATCGCGCCATGCGGCAGCAATATCTGCGCCACCAATCTCTGGATCCGGGATACCAGCAAGGGCGAGGAGGCCGGCGACCGCCTGGTCATGTCGCTTCAGCCCAAATCGCCGGACACATTGTCCGGCACTGCCTACGATGCGAAGCGCGAACGCACCTATTCGATCACGGTGCAGGTTTCCGACACGTCTCTTCTCACCCGCGGCTGCATCCTGGGCGGTGTATTGTGCAGGAACGTTCGCTGGCAGGCGGCACGATGAGAATATTCGGAGGGGAGACCACATGAGGCAAAGCCGCGTCACCACAATGGCAGACAACGGTCCGCCGCCTTCCGCGGCCGGCACGCTCTATTCCGGCAAGGTGATGCACCAGAGGCTCCATCCCTTTGGCCACCGCTTCAGCTATAGCGTCTTTTCCCTTCTGGTGGATATCGACCGGCTGGCGGAGCTTGCCGTACGGACCCGTCTGCTCGCAGTGAACCGTGCGGGTATCCTGTCGTTCCACGAAAGCGATCATGTCGAAGAGGATGGCGAGACGCTGCGTCAGTTCGCGGACCGCCTGCTGGCACGCTCCGGTCTCGAAAGGCCGGCGGCGCGTATCCTGTTGCTCGCCTACCCGCGCATGTTCGGTTATGTCTTCAACCCGCTGTCGACCTATTTCGCCTATGATGACGAAGACCGGCTGATAGCCGTCATCTATGCGGTCAGGAACACCTTCGGCGAACGGCATAGCTATGTGGCGCCGGTTCTTGCAGGCGATGTCAGCGCCGCCGGCATTCGCCAGACGCGCACGAAGGTCTTTCATGTTTCCCCCTTCATGGACATGGGGCTGCGCTACCATTTCCGCATCCTTCCGCCCGGCCGAACCGTTCGGGTGCGGATACATGAGACTGCCGGCAAAGACCCGGTCATGGCCGCCACCTTCCATGCGGA
This sequence comes from Shinella sp. G-2, assembly GCF_050172695.1. Classification (NCBI taxonomy): domain Bacteria; kingdom Pseudomonadati; phylum Pseudomonadota; class Alphaproteobacteria; order Hyphomicrobiales; family Rhizobiaceae; genus Shinella; species Shinella sp. G-2. Next base: position 265 of record NZ_JBBEYH010000037.1, on the reverse strand, counting down.
CTCGGCGCCGCTGACGGACACCATGCTGGCGCGCTGCCTCATCCGATTCCCCTTCATGACGATGAAGGTGATGGCCGGCATCCATTGGGAAGCCTTCAAGCTATGGCTCAAAGGGGCACGCTTTCGCACAAGTCCACCGCCGCCGGAGACAGCAAGCTACACAGACGTCGCGTGAACCGGCTTCGACCCCACGCCGTTTGGTGGTGTTAAGCAGTCCGGGATGGGTCGTGAGGGCTCGCGTCACGGCTTGGAGGACTATCTTGAG